>JAKAFO010000065.1:0-4332 GCA_021819735.1 Deltaproteobacteria bacterium
ACCTTGGCCAAATGCTTCACCGTGTTGACGATGCCGGCATGGGAACAGCCGCCCAGCACCACCAGCCCCTGGTCCTTCACGCGGAAGGCGATGGCCTGGTCATCCACGAAGCTGTCGGCGCCCCACTGTCCGTTGCGTTTGGCTTCCAATCCCGGCGATCCGGTTTCGAAGTCGGTGGTGCGTTCCACGCTGCCCGCCACGGCGATCAGGCCGCCGGCCACGGTGGAGGCCGCCGCGCGCTTGTCGACCACGGCGCCGGCGGCCGTCAGATCTTCTTCTTTCAGTTGGGGCATGGGCACGTAAAGCTCCGGCCCGAGCTTGATCCGGCGCTCGACGAAGGCGTCGGGGTGCACCACCAGGGGCATCTTCTTTCCCGTTTGTTTCAGAAAATGGGGCAGGCCGCTGAAGTGGTCGAAATGGCCGTGGCTCAGCACGATGCTCTCGGCATCGCCGATGGTATGCTGGACCACGCCGAACTTCACGGCCAGGCTCAGGGGCATCAGGGCGGCGTTGTGGCTCAGGCACGTGCCCGAGATGCCGGCGTCCATCAAGATGGTGTGCCGGGCGTCTCCGGCCTGGACGGTCACCAGGTAAGCCAGGCCGTGTTCGGACATGGGGGCGCTGGGCGGCACCACGCGCATGCGTTTGACCCGTTCCGTATCGGCGAGCAATAGGTCGGTGTAGTTGTCCACCAGAATCGTGACCTGGGCTCGATCCACCTCGGGCAAGCTAAGCTGCGCCATCGTCTGTCTCCTCCTCTATTTTTCAGGCCAATTTTTTGCCGGCGCCGGGGCCGGGCGCGACCGCGTAAATCGCTTCGATCTTCATGATGACGGCCCCCTTGGATTTTAGCGGAAACCCGAGCTTGGCGCTGAGGTCGTCGATCCAGCGGGCGGTCTGCTCGAAGCGCGGGCCGCTGGTTTCGATGGTGACCGTGCCTTTGAGCTGGTAGCCTTCATGGCCTTCCCAAAAGGTGACCGCCACCCGGGGATTGCTCTGCATGTTGGCCAGGGTCTTGTTGAGAAACTGGTCGGAGATGAGAATGGTTTCGGCGTCGATGATTTTCTTGGCCCCCACCGGCACCGCATTGGGTGTGCCGTCGGCGGTGGCCGTGCAGAGCACGACGGAGGGAACTTTGGCAAAGAGGGTCTGGATGCGTTCGGTCATTTGAGCCATCTGCGTTGTTCTCCTTTGATCGGGTTGATGCCGCCGGGCCGACGGTTTATCTGGGATTTTGTAGCATTAAAGACCACTAAGACACAGGAAAATTTACACCCCTCGGACTTGGCGAATCGGTTGTGTGAAGGGGGTGAGCAATGGATATGCCAGAAATAGAATTGAAGGCCGAAGGCTGAAGCATGCGGCGACGATGGCGAATCGGTTGACTATGATCGTGCAATGTGCAACGAAATCATGACTTGGTGATCGCAAGTTGCACGAAAGGAGGGGCGCGGCTATGGATCGGGACGAACGCAACCGGCAACGGGATGTCATTCTGGATTCGGTGAACGAGGGAGTCTTCACCGTGAATCCAGACTGGCATATCACGGCGTTTAACCGGGCCGCCGAGCGCATCACGGGCATCTCCCGGCAGGAGGCCATCGGTAAATCCTGTTGCGATGTCTTCCACGCCAGCATCTGCGAAAAGGCGTGTGCCCTGCGGCGCACCTTCCAGACCGGCCTACCGGTGGTCAACGTCACTGCCCAGATCATCGACAACCAAGGCAACCGCGTGCCGATCCGCATCTCCACGGCCATTTTGAAGGACGATCGGGGCAATGTGATCGGCGGCGTCGAATCCTTCCAGGACCTGAGCCAGGTGGAACAACTGCAAAAGGAGCTGGAGAGCCGCTATACCTTCGAAGACATCGTCGGCCGCAGCAGCGCCATGATGCAGTTGTTCAAGGTGCTGCCCCAGATCGCCGAGAGCAGCAGCACGGTGTTGATCGAAGGCCCCAGTGGCACGGGCAAGGAGTTGTTCGCCCGGGCCATCCACAACCTGTCTGCCCGCCGTCGCCGGCGTTTCGTGGCCGTAAATTGCGCGGCCCTGCCCGATGCCTTGCTGGAGAGCGAATTGTTCGGTCACAAGGCCGGTGCCTTCACCGATGCCAAGCGCGACAAGGCCGGCCGTTTCGAGTGGGCCGACGGCGGCACCATCTTCCTGGATGAAATCGGCGATATCTCCCCGGCCATGCAGGTGCGGCTGCTGCGGGTGCTCCAGGATCACATGGTCGAGCCCCTGGGGGCCGTGCAGCCCAAGGCGGTGGATATCCGCGTCGTGGCCGCCACCAATAAAGAGTTGGCCAAGCTGGTGCGCGCCGGCCAATTCCGGGAAGATCTCTACTACCGGATCCGCGTGATTCACATGGTGCTGCCGCCGCTCAAGGAGCGGCGCGAGGATATTCCGCTGTTGATCGACCACCTGGTGGGCAAGTTCAATCGCTTGCAGGGCAAGGATATCGCCGGCGTTTCGGCCGAGGTGGCGGCCCGCCTGATGGCCTATGATTTTCCCGGCAACGTGCGTGAGCTTGAGAATATCATCGAGCAAGCCTTCGTGTTGTGCCGGGCCGGTGTCATCGATCTGAAGCACCTGCCACCCGAATTGCGCTCCGAGGAAAGCCTGGGCCTGGGCCGCCGCGGGGCCATGAATCTGCGTGAATTGGAACGGCACTTTATCGCCGAGACCTTGCGCGTATGCAAGGGCAATCGCAAAAGAGCGGCCAAGGATCTGGGAATCGATGTAGCCACGCTTTACCGCAAAATAAAATCTCACGGCCTCGCGGCACCCGAGACGGATGGCCGCGGACGGCGACGCTAATCGTGCAGAATGCACTGTTGGCGTCCATGGCGCTGGCCCGCCTTTCCTATCTAATCAGATAGAATCCCTTTACCTGAAGCATAACTGGCAACACTGAAAACCAATATGCGCCGTTGGCACATTGGGTGCTACTCATTTGTTTGGATCGATGCGCTTGGAATTGGACAACCGTTCATTTGAATACCCTTTAAGCAATAAGGAGGAGGACCCGCGATGACCGATCGACCCATTCGGCTTGGCGCCAAAAAGGAGAGCACCTTTTTGGAAAAGGTCAAGCAGATACTTCCCGATGGCGGCAACCTGAACTTGTGCCTGACCTGCGGCGCCTGTTCGTCCGGCTGTCCGGCCACGGGATTGGAAAACATGGACCCGCGCAAGTTTTTGCGCATGGCCGCCTTGGGCATGGACGACGAGATCCGGAAAAGCAAATGGGTGTGGATGTGCTCCATGTGCCAGCGCTGCGTGTATGTCTGCCCCATGCAGATCAACATTCCCCAACTGGTCTACAACGCGCGCGCCCTGTGGCCCCGGGCCGAGCGCCCCAAGGGGATTCTCGGATCGTGCGACATGGCCCTGCGCAACGATAGCGGCAGCGCCATGGGCACCTCGCCCGAGGATTTCCAGTTCACGGTGGAAGATGTGCTGGCCGAGTACCAGGAGGCCCAGCCGGAGTTCGCCGACATGCAGGCGCCCATCGACAAGCAGGGGGCCGAATTCTTCTTGAATCAGAACTCGCGCGAGCCGGTCACCGAACCGGACGAGATGCTGCCGCTGTGGAAAATCCTGCACCTGGCGGGCGCCAACTGGACCTATGGCTCTAAGGGCTGGGGCGGCGAGAACTACTGCATGTTCCTGGCCGATGACGAGTCTTGGAAGCATCTGACCACGACCTCCGCCAAGCAGGCCGACGATCTGGGGTGCAAGGTCTTTCTCAACACCGAGTGAGGGCACGTCACCTTCTCGGTCCTGGCAGGACTGAAAAAATTCGACATCGCTCACAAGTTCGTGGTCAAAAACATCTACGAATACTACGCCAAGTGGATTCGCGAGGGCAAACTCAAGGTCAATTCGGACTGGAACAAGGATCTGAAGATTAAGTTCACGGTCCAGGACCCGTGCCAGATCGTGCGCAAAAGCTATGGCGACCCGATTGCCGAGGATCTGCGCTTTGTGGTCAAATCGGTGGTGGGTGAAGAGAACTTCATCGACATGCAGCCCAACCGCTCCAATAACTATTGCTGCGGCGGCGGCGGCGGTTTCTTGCAGTCGGGATACAAAGAGCAGCGCCTGGAATATGGGCGCTTGAAAGATGCCCAGATCCAGAACACCGGCGCCGATTACTGCATCGCCGGCTGCCACAACTGCCATGCCCAGATCCACGAGCTTAGCGAGCATTACGGGAAAAACTATGGCGTGGTGCACCTGTGGACCCTGATCTGCCTGTCTCTGGGGATTCTGGGGCCCAACGAGCGTGCCTATCTGCACGACGACCTCAAGGAGGTCAATGTCTTCCA
>JAKAFO010000065.1:4432-18961 GCA_021819735.1 Deltaproteobacteria bacterium
GAAGCATCAAATGATCGGCTCCGAGGACGCGATCATGAAAGCGGCCTTCGCGACATGGAACAACCGCATCGCCCCCCAGTTCGATGCGGCCGGACATGCCTGCATCGTGGAAGTCCATGCAGGGGCCATCGTCGCCGAGCGTCTGGAGGCCTTCAAATCGAAACTGCCGGTCAAAAAGGTCTACCGCCTGGTGGCCTTGGGGGTAGACACCCTCGTTTGCGGCGCCATCTCCCGTCCGATCCAGGCGCTGCTTGCGGCCCAGGGGATTCGCGTGGTACCGTTCGTTGCCGGCGAGTTACCGGAGGTTATCCATGCCTGGATCGACGGTAGGCTCGGCGAGGGCTTGTTTGCCATGCCGGGTTATCGGAGCGAGAAGCAAAACACATAGTCCGATGCGAATCGATCTCGATCTCACAAAACATTGCGTCGAAACGGAAATTAAGCGCGTTTACCATCGCGCGCTCGCAAGCTATTTCAAGGCCGGCGCGGACAAAACGCAACTCGAACGAATCGTCGCATTGACCCGGCAGGCATTGGAACGCCTGGATTTCGGTTTCTTACGCAGCCAATACCCGCCCCTGGCCGGCCACAGCGATGTCCCGGTTGTTCTGGCCTGGCGCGACGACGAGGAACGCCCGGAAATTCTCATCGATGGAAGCGCCATCCCCCGCGCCGAAAAAGAACCGCCTGCCCGAAAATAACAAATAAATTTAAACAGGTGTGTGAATGCAAGAACTGCGGTACTGAGGCCGAAATGGTGGTTACCTGCATACCCCTTTCCAAAAGTCGCCCGCGGCCGGCATGGTGGGGAAGCTCATTTTGCATACCTCGCCGTCATTTATCGTGGAAATTTGACGACAAGGTATGCAAAAAGTTCAGATCTCTCAACTGCGCAATGCGTTCCAGACCCGTTTTCGTCCGATCGATCAACCACCGCATCAAAGGCATTGCCTTCCCGGCCTTTCGATGGTTTCCACGATGATATGTGTTGACCCCAAACTAAAACGCACATTCAGATCCCACAAACGCATGCCGTATGACTTCCTGCCATCGCCATCTTTATAGGCCGGGCGCGGGTCCTGGGCCAGCAGTCCGGTGATCAGAATCTTTAGATTAGGGTAGGCCTCCGGATCGGCGCTTTGGCAGGCTTGTTCGGCTGGGGCGGCGAACACGACTGGCTTGAGATTGGCGGGCGCCTCGGGCGCGTAGCCGGCCGTGGCGTCGGGGATGGCGTCGGCATAGGGCAGGTAGGGTTTAAGGTCCAGCACGGGGGTGCCGTCGAGCAGGTCGATGCCGCCCAGATCGAGGCGCAGGGTGCCTTTCTTTCTTTCGATGCCCAGCAACCGGACGGCCGATTGGCCGATGGCGTTGGGTCGGAAGCCCGAGCGGCTGGCGAAGACGCCGACACGCCGGTTGCCGCCCAGGCGCGGCGGCCGCACGGTGGCTTTCCAGGGATGAGCGAGGCACTGGTGAAAGACGAAGATCAGCCAGACGTGGGAGAAAGCCTCCAGCCCCCGGAAGGCTTCGGCCTTATCGAAGGGTGGGACGATCTCGAGGAAGGCCCGGGCTTCGGGCACCAGGCCGGGTTGACGCGGGATGCCGAACTTTTCGGTAAAACACGATCGGATGGTGCCGATGGGTTGGAAAGTAAATGGGCTCACTGAAATCTTCCTTGACACCCGAAGGGGTTCGTTTGAAAATCAGCTTTCGTTTTAGCGCGGCTCAGTTGAGCAGAGCGCGCTTCAAATTGCAACCGGAAGGAAGCGGACGATGTTCAATCCTGAAAAAATGTTGGGTGGGTTGCTGCGCGGCGGTATGCGGCGCGGCGGTGGCGGCCTGGGCTCCCTGGTGAAGGGCGGCGCCGCCCTGGGATTGCTGGGGGTGGCCATGGAGGCCGTGGAGCATTACATGAACAAACCCGCCGGCGCGGCCGGTCCGGGCATGCCGCCGCCCATGCCGCCGCCGGTCGGTGCTTCGGGGCCGCCGCCGTTACCCGGCCGGCCGGTGGCCCCGCCACCACCGCCGCCCGCCGGCGGCGCGGCCGCACCGACCTTCGCCCAAGCACCGGGGAACGATGCGGTGCTGCTGATCCGGGCCATGATCGCCGCGGCCAATGCCGACGGCGCCATCGATGCCGACGAGCGCGGCGCGATCCTCGAGCGGCTCAAGAGCGTGGCGCTGAGCTCGGAAGAACATCAGTTCATCATGCATGAGCTGCTGGTCCCCAAACCCATGCACACCATTGCCGCGGCCGCCACCTCGCCCGAACTGGCCCGCCAGGTTTACCTGGCCTCCATTTTGGCCATCACCGTGGATACCGACGAAGAGATCGATTATCTGCGCCATCTGGCCGAGCAGTTGCGCCTGGATCGGGACACATTGGCGACGCTGCATCAACAGGTCGGGATGGAAGTGATCTTCTAGAAGTGAACCTGCAAGTAGACGTCAATCCTGCAAGGAGAACGGTATGACCCAATGGTTTTTAAGCTATGACGGCAAGCAGATCGGACCGCTGGACCAGGCCCAGGCCGCGGCCCAGGCCCTCAGCAACCCCAACGGTTTTGCCTGGCGCGAAGGGTTCGCCAAGTGGCAGCCGATCAATGCCATCAGCGAATTGACCGCACCCCAGGCGCCCCAGGCCTTCCAGGCGCCCATGCCGCCGCCGGTGGGCGCCCTGCGGCGTTCCGACGAGATCGACTTCAAGATCGTGGGCACCGAGATGCAATTCGTGGAGATCGAGCTGGACCCGGGCGAGAGCGCCCTGGCCGAGGCCGGGGCCATGATGTACAAGGACAGCCGGGTGGAGATGCAAACCGTCTTCGGCGACGGGTCGGGCACCGGCGGCAGCGGTTTCATGGATAAGCTCTTGGGGGCCGGCAAACGGTTGCTCACCGGCGAGAGTCTGTTCATGACCGTATTTACCAACAAGGGCCAGACCAAGGCCCACGCGGCCTTCGGCGCCCCGTACCCGGGCAATATAATCCCCGTGCACTTGAAAGAGATTGGCGGCACGCTGATCTGCCAGAAGGACAGCTTCCTGTGCGCGGCCAAGGGGGTCTCGGTGGGCATTTTCTTCCAGAAGAAGATTCTCACCGGCCTGTTCGGCGGCGAAGGCTTCATCATGCAGAAGCTGGACGGCGACGGCATGGTCTTCATGCATGCCGGCGGCACGGTGGTCGAGCGCACGCTGGCCGCCGGCGAAATCCTGCACGTGGATACCGGCTGCATCGTGGCCCTGGAACCCAGCGTGCAGTTCGACATCCAGCAGGCCGGCGGCATCAAATCGGCGCTGTTCGGCGGTGAAGGGCTCTTCTTCGCCACCCTCCAAGGACCGGGCAAGGTGTGGCTGCAATCGCTGCCTTTCTCGCGCCTGGCCGGTCGCATGCTGCAAGCCGCGCCCCAGCGCGGCGGCAGCAAAGGTGAGGGCTCTTTGCTTGGCGCGTTGGGCGGCTTCCTGGACGGCGATAATTCATAATCATGATCGATATCTCCATCCCCGGCTTCGGAGAGTTGCAGCTTGCCCATCTGGTGCTCGACTTTAATGGGACCCTGGCGGTGGACGGGCGGGTCGTGGACGGCGTGGCTGAGCGGCTTGAATCCCTGAGCCGCCGCCTGACGCTGCACGTGGTCACAGCCGACACCTTCGGCAACGTGCAAACGCAGTTGCGCGCCGTCCCGGCCACGGTCCATATCCTGCCCGCGGGGCGCCAGGATGAGGCCAAACGCGACTATCTGCGCCGCCTGGGCGCGGCCCACGCCGCGGCCATCGGCAACGGCCGCAACGATTTGCTGATGCTCCGGGAAGCGGCCCTGGGCATCGGCGTCATCCTCAACGAAGGCGCCTGGGGCGCGACCCTGGCGGCCGCGCAGGTGGTATGCACCTCCATTCTCGACGCCTTGGACCTGCTGGCCAATCCGCTGCGCCTGACCGCCACCTTGCGCGCCTAAGGCTTTGGATGCGCCAGGGCCTTTATTTCAATCCAGTGGCCATAGAAAAGGGTAGACCATGGAAAGTACTTCCGATTACCTGATGGAGAACAAGGAAGAGATCGAGCGCTTGGAGCGCAAGACCGATCGGGCGGCCTTGGAGCGCCAGGCCGCCTGGGCCGGCTTGCAGCCGGGCATGCGCGTGGGCGACATGGGCTGCGGCCCCGGCCTGACCACCCGCTTTCTCTTCGAGATGGCCCAGCCCGGCGGCACGGCCGTGGGCGTGGATCTCTCCCCCGAACGCGTCGCCCATGCCGCCGCCAAGTACGGCACCGACGGCCTGACCTTCGTGCGTCATAACCTGGTCAAACCCCTCACCGGAATCGGCAGCTTCGATTTTATCTGGGCGCGCTTCATGCTGGAGTACAACCGCGGCAGGGCCTTCGAGATCGTCCAAAATCTGACCCGCCTTCTCAACCCCGGCGGCATTCTGTGTCTCATCGACCTGGACTACAACTGCCTCAACCATTTCGAAATGCCGACGCCCCTGATGTCGGCCCTGCGCGGCATCATGCGCCGTCTGGAAGAGACGGCCGACTTCGATCCCTACGTGGGGATCAAACTTTACTCGTTCCTCTACGATCTGGGCTTCGAAGCGATCGACATGACGATGGCCCCCCACCACCTGATTTTCGGCCAACTCAAGGAGGTGGATGCTTTCAACTGGACCAAGAAGCTCGAAATCGCCGTGGTGCGTTCCGGTTACGACTTTCCCGAGTTTGCCGGCGGGTACCGGCAGTTCGCGGAAGAGTTTCAGAAATTCTTCGCCGATCCGCGCCGCTTTACCTACACGCCGCTCATCGCCTGCCGCGGTCGGCGGCCCGGAAGCCTTGGGTAGTCTTGTCCAGGTGGTTCGCGGGCAGCCGGCATCGTTCAATGCTGAATATCGGCGGGTCGATAGAACTGGAGGGCCGATGACGAACGCATCCCATCCGATAAAGTCCCTGAATGGCCTGCTTTTCGTGGCGATTTTGATTTTATGGGGCCATCCGGCCGACGCGCGGCAAGCGTCGTCGCCGGCGCCGATTGAATTGTCGCTGGCCACCCAGGCAGCGCCCTATTCCGGACTCGTGCTCATAGCGGCGGAAAAGGGCTATTTTCAGGAGGCGGGCCTTGAGGTGACGCTGAAGCTGTATCCCTCGGGAAAGGAGGCCATGGAAGCGATGTGTCAGGGAAAGGCCCACTTGGCCACGACGGCGGATATCGCCTTTGCGGCCAAGGCGATTGCAGAACCTTCCATCCGGGTATTGGCTTCGATCGGCACCACTACCGGCAGCCAGATCATTGCCCGCCGGGATAGGGGCATCCAAACGCCGGCGGACCTCCGAGGAAAGAAGGTCGGCTTTACGGCCCATACCACCAGCGACTATTTCCTTTTCACCTTCCTCGTGATCGAAAACGTTTCGCAAGAAGAAATCACTTTCGTGGATATACCGGCCAACCAACAGGTCGCGGCTTTGGAAAGCGGAGCGGTGGACGCGGTTTCCGCTTTCGAAATATTCGCGTTCGAGGCCAAAAAACGCCTGGGCGGCAACGCGGTCCATTGGGATATTCAGAATAACCTTGCCTTCCATTGGTTATTGGCTACGAAGGTCGATTTTCTCGATCGGCCCGAGCCGTTCCGACGGTTATTCGAAGCCCTTATAAAAGCAGAGCATTTTGTCCGTGCCAACGACGAGGAGACGAGGAACATCATCTCGCGCCAGTGGGGGTTCGGAACAGAATTCCTTCAGGAGTCATGGCCCAAAACCAGGTTGAGCATCACCTTCGGACAGTCCATCGTGACTTCCTTGAGGAGTTACATGGGGTGGCATTTGCGCAAAACCGGCGATCCCATGGCTCCACCGGAGGTCTTAAATTACCTGCATACCGGTATTCTGGATGACGTGGCGCCAAAAACCGTCACGATTTTCAGGTAGCTTCGAATGGGGATCAAAACCAAACTCCTGCTGAGTATTGCCGCCTCTTTAGCGATTTCCGGAGTAATTCTCTGTCTGGTCTTCGCTATCCTCCGGGATATCGGCAATGAATCGGCGCGCGTGCAGGCCTACAGCGCAATCGAGGACAAGACCGATGCCTTGAATCTTATGCTTGCCCGCTTTCCGACCCAGCCGGACGAGAGCAGTATCCGCCAGATCATGTCCATCCGGGAGTCGCTGGAAAAGCTCTTGGGAGGATTGCAGTCGTTCGATGCCCGCGAAGCGCTGCTCCTCCGACAGATCCGCATGAACGCCCATGAACTGGGAAACTTCCTCGAAAAGTTGATTTCGGGCTTCGGCCGGGAAGGCGTCAAGTCTTGGGAGCGGCGCGATGTTATCGTCTCTCAGCTTTGGATGAAGACGCAATTTATCTCCGACGATACCCAACGGCTCAGCGAGATCAGCCAATCCAACATCAGCTCCTCGCAGGAACAAGCCGGCATCTTGATATTGGTCTTGATTGCTGCCCTGGTCCTCATCAACACGGGGCTATCGTTTTTCTCGGGCAGGAGTATTCTTCGCGCACAAGAGGAGTTGCACGAAAACGAACAGAAATTCAAGACCGCCTTCCATGCGAGCGCCGTTATGAAGAGTATCAACTCCTTCGATGACGGCCGCTTTCTGGAGGTCAACGAGACTTTTGAAAAGATTTCGGGCTACCAACGCGAGGAGGTGATTGGACGCACCTCGCAGGAGATCGGGCTATGGACCAAGCCCAGCCAGCGACGGGAGTTGGCGGATCTGCTGATGGCCCAGGGGCATATCAGAAATCGGGAAATGCGGTTCCGGACCAAGCATGGCGAGTTCAAGACGGTCATGTACTCGGCGGACAAAATTTCCCTTGCGGGCCGGCAATGCATTCTTTCGTCCGCCTTGGATATCTCCGAACGCAAACGTACGGAAAATGCACTGCAACATTTAAATCGGACGCTCGAGCAGCAAGTGGCGGAGCGTACCGCATTGGCCGACGCCCGCGCAAAGCAACTTCAAGCCTTGGCGGTCGAACTGCTCGAGGCCGAGGAGAAGGAGCGCCAGAGGATATCGTTGCTGCTTCACGACGATTTGCAGCAGCTTTTGGCCAGCGCCAACATGCAGTTGCAGGGCGCGTCGGCATCCCTGCCGCGGGATGCCCTGTTGGAAAATGTAGAAAAACTTCTATTCGAAGCCATCGGCAAATCGCGCAATCTTTCTCAAGAACTGAGTCCACCGGTTTTGCAACTTCCAGGTCTGATCCCATCCCTGCGATGGTTGATCCAAAGGATGTGGGATCAGTTTGGTTTAGAGGTCCAGTTGAGGTCCGACGACGTCGATTTTTCCGAAAATGCTTCCATGAAGGCCTTTGCATTCCGGGCCGTCCAGGAGCTGCTCTTCAATATCGTCAAACACTCGGATGTTAAAAAAGCCCATATCGATATCAGCGGTTCGGATTCTCGCCTGGTAATCCGCGTCAGCGATCAAGGCAAGGGATTCGATCCGACCATCCTGGACAGCCAGAGCGCCTCGACCGGTTTGGGCCTGGGGTTGCTGAGCTTGCGCGAACGGGCCAGCTACATCGGAGGCGCTTTCTCGATCGAAAGCGCCCCCGGGCAAGGCAGCCGCTTCATCCTGGAACTGCCTCTGGGCGCCGACCTTGAGGTGCCGCCAGCCGTTCCGGGGGACGTTCGGTCCCAGGTCGAGAAGAAAAGAAGTAGAGCCTTTGCCGGAAAAATTCGGGTGCTGTTTGCCGACGATCATAAGATTATGCGCAAGGGCCTGCTGCAAATGGTGTCGAGCCAGCCGGACATCGAGGTCGTGGGGGAGGCCGCCAACGGCGTGGAAGCCTGTGAACTTGCCCGGCAACTCAAGCCGGATGTGGTGGTCATGGATGTTTCCATGCCGGTCATGGATGGCATCAAGGCCACCCGACATGTAAAAGCGGAGCGGCCGGAAGTTCGGGTGGTCGGGCTGTCCATGCACGAAGATGAACATATCGCCAAGGCGATGCGTGCGGCAGGGGCCGAGTGCCTGGTTAGCAAAACGGCGTCGCCGGCGCAGTTGCTCAAGGCGATTTATGGAAGGGCCGACAATTGAATTTGCGCACTCTTATCAGGAGACTTTCCGCAGCAATCCATCTTCCCGCCATTCCTGAATGAAATTCTTGCGGTGATACCGTTTGAAGGCCTCCACGATGCGTTCTTCGAAATGCACGCCGCATTCCTTGTCCAGCAGGTGGAAGGCGACCTCCAGCGGCATCGGTTCCCGGTAGTGGCGCTTGGCGGTGATGGCTTCGAAGAAATCGGCCACGGCGATGATGCGCGCGCCCAGGGGGATCTCTTCGCCCTTGAGCCCCTGGGGGTAGCCGCTGCCGTCTATCTTTTCGTGATGGGCACCGGCAATGGCGGGTACATCGCCAAGCGTGCCGGTGAAGTGGATCTGTTCCAGGATCTCCCTGGATTTCAGGGCATGGGTTTTGACAATGTCGTACTCTTCGCGCGTCAGGCGCCCCGGTTTTTTGAGGATGGCGTCGGGCACGCCGATTTTGCCGTAATCGTGCAGCAGGGCCGCCACGCGCACGGTCTCGCAAAATTCGCTGTCCAACCGCAGCTCTTGGCAGATGCCCACCGCATATTCGGTCACCTTGGCCGAATGGCCGGCAGTTAGGGGGTCGCGGGCATCGATGCTGGCCGCCAGGGTTTGCAGGATCGACCGGAGCTGGCGGCCGCGGGCTTCGATCAGTTCGGCGTTGCGCAAGCTGATGCCGATGACATGGGCGATGCCGCGCAGCAGGCTCAAGTCGGAGGCCACCAGGGGTTTTTTAGAGCTCAGGTTGTCCACGGCCAGTATGCCCAGGGAGACCCCCTCGCAAAGAATGGGGCAGCAGATAAAGGCTTGGGAGCCCATCTCTTGGGCGAAGGTCAGGCTGCGCTCCGAAAGCTGCTGGCCGATCTCCCGGATGTCGTTAATCAGAAAAGGCTTCTGTTCCTTGTAGCAGGTCACGAAAAGGCCGGCGGCCTCGGGACGGTCGAGGTGGAAGGCCGTCTGCTTTAACAGCAGCAATTTGTCCGGGCTGTAACCGAAGCCGGCCTGGAAGACCAGCCGCGTGGCTTCCGGATTGGCCAGCATGATCAGGCCGCGGTCGTAGTTCAATCTTTTTTCGAAGAGCTGTACCACTTGGGTCAACACATCTTCGAGGTTGGTCTGGCTGGTGATGACCTCGCCGATTTCATTGGTCAGGCGGGCGTTGTTGTAATTGACCTCCATCTGTTCGATCAGCTCGTTGGAGGTGCTCTGTAATCCGGCCAGGAGCGATCGCATTTCGCGTTTTTGCTGGTGCGCGGCTAAGAGCGACAATCCCAGGATCAGGCTGACCAGGCCGGGAATGATGGCCACCAGCGCCAGGTGCATGTCCAGCCAGCCGAAGAGCAGGGCCACGAAGGGCAGGGCCACCATGGACATGTCCCTGGCCCGTTTCCAGATGGCCGAGCCTTGAACTTCCCAGGTGATCAGATAGCGACAGATGCTGTCCCCCTTGAACAGACATTGGGGATGTTCGATGCGCGGCACCCTTGCGTTGAACATCTCGGCAATGGCTTCCCAGAACCCCATGCGGTTCTCACACTGGAAAGGCTCTTCCTGCACACCGGGCCGCGGGCTTACAATGATCTCGACGCAGTTGTGGGCGATCTTGCGCGATTGGTAGGCGGACGCTTTGGTCACCCGAGCCGTGGCCAGGCCGATGCGTTCGTACACCCTGCTGGGACCGATCAGACCCAGGGTGAACTGGCGCAGCGTTCCCATGGCCTCGGGCGAGGCCGCAAAGCGTCCGGCTTCCCTGGCGATGTTGGCGTGTCCGGTTTTCTGCTGGATAATGGCGTGAAAGCGGTTGATCTGATCCTGGGTGAACCAGTGGCTCTGATCGTGAACCTCATACAACTGCATGCCGGCATATGCCAGGACCTCATCGATCTGCACGTGGCGGTACCGGCTTTTGAGCAATTTGATGTAGCTGTCTACGATGCGGCTGTTGTAAAGGCGGGCGTCGGGGAATAGGGGATCGTCTTGCATGCCGGTCACATCCAATTCAGTTTCAGGCGCATCAGTGTTGAATGGACTTGAGGAGGCGCTTCAAAAATCCAAAGTAGGGATCCAGATTCTGGGTATCGTACACCCATAGATTGTAGTTTTTTTCCGACGTCAGGCCCATGGGTTCCGCGGCTTGGGGCGGGTAGAGCAAAACCGGTATTTCCTTGGTTTCGTAATAGCCGGAGAGTTTTTGGAAAAGCGTTTGGGCGATGGCCGGCGTCAACTGCTGGCTGTCCACGGCGATGATGGTGATGGCGTTGGTCAGGTCCGACAGGTTCATGCCCATATCGGCGATATTGACCATGACGACCGCGACCAGGGCATCGTGCCAGCGCAGGGCCAGCAGGTGGCGCTCGCGTTTGAGGCCGATCTTGCGAAAGGCCGCGATGACATCGTCACATTTGTAGCGCTCGGGGCTCAAATGCAGTCCTTTGAGCATCAGCCCGCCGGATTGGATCTCGCAGAAATTGCGCAGATCGTGCAGATCTTCTTCCCGGGCACCGTCCAGGCACCATCCCTGGGGCAGCTCGGCCTGGGCCGCCGGGTCGCAATGCAGGTGGGAATAGGCGAAGGTGTCCACCGAGCACACCTTGGGATCGCCGATGTGGTTGGCGACCCCGCCGAACACCTGGCTCGGGAATTTGTTATCGGGCCGGAAGTAACAGAAGACGTAATCCATTTGCATGGAGATCAGACGGTGGGATTCGTTGATGAAGCGTCCGATCTGGTTGAGCACGATCAAACCGCCGCGGTTATGAATGCTGCGGATCGCGGCATGGTGATGCAGCATCCAGGAAGATTCGTAAAACCGCAGGGTGGACAGGTGCGCCAGGATCCGTCCGTTGTGCTGGTAAATGAAGTGGGTGGCGATGCTGGGGCTCTGGTGGTAAAGCTTTTGGAAGGTGGCTTTGATCCGATCCTTGTTGGCCTGGATGAATTCGTATTTCTGGGGATAGATGAAGCCGGTCTCGAAGAAAAAATCCCAGAGGGAATCCAGATCCACCTTGTTGCACACATAGGTGTTGGGGTCGGCCACCTGGTGCATGAGGCCGATCAGCCGGATGTGATCCGCCACCTCCATGTTCAAAATGGCCAAACCGCAGCGCACGATGGGCACCCGCCCGCCTTCCCGGGGGCGGCAGTATACCACTTGAGCCATGCAGGGCAGCACGGTGCCGTCGCTGAAGACCAGCTCCATGGACGGGATCATCAGGCCCGGGATCAATACGGCGCCGGTCTGATCTTCTTCCACCGAAAAGCCGGAGCCGGAAAGGTCGTGGACTTTGAGGCTGATGGTCTTGTCGAACAACGGGTGCTTGAAGACGGCATCGGGCGGCGGCGTCAAACAGTGGCGGGTGCTGCGAAACTCCCTGGGCGGATAGCGCCGGGTCTGGTGCTGGAGCGGCTCGAGGATAAAATGGCGGCTCGGCGCTCCCTGATCGTGTCGGAAGATCCGGCACTCGCCGGAGTAAAGCGGTTGGTTCTCCTTACTGAACAGAATCGTCACCGGCGCGTTGGTATCGATCCAGCGATAACTCTGGGGGGCGGCCACATGGACGGCAATGCGGAACAGGCTGGCGCCATAATCGATGAGGCTGCCGATATAAGTGGCGCCGTTTTGCAGCATGCAGGCCGTGATGCCCACGCATTGATGGCGTTGCAGCTTGCGGGTGCTGATTTCACGGCAGGTTTCGGGCAACTCGAATTGGATCCGGTCTTGCCCGATGCTCAACACCTCCGGCCGTACCTCCAGGTACTGCTGGCCCTTGGGTACATACATATGGTGAAAACTATAGCACTCGTCCAGGACCTCCAGATCGACCGGCTCGGTCCAACGGCAGGTGAGCTGCGAATCCTTGCAAGGCAAGGGAAAGGCATTGAAGGTGATGGTCCGGGGAAAGTGCTTGTGCCGAAAGATGACGTGAACGGTTTGGTCTCTGAAGTTGAGGCTGTTGAGCTTGTTGACCAGTTGACGTTGGTTGATTTCCTTTTCGCTCTCTTCGCTCTCCCAATCACGTAAAAGCATATCCGCGCGGGAAAGGCGATCCTTTTCCTCCCGGCTCACTTCCGTGCTCAGGGGCGTGGACGGGGCTATTTTGATCATTTGCTCCACGTGCAACCTCTGCGTTTTGAGTCCAGTCCCAAACAGCGGCCGCATCACCCCAAATCTGCATCAAGTCTTGGGCAGCCACCGGAGAAATTCTAGCTCAGGCTTCAGCACGTCATCTTTTCTCTTGTATCCTCATCGGTTACCACAGGTTGTGCAATGTGGCAATATCATATTGCGATGCAGCCAAACATGTCCGGCAAGCGCCGGATCGCCGGTCGGTCCATTGGGTGGGATTTTCTATATTGCGAGAGCGGCTGCCATCAGGCCTGGTAGTACTTCACGATGGCGTCACATAAGCCCTTGATGGTGAAGACCTCGGCGACCAAGTCGACTTTAAATCCCAGTCGCGCGGCCGTCTGTGCCGTGATGTCGCCGATGCAGGCGATGGCCGTCCCTTGCATCAAAACATCGGCCTGGTCTTCGGGCAGCAGCGCCTTAAAATTGGTCACCGTGGACGAGCTGGTGAAGGTCACCATGTCGATCGTGCGCGCCTGCAGCGCGGTCAGCAGCTCATCGGCCTTCTCACGGGAAGCCAGGGTTTGATAGGCGGGGACTTCGTCGACCTCGGCGCCCATGGCGCGCAGTTGCTCGGGAAGAATGGTGCGCGCCTCCTTGGCCCGGGGCAAAAGGATGCGACCGCCGCGCACGGGCTCCTTTGCAAAGGCGGCTACCACCGATTCGGCCTGGTAGGTTTGGGGCAGAATATCGGTGCCCACGCCATGGCTGCGCAAACGTTCGGCCGTGGCCGGGCCGATGGCGGCCGTGCGCAGATGGCCCAGGGCGCGGGCGTCGCGGCCCTGCAGGGTCAGGCGCTGGAAGAAGGCATCCACGCCGTTGACGCTGGTGAAGACGACCCATTGGTAGCGCTTCAGATCGGCCACGGCCGCATCCAGGGGCGCATAGCTGTCCGGCGGCGCGACCTCGATGGTCGGGCATTCCAGGCAGTCGGCACCCAGATCGGCGAGTTGCTCGGTCAGTTCGCTGGCCTGGGCCCTCGCCCGGGTGACGACGATGCGTTTGCCCAGCAGGGGCCGGCGCTCGAACCATTGCAAGTTGCCGCGCAAGCTCACGACTTCGCCGACCACGATAATGGCCGGCGCGCCCATGTTGGCCTGACGGGCGCGCTCGACGATGTCGGCCAGGGTGCCGACCACCGTTTGCTGCCGGGATGTGGTGCCCCAACGCACGAGGGCCGCCGGCGTTTCAGCGGGCCGGCCGTTTTTGCGCAGCCGTTCCACGATGTGGGGCAGGTTTTTAACACCCATTAAAAAGACCAGGGTGCCGATGCCTTTGGCCAGCGCGGCCCAGTCGATGTTGGATTCCGACTTGGTGGGGTCTTCGTGGCCGGTGATGAAGGCCACCGTGCTGGTGAACTGGCGATGGGTCAGGGGGATGCCGGCATAGGCCGGCGCGGCGATGGCCGAGGTGACTCCAGGCACGATCTCGAAGGGAATGCCGGCGGCCACCAGCACTTCGGCCTCTTCCCCGCCGCGTCCGAAGATAAAGGGATCGCCGCCCTTCAGGCGCGTGACGATGCGGCCGCCCTGTGCTTTTTCCACGATGAGTTCGTTGATTTTGCCCTGGGCCAGGGTATGATCGCCGCCCTTTTTGCCCACGTAGATGCGTTCGCACTCCGGGCGCGCATGGCCGAGCAAGGCTTCGGCCGCCAGATAATCATAGATGAGCACGTCGGCCTGGGCGATGCAGCGCCGCCCTTTGACGGTGATCAATTCGGGATCGCCGGGACCGGCGCCCACCAGGTAGACCATTCCTTTTTGAGCCTTATCCGGCATTTTGTCGTAGCCTTTCCAGAATTTGGTCGGCGCCCTGGGCCAGCAGATCTTCGGCCAGGCCGCGTCCGATCGCTTGCGCGGCGTTCGGTGACCCCTGGGCCGTGGACCGCAGAATGCGGCGGCCGTCCAGTTCGGCCACCAGACCTTGCATGTGAAGGCGACCTTCCCGCAACTGGGCGTAGGCCGCCAGGGGAACTTGGCAGCCGCCCTGCAATGTGTTCAAAAAAGCCCGTTCGGCGCTGATTGCGATATGGGTTTCGGGATCGTCCAGCGCAGCCAATAGGGCTTGGGTGGCCGGGTCTTGCTCCCGAGCCTCGATGCATAACGCCCCTTGACCCACGGCCGGCAGCATCTGATCGGGTTGCAGATAGGCATGGATGCGGTCGGCCAGGCCCAGGCGCCGCAGACCCGCGGCAGCCAGCACGATGGCGTCCAGGTCGCTGCTCTCCAGCTTGCGCAGCCGCGTGTCCAGGTTGCCCCGCAGGGCCACGATGACGGCATCCGGTCGCAGGTGTTTGATCTGGGCGCCCCGCCGCAGGCTGCTGGTGCCTATCCGTGCGCCCTTGGGAAGCGTCTCCAAAGAGCCGGGGACGGAAGT
>JAKAFO010000388.1 GCA_021819735.1 Deltaproteobacteria bacterium
AATGAAGAAGAGATCATCGAACTCACCGAGATCGTCTCCGCCGAAGAATTGGCCGCCGCCGGATACACCTCTCCCGGCGCCGCCGCCCCCAAGGCCGAGCAGCCGGAAGAAGAAGAGATCATCGAACTCACCGAGATCGTCTCCGCCGAAGAATTGGCCGCCGCCGGATACGCCTCTCCCGGCGCCGCCGCCCCCAAGGCCGAGCAGCCGGAAGAAGAAGAGATCATCGAATTGGTGGACCGGGTCGAGCTGCCGCTGCCCGAAGAGACGGCCGCCATGGCTACCGAATTGGTTCTGAATCCACCCGAGTCCCTGCCGGAGTTCGAACCCGAGGCGCCGGCCCCGGCCGATCTGGAAGATAAAGACACCGAAGAAATGACGCTGGAGGTTTTCGCCGCAAAGCAGACACCTGCCGAACCAGCTTCCGAAAAGCAAAAACCCGAGGCGGACCAGGTCATCTGGGAAGAAGAAGAGATCATCGAATTGGTGGACCGGGTCGAGTTGCCGCTGCCCGAAGCGACCGCCGCCATGGCAACCGAATTGGTTCAGAATCCGCCCGAGCCCCTGCCGGAGTCCGCGCCCGAGGTGCCGGCCCCGGCCGCTCTGGAGGATAAGGACAGCGAAGAAATGACGCTGGCGGTTTTCACCGAAAAGCAGGCACCTCCCGAAGCGATCAAACCCGAGTCAGACCAGGTCATCCGCCTGGACAGCGTGTTGAGCCATGCTCGCAAAAACCAGGAGCGGATTTCGGAAGAGATTACCCTGGGAGTCGAAGACGCGCTGGCCAAAGAACCCGCATCAACCGGGGAGAAATTCCCCATCGGCATTGCCATGGAGGAGGTCAAAGAGGCGCTCGGACCCCAGGCCGCTCCGACCGAAGCGGAAATCGAAGCGGTCATCGAGAAGGTCATCCGCACCAAATACGGCCAAACCATCGAACAGATGATCGCCACGGTGGTGGAAAAAGTGGTTACTCGCGAGATGGACAACATCAAACGGGATCTGTTGGAAGATCAGGGGGAAACGGACGAACCTTAAGGCGTCGCCGCCCGGCAGCACTATCGATCTCCGCACCATGGGAAAGCGCCGGAGCGGCTGTTTTCTAGCTTGCTTTTTAAAAGGGATTATCGATTATAGTCCCTTTTTTCATTTTTGATATCAGCTTGCGGCGCACAGGCCCGCGTCACGCGAACATGGAGTTGGATCTTATGAGCACGAAGATGTTGGACAAGGGGTATGAGCCCCATGCGGTGGAAACCAAATGGTATGCCTTCTGGGAAAAGGAAGGGCTCTTCGCGGCCGCGGACAGCGACCGGCGGCCGGCCTTCTCCATCGTCATTCCGCCACCCAACGTTACCGGCGTGCTGCACATGGGCCACGCCCTGAACAACACCCTGCAAGACATCCTGTGCCGCTACCGTCGCCTCAAGGGCGACAATGTCCTGTGGATGCCCGGCACCGATCACGCCGGCATCGCCACCCAAAACGTGGTCGAACGCCAGTTGGCGGCCCAGGGCAAAGACCGTCACCAACTGGGCCGCGAGCAGTTCATCGAAGCGGTGTGGCGCTGGCGCGAGAGTTCGGGCAGCGCCATCATCAACCAGCTCAAGCGCCTGGGCGCTTCCTGCGACTGGCAGCGCGAACGCTTCACCATGGATGAAGGTCTTTCGCTGGCCGTGCGCACGGTCTTCGTGCGGCTCTTCGAGGAGGGGCTGATCTACCGCGGACTCTATATCACCAACTGGTGCCCCCGCTGCCACACGGCGCTCTCCGATCTGGAAGTCGAACACGAAGAGCTGGACGGTCATCTCTACCACATCCGCTACCCCTTCAGCGGCGGCGAAGGCGGCGTGGTGGTGGCCACCACCCGGCCCGAGACCATGCTGGGCGACACGGCCGTGGCGGTTCATCCGGAAGACGAGCGATATGCCAATCTGCCCAGCCCGACGGTCGTGCTGCCGCTCATGAACCGCGAGATTCCCATCATCCGCGACACCTATGTGGACCGCGCCTTCGGCACCGGCGCGCTAAAAGTCACACCGGCCCACGATCCCAACGACTTCGAGCTCGGCCGGCGCCACCAGTTGCCCAGCATCAAGGTGATCGGCGACGACGGCCGCATGACGGCCGAGGCCGGTCTATATCAGGGCCAGGATCGGTTCGAGTGCCGCAAGGCGGTGGTCCAGGCGCTCAAGGACCAGGGGTTACTGGTGCGCATGGACGCGCATAAACACGGCGTCGGCCACTGCTACCGCTGCAAGAGCGTCGTGGAGCCGAACCTCTCCCGCCAGTGGTTCGTCAAGACCCAGCCCCTGGCCGCAGCGGCCATCCAGGCCGTGCAGGAAGGCCGCACGCGTATCGTTCCCGAAGCCTGGGCCAAAACCTATTACGAGTGGATGTTCAATATAAAGGATTGGTGTATCTCGCGCCAAATCTGGTGGGGCCACCAGATCCCGGCCTGGACCTGCCAGACATGCGATGAATTGTCCGTGGCCTTGACGGCGCCGGACAAATGCCCCAAATGCGGCGGCCGCGACCTGGTCCAGGAGACCGACGTGCTCGACACCTGGTTCAGCTCGGCCCTGTGGCCTTTTTCCACCATGGGCTGGCCCGAGCGCACCCCGCTGCTGGGCACCTTCTATCCCACCTCGGTGCTGGTGACCGGCTTCGACATCCTCTTCTTCTGGGTGGCCCGCATGATGATGATGGGCATCCACTTCATGGGCGAGGTGCCGTTCCGGGACGTGTACGTGCATGCCCTGGTGCGCGACGAAGAGGGCAAGAAGATGAGCAAGTCCAAGGGCAACGTCATCGACCCGCTGGACGTCATCGACACCTACGGCACCGACGCTTTCCGTTACACCCTGGCGGCCTTCGCGGCCCAGGGCCGGGACGTCAAGCTCTCCGAAAAGCGCGTGGAAGGCTACCGCAACTTCATCAACAAGCTGTGGAACGCGGCGCGCTTCAGCCTGATGCACCTGGAACAGGGCTATCCTAACATCGACACGGCCCATCTCTCGCTGCCCGACCGCTGGATTCTGACCCGCCTGAGCCGCATGATCCAACAGGTCACGACGGCCCTGGACGAATACAAGTTCAACGAAGCGGCCGGCGCCGCCTACCAGTTTGTCTGGCACGAGTTCTGCGACTGGTACCTGGAGGCCGCCAAGCCGGCCCTCTACGCCGAAGATCGCCCCGCGGCGCGCGAAGCGGCGCGGCAAACGCTCTGGACCGTGCTGCGCGAGATCCTGGTGGTGCTGCACCCCTTCGCGCCCTTTATCACCGAAGAGATCTGGGAGAAATTGCCCGGCACCGACGGCTCGATCATGCGCGCCGTCTTCCCCCAGCCCCAGGGCACCATGAGTCCCAACTTGACCCAAGATGAAGTGGGCATGAACCTGATCATGGAGACGATCACGGCCATCCGCACCATCCGCGGCGAAATGAATATACCGCCGGCCGCCAAGCTGCACGTGACGGCCCAGGCCCCCCAGGAGGAGGTGCAAAAGACGCTGGCGGCCCACCAGGATCTGGTGAGCAACCTGGCGCGCCTGGAGCATCTGGCCATCGAAGCCCAGGGCCAGCGCTCGCCGACGGCGGCCACGGCCATCGTGGGGGATACGGTGCTGCTGGTGGAGCTCAAGGGGGTCATCGACTTTGCCCAGGAGCGCCAGCGGTTGGAAAAAGAGATCGGCAAATTGAACAAGGATCTGACTGCCATCAACAACAAGCTTAACAACGACAGCTTCCTGGGCAAGGCGCCGCCCGAAGTGGTGGCCGAGGTGCGCGAAAAGCAGACCCTGCTTTCGGACAAGCAGCACAAGCTGAGCGCCACCCTGGAACGGATCCGCGCCTTTGCCCAGCAGTAGCGGGAACGAACGCCATGCAATCCCTGGTCTTCACCGCCGCCGTGGAGCGGCTCATCGATCTGGCTCTGGAAGAAGATATCGGCAGCGGCGATATCACCACCAACTTTCTGGTCGATCCTGAAGCCCGGTCCCGGGGCGCCATCGTGGCCAAAGAGCCTTTGGTAGTGGCCGGCCTGGCCATGGTCCGGCGCGTCTTCCAGCGCCTGGACCCGGAAGTGAGCTTCACGCCTCGTTTCCACGACGGCGACAGCGTGACCAAAGGCGCCGAGGTGCTGGCCGTGGAAGGCCGCCTGGCCGCCCTGCTCACCGGCGAACGCACAGCCTTGAATTTTCTCCAGCGGCTCTCGGGCATCGCCACCCACGTGCGCGCTTACATGGGTCTGCTCGGCGACAGCCGCGTGCGCCTGGTGGACACGCGCAAAACCACCCCGGGCTGGCGGGTTCTGGAAAAGTACGCCGTGCGCGTGGGCGGCGCCGGCAACCATCGCATGGGGTTGTTCGATGCGGTGCTGATCAAGGACAACCACATCGCCGCCTGCGGCGGCATCACCGCAGCCGTCGCGCGCACCCGT
>JAKAFO010000066.1 GCA_021819735.1 Deltaproteobacteria bacterium
AGGCGTGCGTGCCGTCTCCTATCCCACGCATTACGACGAAACGAACGGTTGGACCATCGATCTGGAAGTACTCGAGGCCCTCGTGACCCCCCGCACCCGGGCCGTGCTGGCGGTCAGCCCCAACAATCCCACCGGCGCCTACCTCAAACCGGCGGGACTGGCCGTCCTGGACGATCTGTGTGTGCGCCGCGATCTGGCCCTGGTGGTGGATGAAGTTTTCGCCGATTATGCCGGGCCGCAGGCGCCGCGGGAGCGTCTGGGCACGGTCGCCGGCCGCACCCGCTGCCTGACCTTCGTGCTCAACGGTTTTTCCAAGCTGGTGGCCTTGCCCCAGGTCAAACTGGGCTGGATCGCCGTGAGCGGCGAAGCGATTAAGGTGCGCGCCGCCGGGCAGCGCCTGGAAGCCTTGCTCGATTTCTACCTCTCCGTCGCCAGCCCGGTGCAGCATGCGGTGGAACCGCTGCTCGCCGGCCGCCATGCCATGCAACGCCAAATCGTCGCGCGTTTAGATGCCAACGAGCGCTGGCTGCGGCAGCAGGCCGCCCAAACCGATCACTGCCATGTCCTGCGCCGGGAAGGCGGCTGGTACGCCGTCATGGAGATCCGCGATGCCCTGGGCGACGAGGCGCGCGTCCTGGGCCTGCTCGAGCGCCACAACACCTTGGTCCATCCCGGCTTCTTCTACGACTTTCAGCGCGAAGGCTTCGTGGTGCTCAGCCTGCTGCCGCCTCCCGGGATTTTTCAGGCCGGGGCGGCCCATCTGCTGGCCTGATCAGGCGAAGAAAAGCATGCCGAACAACACGGCCCCCAGGCCGATGCGGTACCAGCCGAAAATCGTGAAGGTATGGGTGCGGACGTAGGTCAGCAGCCACTTGACGGCTGCAAACGACACCAGCGCCGAGACGAGGAACCCCAGCAGCAAAAGGCCCCAATCCTCGGACGGCGCGCCGGGCAGGGGATGGCGCAGGGCCTTGAAGATCTTCAGGCCGCCCGCGGCCAGCATGGTGGGGATGCCCACCAGGAAGGAGAACTCGGTGGCCGCCGGCCGGCTCAGGCCCAGCAACAGCAAGGCCAGGATGGTAGTGCCCGAGCGCGAGGCCCCGGGAAAGACCGCGGCCACCAGTTGCCCCAGCCCCACGGCCACGACGATGGGCCAGGTCACTGTGTCGTTGAGCGGCCGGCCGCGCAGCCACATTTCGATGCCCACGAAAGCAAAGCCGCCCAAGAAGATGGCCCAGGCCACCGGCCCCAACGCCTCGGGCAGTTCGAAGCCGAAACGATCGAGCACCACGCCGCCCACGCCGGTGAGCACGAAGGCCGCGGCGATCTTCAGGGCATAGTCTTGGGTGGCGGGCTCGCGCCACTGGAAGACGAACTGGCGCAACCGCTCTGGGAAAAGCGGCAGTACGGCGATCACCGCGCCGCTTTGAATCACGATGTTGAACAGGTCGCTCTGGCGCGGCAGCCAATTTTGGGCGATGAGCAGGTGGGCCGTGGAAGAGATGGGCAGAAATTCGGTGATCCCTTCGATGATGCCGAGAATGACGATGGCGATCCAGGTGGGCATGCAGACTCCTTTGGGGCGCTATTGAACCAACTCACTTCTCAATCGCTTGTAAAAATAGTGAAATTCGTCGCTTTCGGTCTTGCGCGGCCGGGACAGGGGCACGTCGATGTCCCGGGCGATGCGCGCCGGATGGCGGTCCATCACCAGAATGCGGTCGGCCAGCAGGATGGCTTCGCCGATATCGTGGGTGACGAACAGGATCGTGTGTCCCAGCTCGCGCCACACCCCCAGCAGCAATTGCTGCATCTCTTCCCGGGTCTGGGCGTCCAGGGCGCCGAACGGTTCGTCCATGAGCAGCACTTGGGGTTTTAAGATCAGCACCCGGGCCAGGGCCACGCGCTGCTTGGTGCCGCCCGAAAGCTGGCGCGGCAGATAGTCGCGGTAGGGGCCCAGGCCCACCATCTCCACGAAACGGTCCACTTCGGCGCGCGCCGCGCGTCGGGGCATGCGCCCCTTGAGGCCCAGGGCGATGTTTTCCGCCACGGTGAGCCAGGGAAAGAGGACATCCTCCTGGAAGACCACGCCGCGGTCGGCCCCCGGCCGGTTCACCGGGCGGCCATGGACGCGGATATGCCCGCTGCTGGGTGCCAGAAAACCGGCGATGATGTTGAGCAACGTGCTTTTGCCGCAGCCGCTGGGCCCCAGCAGGCAGACCAGTTCGCCCGGCCTCACCGCCAACGTCAGCCCTTGCAGCACCCAGACATCCCGGCCGGCCAGGGAGAAGCATTTGCTCAACCCCGTGATGCCCAGGGCCGGCGCGGCCTTTGGGGGATCGCCGGGCGCGATCAGCGTGAGTTTTGGGCCGGGTTTGGCGGTCACGGCAGCCTCCGGGCGCTCTTGAACGAGAGCTTCAGAAGCATTTGCAGCAGATCGTCGCTCAGGCGGCCCATCACCGCGATGACGATGATGCCCACCATGATCATGTCGATGCGGCCAAGCATGCGGGCGTCCATGATGATGGCCCCCAGGCCGTCGGCCACGCCGGTCAATTCTCCCAGCACCAGGTAGGCCCAGGCGATGCCCAGCCCAAGGCGCAGGCCGCTGACGATCTGGGGCATGGCCGCCGGTATGAGGATCGTGAAGATGCCGCGCACCCGGCCGATGCCCAGCATGGCGCCGGCTTGATACAGCAGGGGGTTGATCTGGCGTGCACCGCCGGCCGTATTGAGATAGATGGGGAAGAAGGCGGCCAGGCAGACCAGAAAGACCGTGGCCGGCAGCCCGATACCGAACCACACCAGGGCCAGGGGCAGCCAGGCGATGCCCGGGACGGCCCGGGCCGCATGGATGGTGTTGCCCACCAGCCTCTGGAACCGGGTCAGTCGTCCGGAAAGGATGCCTAGGGGCAGGCCCAGCAGAACGGCCAGTCCGAACCCCAGCAGGACGCGCAGCAGGCTGGCCCGCAGGTCGCCGAGAAAGCGGCCGGCATAGGGGGCCTGCCCCGGGGTGCCGAAGATGTAGCCATGGCCCGCGGCGAGAATATCCCACGGCGACGGCAGCAGATAGGCCGGCACCCACTGGGCCGCGCTCACCGCGCTCCAGGCCAGCAGCAGCAGCGCCGGAAGGATCCAGGGCAGCAAGGTCGGCCAGCGTAAATGATGCTTATAGGGCATAAATTCCGAAACTACTCTTGTTTCCCGCCGCCATTGAGAAGCGCCTCGTCGGCCATGATTTCCCGCACGAAGCGCAGGTCGAAGAGCCGGTCGTAGTCCGGCTGGCGTTCGATCATCTTCAGGGCCTGCATGCGAGCGCCCAGGGCTTTGACCCTGGCCACGAAGGCCTCGTCCATCTCCCAGGCCAATTCCATGTTGGCGGCCGCTTTTTGCAGTACTTCGGGGGCCGTGCCGAACTCCGCGGCTTTGGCCAGCCATTGGGCCGGGTGGCGGCGCAGGAAATTGGTGGCCCGGGCGTGGGCCTTGACCAGATCGGCCACCAATTCCGGCTGCTTGTCGATGGTGGCGCGGGTGACGATCATGGCGGCATTGATGGTGCCCACCGCATCGTCGTAGTACGGGTACGCCAGGATGCGGCCATAGCCTTCATGCAAGGCCAGCGAGGGAAAGGGTTCGCCGGAGAGAAAAGCGTTGATGCCGCCCTGGGCCAGGGCCGTGCCCATATCGAAGAAATCCACCCTGGTGAGCTGCACGTCGGTCTCCGGATTGAGCTTGGCCCGCAGCAGGGCTTCGCGCAGCAGGATTTCGTGCATGGTGCCGGGCACATAACCGATCTTCTTGCCTTTCAGATCGGCCACGGACGGGATGTTTTCGGCCGAGCGCACCACCAGGGCCGAGCTTTTGTTGCACAGGGCCGCCACCACCACCACGGGCTGTCCCTGGGCCGCGGAGTGTATGGCGTGCGCCAGCGTGGTACCGCACATGGCGAGGCTGCCGGCCAGCAAGGCGGTCTTCTGGTCGGCCGGATTGGTGAACGCCAATACTTCGCAGGGTTTCTGGGCGCCCAGGAAGTACGCGTAGAAGTACGGCTGGATGGTCTGGGCCGTTTTCCAGGTGCCGACCTTGATGGTTTCACCGGCAACGGCCGCGTCCATGGCCAGGAACAGACAGAACAGCGCTACGATCCATTTTTTCATAAGCACCCTACCTTAACTTTCTGCTTTCCACTTTCTGCTTTCATCGATTGCTCTAAAACAATTGGATGCGCCATCCGGCTCCCAGCCCATCTCGCGGTGCAGGGTCCGGCAGCGGTCGATGCCCTGGCCGCGCCCCTGGCCGGTATCGGCCCGGCCGTCCCGGGGGCTGGAACCCACTTCCGGAAAGAGCAGATTGGCGCCGGCCATGAGCGCCGCGCCGTTGGGTTCGTGGGTGCAGTGGGCCAGGGGAATGTCGCCCATCACCAGGCGCGAGATGGCCGTCAGCTTGGCCATCTGCAACTCGCTGATCATGCCGTGCTCGGTCATGGGCGAGCCGGGGAAATTGATGCGCCGCATGATGCCGCTGTAGGTGGCGCGGTACTGCCGGGCCAGCAGCATGAGATCCACGATCTCTTCGGGGCGGTGCTCGGGACCCACCGGTTCCACGCAGTTCATCCAGCGCAGGCCCACATCTTTGATCACCTGGATGGTGGCGATGCGCTTTTCGGGCTTGAGCGGCGTATCCCGCCCTTCACCCAGGCGCACGGCATGGTAGAATCCCACGAACCCGGCCGCCAGCAGATCTTCCCCCTCGGCGTGGGTGATGTCCCGGGTGTTGGCCACCAGCGGCGTGGCCACCGCCGCTTTGAGCAGGCGGCCGATCGCAAGAAAGCGCGCCAGGGGAAAGTTGCCGGTGGTCATCAAATTCAAGGCGTCGGCCCCCTGGGCCTCGGCCTGCCGGGCCCAGGCCACGAGCTGGGCGTCGTCGAACGTCACCGCTTCGGTGAAGATGCCGGCCTTGACCGTCAGCGAGCAGAAGCGGCAGTTGAGCGGGCAGGGCGCCACATTGATGCCGATGTGAAAGTGGTTTTCACCCTTGCGGCCGAAACGCTCCCGGGAAAGGGCGTCGGCCGTCTGCATCAGGGCGTAGCACTCCCGGCCGTGCAGGGGCAGGGCCATGAGGGCCAGGGCCTGGTCGCGGTTCAAGCCCTCGCCGGCCGCCCCCTGTTTCAAGATGTCGGCCACGGCGGGCGAAAGATTCCAGCTCATGCGTCTCCTTTGGGTGTTCGCCGCTTGCCCGCGGCGCTCGGGCGCACCTTAGCAGATCTATGGATGGAAAAGAAAGTTTGAACTTGACGTGGGAACCGGCCCGGCCGGCGACTTCAAAAGACCGTTGATAATAATGATGGCTCAGTCTTAAAAAAAACATTGCCAGCCCCAGCCAAGGCGATAAATACTGTCCGCCAGCATGCGGATGGGCCGGGTCCGGTATCCTTCCGTCAACAGCATCCACGACAACCATCAGGAGAGATTATGTTGCCACCATCCATCACCATCGGCGCGGCCCAGGGCAACCTGGTGCGCCAGTTGGGCCGCATGGGCAATCGCCATGGATTGATCACCGGCGCCACGGGCACCGGCAAGACCGTTACCTTGCAGGTGCTGGCCGAAGGCTATTCGCGCCTGGGCGTGCCGGTGTGGGCCGCCGACATCAAGGGCGATCTTTCGGGCCTGGCCGCACCGGGCCGGCCCCATCCCAAGATCGACGAGCGCCTGGCGGCCATCTCCCTGCCCGAGTACCGCCGGCAGCCTTGCCCGGCGCTCTTCTGGGATGTGGACGGCCAGAGCGGCCACCCCGTGCGCGCCAGCATGTCCGAGCTGGGGCCGCTGCTGCTGAGTTATCTGCTGGAACTCAACGAAGCCCAGAGCGGCGTGATCTACGCGGCCTTCGATTATGCCGACGATCAGGGCATGCTGCTGCTGGATCTCAAGGACTTGCGCAGCCTGCTGGCCTGGATGGCCGAACACAGCCGCGAGCTGGGCACGGCCTACGGCAACATCGCCGCCAGCAGCGTGGGCGCCATCCAGCGGCGGTTGTTGGTCTTGGAAGAGCAGGGCGCCGAGCGCTTCTTCGGCGAGCCGGCCCTGCAGTTGGCCGACCTGATGCACACCGATTTTTCCGGCCGTGGGGTGGTCAGCCTGTTCGAAGCCGGCCGCCTGATCCACCAGGCGCCGCGGGTCTACGCCGCGTTCCTGCTGTGGCTGCTGGCCGAGCTGTTCGAGCAACTGCCCGAAGTGGGCGACCTGCCGACCCCCAAGCTGGTGCTCTTCTTCGACGAAGCCCACCTGCTGTTTGCCGGCGCGCCCAAACCCCTTTTGGAGAAAATCGAACAGGTGGTGCGCCTGATCCGCTCCAAGGGGGTGGGCATCTACTTCGTCACCCAGAACCCCCTGGATATCCCCGACAACGTGCTGGGTCAGTTGGGACTCAAGATCCAGCACGCCCTGCGCGCCTTCACGCCCAAGGACCAGAAGACGATCAAGGCCGTGGCGGCCGGATTTCCGGCCAACCCGGCCTTCGACACGGCCGAGGTGCTGACCCAGTTGGGTACCGGCGAGGCCCTGGTGTCGGTGCTGGCCGAAGACGGCCGGCCCACGGCCGTGGCCCGCACGCTCATCGCACCGCCCGAGGGCCAGATCGGACCCCTGGACCCGGCCCAGCGGGCCACCCTGATCCAGCGCTCGCCGGTCAAGGGAAAGTACGATCAGGCCGTGGACCGCGAATCGGCCCACGAGCTTTTGAAAGCAAGGGCCGAGAGCGTCCAGGCCGAACAAGCCCAGGCCGCGGCCGAACGGGAGGAGGCCTTGCGGCGCCAGCAACAGGAGCGCCAGAGCCGCGGCCGAGGCGGTCAACGCCAATCCATGGGCGAGGCCCTAGCCAAGAGCGCGGCCCGATCCATCGGCAGCCATTTGGGGCGCCAGATCATCCGGGGCCTGATGGGCGCCATGTTCGGCAAACGGTAGCGGGGGAAAACTCCCGCTTGACACCTCGGCCGGGATTTGCCAAGGCTATCCAATCGATATGAAAGAAACTTGCATCATCCATACGAATTCCATGAAGCGTCCGAAGCGATCCCTGGGCCATATGCACCCGGGAGCGCTAATGTTCTAAACGGTTTCTTCTTTTTACCCTTTTGGGTCTGTGGAGGTTGTCATGGCTGAAAAGAAAGCAAGCGCGTCCGAACCCGATTATGTTGTCCTCGATAGCGGCAAAACCACCCTGAAGGATCTTTATACCAAAGAGGACTGGATGGCCATCTGGATGGGCTTTCTGATCCTCATCATCGGCCTGCTGATCTTCCTGCCCCGGCCGCCGGAGAAGATGGCCGAAAATATCGCCAAGCACAATGAGATCCTGAAAGCCGAGGCGGCCAAGGCGCCCTTCAAGACCGTGGCCTGGCACAAGGCCTCCAGCGCCAAGAAAGGCATCAAGGCCACGGACCAGCCCTTCGCCAAGACCATCCAAAAATATTTCGATCCCCCCAGCGGCTGGACCAGCAATCCCCTGGATGCCATCTATCGCAGCCAGGCCGCGGCCGACGCCCTGAACGCCAAAGGCAAGGAAGGATTTGAAAAAGCCCAGGCCGCCGCGGCCGCGGCCCTGACCAAGGCCCAGGCCTCGGAAGCGGCCGCCGCCACCGCCGGCTTCAAGGATGCGGCCCTCAACGCCCAGGCCGAAACCGACATCGCCGCCTGGGTGGCGGCCAACGGCAAGATCTCCAAAGCCAAGGCCAAGGCCACCAACAAGCCGTTCAACCGCGTCCCCTACCTTATCGGCCTGGCCGCGATCCTGGCCGTCTTCTTCGGCATCGGCAAAGCGATCATGGGCCAATCCTTCGGCAAATTTTTCGTGGGCTTCTTCTTTGTCTTCTTCATCGCCGTGCTGGCCTACATGGGCGAAACCCAGGCGACCATGAAGCATTGGGGCTTCGGCTTTCCCTTGTGGGCCATAGTCCTGGGCATGCTGATCAGCAACACCGTCGGCACCCCCAAATGGGTCCAGCCGGCAGTCTCCACCGAGTTCTTCATCAAAACCGGCCTGGTGCTGCTGGGCGCCGAAATTCTCTTCAACAAGATTCTGGCCATCGGCAAGCCGGGCATCTTCGTGGCCTGGATCTGCACGCCCATCACCCTGATCGTCACCTACTGGTTCGGCCAGAAGGTGGTCAAGATGGCCTCCAAGACCCTGAACATCACCATCTCGGCCGACATGTCGGTGTGCGGCGTGTCGGCGGCCATCGCCACGGCCGCCGCCTGCCGGGCCAAGAAGGAAGAGTTGACCCTGGCCATCGGCCTTTCCATGGTCTTCACGGCCATCATGATGGTGGCCCAGCCGGCCTTCGCCAAGCTGGTGGGCATGCCCGAGGTCCTGGCCGGCGCCTGGATGGGCAGCACCATCGACTCCACCGGCGCCGTGGCCGCGGCCGGCGCCTTCTACGGCGAGAAAGCGCTCTACGTGGCCGCCACGGTCAAGATGATCCAGAACGTGCTCATCGGCGTCACGGCCTTCTGCGTGGCCGTCTACTGGTGCGCCAAGGTCGATTGCGCGCCCGATCAGAAGGTTAGCTGGTGGGAAGTATGGTACCGCTTCCCCAAATTCGTCATCGGCTTCATGCTGGCTTCCGTCGTCTTCTCGCTCATCGACCAGAACATGGGCAAGGATGTCAGCTCGGTACTGATCGATAACGGCGTTCTCAAAGGCTTGACCAAAAACGCCCGCGAGTGGTTCTTCGCTCTGGCCTTTACTTCCATCGGCCTGGAGACCAACTTCAAGGAGTTCAAGCCCTATTTGAAGGGCGGCAAGCCCTTCACCCTGTACGTGGTGGGCCAGACCTTCCAGCTCGCCTTGACCCTGCTGGTGGGCTACGTCATGTTCTACATCGTCTTCCGATCGGTGACCGATGCCCTGTAACCGACCGCAAAGCGAAACCTTGCGCGAAGATTGCGCCGCCCCCGGGGCTCCGGCCCCGGGGGCGCGCCTGCGCGCCTACTTCCAACTGGCTCTGGGCGTGGCGCTGCTGGCGATTTTTCTGACCGCCGCCACGCTCTTCAGCGCCCAGGTGCCGGCCCTGGTGACCATGGCCGACCGCATCGAAACCTACGACCTGCGCCCCGCCGCCATCTACTACACCGACCACAAGGCCGCCGCCGAAGGCGAAGCCTACATCCACGACAGCCTGGAATATCCACCGCAAAGGCCATAAAAGCCATATGCCTCGCGTCGGTATGGGGGTAGGAGACTTTTCTTAGGGTGTTCAACTGCCGCTTTGGATCAGAACCACTTTAAATACACGGCGATAATCCGTCTTGACAGATTTTTGCGGATTTGTCATTGGTTGCTGAACCAAAAGCCTCATCGGGGACAGGCTTCGCGGAACTCTTCGATGACCGATGAGTGCTAGGCGCGTACAACGGCAAATTTCACAGCACCTGTAGCACCTCTGAATATTAAATTCCTCAAGAACTTCAACGTCGTTGGACAATGAATGCGTAATTTTTTGTGTCGCTTAGCTTACGGCACCAACTGCAAAACATGCTCAATGACGTTTACGCCTCGTTGATTTGGAGGCGATCTACACCAATGGGGAGAAATATGCCTGCAAACTCAAAGAAAAGCATTGAAGCTACCCGTGATAGCATAATGTTCGTTGGATTGAACCCCGCGTCACAGCATGAAGCAAAGCAGCTCCAAAATAATGGGAATAAAGTAATCTATATAGGCAATTCAACTATGCCGGATACCATTTTGGTAAATGGCAAAAAGCTCAATTTGCAAAAGGATGAAGAATTGGAGGTGTTTGTCAAGCATCTCAATTTATCGAAAGAGAAAGCTGGGAATATATTCAGTTTACTAAAATCAGGAAATGTCAATGCAAGAGATGAATTGGCTACTATAGCGTTGATTTGGGCAAAAGCAGAGAATGGAAGAAATATTCCTAAACGTATCATATTGTCAGGGCATAGTGTCGGTTCTATTTTATGGGGTGACGGAAATGGTACGATGACCATAGAATCGATCCGTAAATTGGCAGAAGCAATGCCAAGTGCCGCCGCACAAGTCGAAGATCTTCATATCTCGGCATGTTACTCTGCAAGTTTGGCGCTCATCGACCAATGGAGAATAATATTTCCTAATATACTAACAATTTGGGCGTATAGTGGCTCGGCTCCAGGCAGCTATACTGGATCAGTTGATCATCAGCGATTGTGGGATCGGGCCACACGAGGTGACAAACAGTCCTTGGATCGTCTTGTTGCTGACAGAACACGAAAAGGAAATAATGTAGCGGTATGGTCCAAAATACATGGCTATCAGGAAAAAAATGGTAAATCAATTGAAGCCTTGAGAATTGCTGTAGCTGCTGGTGAGCCCATATTTAGAGAATTTTTTTTGGGTAATAGAACTGTTGAAAATACGCAATCGGGACCCTTAAGAGATCATTATAGTAATATCCAATCGCTACTTCAGCATCCAGATGTTCCGCCAAACGAGAAAGCTGTTTTTGAAAAAATGCGCGATGTCACCATTCGTTTGATTTACTTTGATAAGAATATAAAGGCAAATTTCGCTTTACAAAATGCAATAATTATAAGATCGGGATATCGATCGTTGGGCATGCCGGAGCCGAATTATTCTCTCCTGTCAAGGAAAGAATGTCTTGGAGAAATTCTTAAATTTAAAGCTTCGATAAATTTTCAGCTTAAAGCTCCACAAGATGCAGTTAAATTGTATAGGTATTTGCATGAGGGATTGCAGAGTCTAAATCCCGCATATATTCCTGAAAACTGGATATAACGAGGACTAATAGGGCGCTGACTTATGAATACAAGAAAACGATATCGCAAGAGATTCATATTCATTATAGTATGCTACGCAATTATCGAGGCTGCACTATTCGGTGGATGCTTGTGTGCTGAAAACACCCCGCAAGCATGCCAGGATTGGTTATCTAAAACAATCGATTATATCGAAACAAAGCCAAACCCTAAAAGATATCAGGCAGTGCTGCAAGCAGTTTCCAGAGCTTGCCCCCTAATTCATAACAGTTTGCGTTCTGCTGCAGACAAGGCCATGAAGGAACCCGATCCAGAAAGGCGAGCGATTATCTTGGGGCAGGCGGCCAAACCCTTATTGCCTGGCGATGCGCCTGACTTTACTTCATATGAAACAGCCGATCGTATAGCCAAGCTCTACCCCCTGGCCATCGCAAAGGACATGCCAGTCAAATTGCTGCAGGATATAAACGCCGGGACCTATGTCTTTGCCTGGGTGCTTGAGCATCAATTGTTGGAGACAAATCTATATGATCTCGATGGCCAAAAATTGATACTTAACTTTTTGCTTTCAGCGGCCTTTGATAAAAATGAAACATGAGCTATGGTCAAGCCCGATGTTCATCGATGTTAACGGATTGGGCGATGATTAGGGGGCTCACCCCACCTTGCGGTAAACCGTGGATGCCACCGAGCGCAGGGGCAGCTCGAAGCCGTTGAGGGTTTCGGAGTGACCCATGAAGAGGTAACCGCCGGGTTTGAGGCAGCGGCAGAGGCGCGACAGGACGCCGAATTGGGTGGGACGGTCGAAGTAGATGATGACGTTGCGGCAGAAGATGATGTCGAGGGCTGCGGGCATGCCGTAATCGGGGTCCATCAGGTTGAGCTGGCGGAATTCCACCATGCGGCGCAGGTCGGGAGCGATGCGGATGCGCGGCCGGTTGCGGTCCTTGCTGCGCAGTAAGTACTTCTTTTTGCAGACCATGGGAACCGGGTGCGCTTCGCGTTCCTCGTAGACGGCGTTGTAGGCAATGCCAAGCACGCGCGTGCAGATGTCGGTGGCCAGGATCTGGAACTTGAAGCCGTCGATGCGGGTTGCCATCTCGCTCAGCTCCATGGCCAGGGTGTAGGGTTCGGCGCCCGTGGAGCATCCCGCGCTCCAGACCTTCAGGGGCCGGCGCAAGCCGGCGCCCGCGTGCCGGATCAGATCCGGAAGCACGGTTTGCGTCAAGACTTCGTAGTGGCGCGGTTCGCGGTAGAAATCGGTTTTATTGGTGGTGGCCGTATCCAGCAGGTGGGACAGTTCCTGGTGCCGGCCTTCCTCGCTGAAGACGAAATCGTAGTACTCCTCGAACGATCGCAAGCGCAACTGGCGCAGCCGCTTTTGCAGGCGGGACTGCAACATGGTGCGCTTGGAGGCCGGCATCTTGATGCCCAGTTGCGTGGTAACGAAGTTGCTGAATTTTTCGAACAGCCGGGGGGAGAGTACCGGGCCGCCGGCAAGGGTGGATTCCGCGCGGGCATTGGAAGCGTTCGTGGTCATGGGGTTAGCCCAATACTTTTTTGACGACGGCCAGCAGTTGATCCGGCTTGAACGGTTTCACGATCCAGCCCGTGGCGCCGGCGGCCTTGGCCGCCTCTTTTTTGTCGGCCTGGGATTCGGTCGTGAGAAACACGATGGGCATGAACTTGTATTCGGCCTTGGCCCGCAGCGCCTTGATCAGCTCCAGGCCGTTCATGTTGGGCATGTTCAGGTCGGTGATGACCATATTGGCCCCGGCGCCGTTGATTTTGTTCAAGGCGTCCTGGCCGTCCTGGCATTCGAGAACCTCGTAGCCGGCGCCCTTCAGGGTGAAGGCGACCATCTGACGGACGCTGGCCGAATCATCCACGGTTATGATTTTTTTGCTCATGTCGTACGCCTCTCCTTATTCGCCCCATCCGCGGGCCATGGGTAATCTATCGGCCCCAAAGCGAAAAATCTTTACTTTGATCTTCTACGAACACTGCCGCAACACCATGCCCGCGATGCCCTCCAGAGGCATGACCTTATCCACCCCGCCCTTTTTAATGGCCTCCTTGGGCATGCCGAAGACCACGCAGGTGGCCTCGTCCTGGGCAATCGTATAGGCCCCGGCCTGTTTCATCTCCAACAGGCCCTGGGCCCCGTCGTCGCCCATGCCGGTCATGATTACACCCACGGCATTGGCGCCGGCATAGCGCGCCGTGGAGCGGAAGAGCACATCCACCGATGGCCGGTGGCGGCTGACCAGGGGCCCGTCCTTGATCTCGACGTAATAGCGCGCGCCGCTGCGCTTGAGCAGCGCGTGGCGGTTGCCGGGGGCGATGAGGGCCCGGCCGCGCACGACCGTATCGTCGTTTTCGGCCTCCTTGACCGTCACCTGGCAGATGGTGTTGAGCCGGTCGGCAAACGCGCGCGTGAAATGCTCGGGCATGTGCTGCACGATGACGATGCCGGGCGAGTCGGCCGGCAGCATCTCCAGAAAGACCCGTAGCGCCTCGGTGCCGCCGGTGGAAGCACCCACGGCCACCACCTTGTCGGTGGTGCGCATCAGGGCGTGGCTGGTGGGTTTGGCCAGCACGGCATCGGCCGATAGCTTGGGCTCGATCTTGCGCATGGGCGCGATGCGGTTCAGGCGCGCGCCCGCCGCTGCGCAGATGGTGTCGCAAATGCGCACTTTGGACTCTTCCAGAAAGGCCCGGGTACCGACGCGCGGTTTGGCGATAATCTCCACCGCGCCCAGCTCCATGGCGCGCAGGGCCGAGAGCGACCCTTTCTCGGTCAGGCTGGAGCACATCACCACCGGAATGGGATGCTGGCTCATGACCTTTTCCAGAAAGGTCAGACCGTCCATGCGCGGCATCTCCAGGTCCAGGGTGATCACATCCGGCACCTGCTTGGCGATGCGGTCGGCGGCGATGAACGGGTCCTGGGCCGTGGCCATCACCGCAAGGCGCGGGTCGGCCGAGATGATGTCGCTCAACGTATTGCGCACCACGGCCGAATCGTCCACGATCAAGACCTGAATTTTGCGGGAAGATGAAGACATCTTTTCTACTTCTGGCCTCTCATGGATTTGCTCTGCTCGGCCGTGATCAAACCGAGCCGTTGCAGTTCCAGCAAGAGTTTGTTGGATTCGATGGGTTTGACCAGATAGGCCGTGGCGCCGCCGCGATAGTAGGCTTCCACCACCGAATGAGGGTCATCCAGGGCGGTCAGCATGATCACCTTGACTTCCCGTTCGCCGCGGATCTCCATCCGGCGCTCGGTTTCACGAATCTGCTTGAGCGCCGCCTGGCCGTCGACGCCGGGCATCATGATATCCAGGCAGATCAGGTCATAGGGTTCGCCGTCCTCCAACGCCAGCGTGAAGGCTTCCACGGCCTCGGCGCCGTCTACCACGGCATCGCACCGGCCGAAGCGCACGAGGATCTTATGGATGATTTGGCGGGAGATGTTATCGTCTTCGGCAATCAGGATTTTCATGAACGCCTCCTTGGGGCCTCGGTGTCCGCGGCGCAATGGCCCTGCGGCACCGTACGTGTCAATAGCGTATGGTATTGTTCGATCTCGGATCGGTCTTTGCGGCGCACGGCCAGCAATAAACGGAAGAGCACGGTGGAAAGATCGCTGTAGCCCGCGGCCCCGGCCTCGATGCGCAGGGATTTGAGCAACACCTCGGCTTCCTGGGGGCCGGTGTACAGCACCTCTTGCAAGCGCCGGTAGAACTGCCACCACTGGGCCGGAAGCGGTGCCGTGCCGGCGGCCGTCGGCGGTCGATACGTTTCCGGTTGGACGCACTCCTCGGGCAGACGGGGATTGAGCGTCCAACCGGGCTGCGCGGGGGACTCAACCGGAATCGATGTCGTCTTCGGCGGCTGGCCCGGCGCAACCTCGTCTCCATTGGCCGTATTGCGGAACGGCAGCAGGAAGTGAACGGTCGTGCCTTGACCCGGCGCGCTTTGAATCCAGATGCGGCCTTCGAGCATCACCACCAGGCGCTGCACGATATTCAGGCCGATGCCCAGCCCGCCGAACGCCCGGGTGGAGGATTCATCCCCCTGGGAGAGCGATTCGAAGATTTGCGCCAACTGCTCCTTGGCGATGCCCACACCCGTATCGCGGATGGAGAAGTGTAGCTCCACTGCTCGGTCGCTGACAGACGGACCGGACGACGGCCAGCGCCGCACCTCCACGGCCACTTCGCCGGCCGGCGTGAATTTAATGCCGTTGCCGACCAGGTGCTTGAGAATCTGGTAGAGCCGCCCCGAGTCGCCCAACAGGTTGTCGGGCACATCGTCGTCCACATGGCTGTGGATGGAGACGGCCTTGTTCTGGGTCAGGTCATGCTGGCGGGCGATCACCGCGGAGATGATGCTGCGCAGAGAAAATCCGGTGGACTCGAGTTTGACGATGCCCTTGTCGATGACCGTAAAGTCCAGGATGTCGCCGGTCAAGTCCATCAGCAGCTCGGCCGAACGCCGGGCGCTAAGCAGCAGGTCTCGGTGGGAGGGCGGCGTGGCCTCGTCGGCCAGCATCAACTCCAAAAATCCCCAAATGGCGTTGAGCGGCGTGCGGATCTCGTGGCTCATGTTGGCCATGAAGCGCCGCTTGGCGTTGCGGGCCGATTCCAGCAGCTCGCGCGCCTCGCGCAGGGCCGCGCTGGTCTCCTGCTCCTGGGCCAAAGCTACGAGGGGTTCGTTCGTCTGTTTGTCTTTGTTTTCATCCATGTTCGTCGGTCTCTATCCTTATGGCCCTGCTGCACCGGCCGTCTCGGTGCGCCGCAAGCGCTTCATCAACACTTCCCCGGTGGCGGTATCGAAAACGATCTTGCGGCCGAAGCTGCCGCCCACGTCCATCACCTTTATAAGAAGGCCGCAGTCGCTGATCGTCTCCATGGCCGCCGTCACGTTCTGGCGGCCCATGGAGGTGGCCGCCGCCTCCGGCCGGCTGCTGCCGATCAAGGCCGCGCCGCCGAACAATTTGACTTCGATCTCCCGGGGCCGAATCCCGCGGGAGCTCATCTGGCGCGTCATGGCCTGGATGGCGCAAACCGCATAGCGGTAGCGCACGTTGCAAGGTGCCTGACACGATTCGCCCTGCGCGCATCTGGGTTGCAGGGCATGGCAGATCGCCGCCATGCCGCTGGCCTGGTGATAAAAGGTGGCCGAGACACAGGAGCCGAGCACCGTGGTCACCACCACCGGCCGCTTGGAGACGCATAACTCTCCCGGTTTCAGGTAGATGCGCGGTTTTTCGCGCGGATCGTTCCAGGCTTCCATTCATCAGCTTTCTGCTCTTAACGCAGGCTCTGCGCTTCCAGATCCTCTTCCTGGATGCCGCTCAGCAGTTTTTGCACATCGAGGATCAAGGCCACCGTGCCGTCGCCCAGAATGGTGGCGCCCGAGATCTCGGGCACATTCTTATAGAGGGCATTCATGGTTTTGATCACGATCTGATGTTCGCCGATGACCCGGTCCACGACGATACCCACCCGCCGGCCGTTGACTTCATTGATCACCACCTGCTCGAAGATCGGTGCGTCGCCCGCAATGGCGAAGCGTTCGCGCAGGGGCACGAAGGGCACGATCTGGTTGCGGATGTTGAGGATATTGCGGCCATGGGTTTTCTTCAGGTCTTCGCGGCTGAGCTCCACGCACTCTTCGATGGACGAGAGCGGCAGCACGAACTTATCGTTGTCGATCTCGACCAGCAGGCCGTCGATGATCGCCAGGGTCAGCGGCAGCTTCAGGGTGATGGTGGTGCCCTTTCCCGGTTGACTGTTGAGTTCGATGGCCCCGCGCAGGCTCTCGATGCTGCGCTTGACCACGTCCATGCCCACGCCCCGGCCCGAAACGCTGGTCACGGCTTCGGCGGTGGAAAAGCCGGGCAGGAAGATCAGTTGCAGCAGCTCCTTGTCGCTGCGCTCGGCGTCGGCGGCGAGCAACCCTTTTTCGATGGCCTTGCGGCGGATCGCGGCCGGCTCGATGCCCGCGCCGTCGTCGCTGATATGGATCAGCACGTTGGCCCCCGAGTGCTCGGCTTTGAGACGGATGGTCCCCTGCTCGGGTTTGCCCGCCTTGCCACGCCGCTCGGGGGTTTCGATGCCGTGATCGATGCTGTTGCGCAGGATGTGCACCAGCGGGTCGTTGAGCTGCTCGAGGACCGTTTTGTCCAGCTCGGTATCGCCGCCTTCGGTTTTGAGCAGGATGTTTTTGCCCAATTCATTGGAAAGATCGCGCACCAGCCGGCGCAGCTTGCTGAAGGTCACATCGATGGGCAGCATGCGGATGCTCAAGGTGTTGTCGCGCAGTTCGTCGGTGAGGCGTTCCACCACTTCGCTGATATTGAGCAGCTCGGCATCGCGGGACAACACGGCTTTCTGGTTCAAGCGCGCCTGGACCGTGACCAGCTCGCCCACCAGGTTGACCAACTGGTCGAGCTTTTCGGCGGCCACGCGCACGCTGCCGGCCGAGCTTTGCTGCTCGCGCTTGGCCCGTACCGACTGCACGTACTCCTGCTCGGCTAAGGCCGCCTGCACTTTCCCGGCGCTCACCTCCCGGCTCTCGACCAGAATCTGGCCCAATCGCTGTTGGCGCTCCAAGGCCGCATCCACCGCCTCGGGCGGAAGATCGCCGCGCGCCACCAGGATCTCTCCCAGCCGTTTGGAGACGGTCGCTTCGGCAGGCGTATCCAGCCGGTCGATCACGTCGATGCTCAGCGCGCAGGCATCTTCCACGAAGATGAAGATATCTTGAATGGCGTTGAGGCTGCAATCGCTGGTCAGCAGAATATCCCAGGAGAGATAGCAGCTTTCGGGGTTGAACGCTTCGGGGGCCGGGAGGCGATCCAGGTGCGCTATGGTGCGGCAATGCCCCAGGGCTTCCAGTTCGGACAGCAGGGCGAGGGGATTGGTGCCGTTCTGAAAGAGCGTTTCGTGGGGCTCGAAACGGATGCGGTAGATCTTCTCTCCGGCCGCGCCGGCCTTGCCCGTTGTGACGATTTCCCACGCCGGCCGCGGCGGACCGTCCGCATCGTCCGGGGCGGGGGCGGCCTGCGCCGCGCTCAGGATGGCGCGAAAGCCGTCGAGGATGCGGCGGCCTTCCTCCTGATCGATATGGACCGGATTGTCGGCGTGATCGAGCATGCTTCGGATCTGGTCCCGGGCGGCCAGGGCCAGATTCACCAGGCCGGTGGTCACCGGGATTTGGCCCTCGCGCACGCGGTCGAAGGCCGACTCCACATCGTGGGTGAATTCGGCGATGGCGTCGAAGCCGAACATGGCCCCCGACCCTTTGATGGTGTGCATGGCGCGAAAGACGCGGTCCACCAGTTCCATGTCGTCCGGAGCGCTCTCCAGTTCCAACAGCGATATCTCCAGTTCGGCCAGCAGATCGTAGGCTTCGACGCGGTAGGCCTCTCGTTGGGTATCCATGGCTTATGCTTCTCCTTGACCGGCCGGCAGGCCGTCGGCATTCAAACCCGCTAACCGCATGGCTTGGCTGAGTCCATCGGAAATGCCGGTGACCTGTCCCTGGTCCGGCCGTTGCGCCAGCATCTTGTGGAGCTGGCAAAGAATCTGGAGACCCGCGCCGTCGCAGCTCTCCACTGCGCTCAAATCGATCTCCACCGGACCGGGCGCGGACAGCAGCGAATAGAGATTGCTCCACGTAGCGGCGGCCTCCCAGATACTCAAGGCCCCGACAATGCGCACCCGATTGCGGCCATCGATAATTTCATTTACTACCGACATACCCGCTCCTTTTAATACCTATCGAAATCGGAATCGCAGGCGCCGCCATTGCCCCCCGATCGGCCGAGATTCAAATGAATCCCGCCAGCGGGATTCGTCGCTTGGGCCGGAGGTAAACCGGCTTTGAGATGCGGCACCCCTTGCTTTTTGGGAGTGTGCGCGGCGGCTTTATGCAGCGTTGTTTTGCTTTCGGTCGGAGAAGATGGGCTGTCCAGTTTGAAAAAAGCGATCGCGCTTTGCAGTTGCTCCGCCTGCCCGGAAAGCTCTTCGGCCATGGCGGATGTCTCCTCTGACGCGGTGGCATTCTGCTGAA
>JAKAFO010000389.1 GCA_021819735.1 Deltaproteobacteria bacterium
TTGTAGTAGTTGTATTTTCCTTTTAATACAAGGAGTTAAGAATGTCTAGTTTTTTATAACTATTTCAAATGATTATAAAATCATCCCATCGGCCGCCCACCATCGCTGGACGCCTTTTTAACTTTAACCATGCAACAGCCGTGACTTACACTCGTCCGCTCATTTGCCCGCGAACAGGGCCACCAGCTTCTCCCGGCTGATGCGAAGATAATCCCGATCCCTGGAAAAAACCTCCAGGGTGATGGTGTCGTCATAGCCGGCGTGCCGGAGGGCCTGCACCACCTTCGGAAAATCGATGGCGCCCACGCCGATGGGCAGATGCTCGTCCTCGCGACCGAAGTTGTCGCTGGCGTGGATGTGGCCGATCCGTCCGGCAAAGCGTTCGATGAACGATAGAACCCGCTGGGTGCCGCCGCCGATATGGGCATGGCCCGTATCCAGGGTCAGCTTGGCGACGGGGTGACTCGCGAAAAGCGCATCGAACTCCTCGGGCCGCACCAGGGAAAGGGAGCGCGGGAACATGTTCTCGACACACACCGTGAGCTTCAGGCGTTCGGCTTCGTTCAACAGGCGCTCCATGGCCGCCCGGGCATGCCGCTGGGCGATCTCCGGCATCATGGCCCCCAGGCCGTGAATGAAGCTTGGATGCAGCACCACCTTTAAGGGATGCAGTTCGGCCGCGGCTTGCAGGGACAAGCGCGTCTCCTCGATCGATGCTTCCCGCAGGCGATCGGTCAGGTCTGCCGTGGAAACAAATGTCGGCAGGTGGCAGACCAGCGCCAGGTGGAAGCGTGCCAAGGCTTTTTCGATGGCCGCCTTCTGATCCAAGAGCACGGCATGGTGCGCATACGGTGCATCCATGGTGAGTTCCAGGTAGTCAAACCCCAGAGGGCCGAGGGCATCGATCTCCTGCAGCAGCGGACGCATGGGCGCATTCATAACACCATAACGCATGATCATCTCCCTTGTTTGCGAGTGTTCAAATGCCATAAACATGGTTCGGCTCCAGGCAAAGGTCAAGTCAATTAAAGGCCCTGGCAAGTACCGGCACGGGTTTCGCCCCCACCGGTTGACGCGCAGCCCCGGGGGAAACAGCGCGGGATGGCAACTTGTGCGGGCAGGCGGCCTGTGTTAAGGTCTGCGGCATGTTTGCATGAGGTTTAAATGCGGTACGCAACGGATGGACACCCGAGGAAAGTTTTATGAGGCCTGTTTTACAACCCGATGGTCGCCCCATGCTGATCGGCAGTCAGCCGATCGAAGACCATGCCCTGGCCACTGAGTTGGTGATGGCGCATGTGCCCGAGATTCCCAACTGGGTCCAATTACCGTTTTACCCCCAGGAAGGGATGGTCTCTCAGTTTGCCGTCGGCCTGCCCGGCCTGATCCACGGCGAGGAGCGCACCTTTGTGGACACCGCCGCCGACGGCTTCGACGATCAGATGGTGGCTTTTTTCGAAGAGTTTCTGGCCGTGGTTGAGGAGCGCAGTCCTTGGGATGAGAGCCGCTTTGCCCTCGACCGCACGCAAGCCCGCGGGTTTTTCGAACTGCTGTCGGCCCTCAAGGCGCGGCCCCAAAAGCCCTTTGCCGTAAAAGGCCAGATCACCGGGCCGATCACCTTTTGCACCAGCCTGACCGACGAGCGGCGGCGGGCCATCTTCTATAATGAAGGGTTGCGCGACGCAGCCGTGAAGATGCTGGCGCTCAAAGCCGGCTGGCAGGTTCGGCAACTGAAGGCCGCCGGAGCGCCGGTGATCCTGTTTATCGATGAACCGGCCCTGGCCGGCTTCGGATCGTCGGAATTCATCAGCATCTCTAAAGAAGATATCGCCGCCTGCCTGCAGGAGGTGGTCGATATGGTCCACAGCCTGGGGGCCTGGGCCGGGGTCCACGTCTGCGCCAATACGGATTGGTCTTTGCTGCTCTCGTCGGAACTGGACATCGTCAATTTCGATGCTTTCGGGTACTTTGACAAATTCGTGCTCTATGCCGAGACGCTCAAGAGTTTTTTGCATGCCGGCGGTTGCCTGGCTTGGGGATTGGTGCCCACATCGCCGGCCGACGTAGTGTCCGCCGCCACGCTGGAGCAGGTTTGGGCGCGTTGGCAGGCCGGTGTCCAGGCGTTGTCGGCCCTGGGCGTCGATAGTGTCGCCCTGCGCAGGCAATCGTTCATCACGCCCAGTTGCGGCACCGGTTCTTTGCCGCCGGAGCTCAGTCAAAAAGTGTTGGAAATGACCCAGGCGTTATCAGCCCGGGTTCGAAATTCATAGCAAAGGAATCTGAACATGAGCGGAGCTACTTTCAGCGGCGCCTCAAGATACGTGTTGGACGCCGAACTGGCCCAGATCGTCAATGTCTCCATGGCCCTGGAGATGCCTCTATTGCTCAAGGGCGAGCCGGGCACCGGCAAAACCATGCTGGCCCATGCCATCACCGAGAGCCTGGGCATGCCCTTGCTGGTGCTCAACGTCAAGTCGAGCATGAAGCTGGTCGAGGCCCTCTACCAATACGATACCCTGACGCGCCTCAATGACAGCCGTTTCGGCGACTCCAAGCGCGACGTGAGCGACATCGAGGCCTATATCAAGATGGGCAAGATCGGCCAGTCGTTCACCGCCGATCGGCGCACGGTGCTGCTGATCGACGAGATCGACAAGGCCGACACCGATTTCCAGGACGACATGCTCGACGTGCTGGACCAGATGGAGTTCGATATCATCGAGATCGACAAGACCATCCGGGCCAAGCATCGGCCGGTGATCATCATTACTTCCAACGCCAAGAAGGATCTCTCCGACCCGTTCCTGGGCCGCTGTAATTTCCACCACATCGCCTTTCCCGATCCCAAGATGATGCGCAAGATCATCGACGTGCACTTCCCGGGGTTGAACGGGGCGCTGATCGACGCCGCCATCGAAGCATTTTATAAGCTGCGCCAGTTGGAAGGCATCGAAAAGCGGCCCGCCACCCGCGAGCTGATCAACTGGCTGCGGGCCTTGCAGAGCGACCCGGATTTCAACCCCAAACGGCTCAAGGAGGAGCTGCCTTTCCTGGGCGTGCTCTTTAAAAAGAGCCAGGATTTCGAGCAGGCCAGCCGGCTGGCGCAGCGCCGGGGGCGGTATTAATCGCCATGTTCATCGACTTCTTCTATAAGCTCAGGGATCACGGGGTGCCGGTGTCGCCCACGGCTTTTTTGACCCTGCACAAGGCGCTGGACCAGAAGCTGATCCAGAGCTTGGACGACTTCTATACCGTCTCCCGGGCCGTGCTGGTGAAGAGCGAGCGCTACTTCGATCTCTACGATCAGGTCTTCGCGCACTATTTCGAAGGGGTGGAACTGCCCGCCAACGAAGGCTTGGCCATCGACGAAATGGCCCGGGCCATGCTCGAACAGTGGCTGCAAAACCCCAAGGAGCTGGCCGCGGCCCTGGGCATGGACGAGGCCGAGCTGCAGAAGCTCACCCCCGAGCAGTTGATCGAATACTTCAAAGAGCGGCTCAAGGAGCAGACCGAACGTCACGACGGCGGCAACCGCTGGATCGGCACCGGCGGCACCTCGCCGGTGGGCCATTCGGGCCACCATCCCGGCGGCATGCGCGTGGGTGGCGAATCGCGTAACCACTCGGCCGTCAAGGTCGCCATGGAACGGCGCTACAGAGATTACTCCCTGGAGGGCCCCCTGACCAACGCCATGATGGGCGAAGCCCTCAAGCGGTTGCGGCACCTGCGGCCGGCCGGGCCCAAGGACCAGGTCAACATCGATAAAAGCATCTACCAGACCATGAAGAATGCCGGCGAGATCGAGATCGTCTTCGACAGCAGTCTCAAGGACCGGCTCAAGATCATTCTGGCCATCGACAACGGCGGCTGGTCCATGGACCCCTACATCCCGCTGGTGCAGACGCTCTTCGACTACGCCAAGGCCCAGTTCAAAGAGGTCAAAACCCTTTTCTTCCACAATACCGTGTACGAAACCTTATGGGGCGATCCGGCGCGTTATAAAAAGCCGGTGACCCTCAACGAACTGGCCCGCCGCGACCCCGAAACGCGCCTGATCTTCGTGGGCGACGCCAGCATGGCGCCCTACGAACTCATGGCCCAGGACGGCTCGATCTACATCACCGACCGCAGCGGCCGGCCCAGCATCGCCTGCCTGGAGTTCCTGGCCAAAACCTTCCGCCACTCGGTCTGGCTCAATCCCGTGCGCAAGGGGCGCTGGAACTACACGCGCACCATCAACGTCATCAGCCAGATTTTCCCCATGTTCGAACTGAGCATCGACGGTTTGGAAAAGGCCGTGGCGCGGTTGACGGCAAACTGATCCTATCCACTGAGTCTAATAAATAAGAAAGGCAGGGATAAAATTCCCCTGCCTTTTAATTTCTTTACGAGGATACTGCGGAGACTATTTCTTAAATAGCT
>JAKAFO010000067.1 GCA_021819735.1 Deltaproteobacteria bacterium
CCTCAAACATGGGCAAACGCCATGCGCTGATGGCTGGATTCGCCCAGGCCACCGGCCAGGTCTTCGTGACTATCGATTCCGATTCCGAGGTGCTGCCCGACACCCTGCGCCATCTGGTCAGCCCCTTTGTGGCCGACCCCCGCGTCGGGTCGGTGGCCGGCAACGTCCGGGTCTTGAACATGGACGAAGGGGCCATTCCTAAAATGATGGAGGTCTCTTTTACCAGCGCCTTCGATTTCATCCGCACCGGCCAAAGCGTCTATGGCGGTGTGTTCTGCACCCCGGGGGCCCTTTCCGCCTATCGGGCCGACAGCCTCAAGCCGCTGCTGGCAGGCTGGGCCGTTCAGACCTTCATGGGCAAGCCTGCCAATATCGGTGAGGACCGGGCCCTGACCAACCTGGTAATCGCCTCGGGGCTGCGGGTGGTTTACCAGCGGGACGCCGTGGTCTTGACCAAGGTGCCGGTGCAGTTCAAGGGGTTGCGCCGGATGCTCCTGCGCTGGGCGCGCAGCAACGTGCGCGAGAACCTGGTGATGTTCGGTTTCGTTTTCGGTCGCTTTCGCACCAACGACAGCGGCAGCAATTGGGTGCGTCTATTCAGCGTTACCCAGATGATGCGCATGACCTTCACCGAGGCCTTTAAGTGCGCCGTCATGGTGCAGCTTATCCTGGAGCCCCTGGGCACGCTGGTCGTGTTGGCCACCGGGGCCGTGCTTTCCGCCATTCTGCCGGCCATCGTCCACTTCCATCGTCACGGCGGCTGGTTCGGCTTGAAATGGTCCCTGCCGTTTTCGTTCTACTGGCTCGTGTGTCTGTGGTGGATTCCATTGTGGGGCATCTTTACCTCCTCCCAATCCGGCTGGCTGACGCGCGGGGCACCGGCCAAAGCGCCGCAATTCGACCCGGCTTCCGTCATGGCCGCATCCGCTGGCGTGGCCCAACCCAAAATTTCCGCCCGGGCCGCATAGAAAGCGTTCGGGCGCGCCAGGGGATAGCACCTTGGCCGCCCCATCCGCGATAAGTCAATCCTCCTCCATTTGAAATTTGGCCGACAATTTGCATTGTCGACGACAGATTCGGGTAAGGTGCCACCCCCGACAACCTCCAGGCGCGGCGAAACCGTTCGGCGAGACGGTCGAGTGCCAGGGAGGCGATCCCATGGGGATGTAAACCCGTCAATTTACTGACGAGCTTGCGCAATTGCAGATTGCGCAGCCGGAGCTCACCAGGACGACGTCATGGAAAAGATCCGTATTACCGCAGTCGAAAAGAACATCAACAACTGTGTTCTCGAAACTTTCGATACCATGCTCTCCATGCCCATGGCCAAAGTGGGCATGATTACGGATGCCGGGCTTAACGAGAAGCGGATGGTGAGTGCCGTGCACTTTGCCGGCGAGGTGGTCGGCACCATGAGCCTGCATGTCAGCCAGGATTTCGCCACTCTGATCACCACCAGCATGCTGGGTATCGAAGCGAACCAAATCGATAGTGAGGAGGAGATCAAGGATGTCCTGGGCGAGCTGGCCAACATCATCAGCGGCAATTTGCGCAGCGAGTTTCAGGACAGCGATTTATCCTGTGTCATCTCCACCCCCTCCATCACCCGCGGTTCCGATTTTACGATCGAGCCCAGCAAGATGGGCGACCTGCACAAGTGGATTTTCAGGCATAAGAAGCATGAACTGCTCGTAGAGATCACCCTCAAGGAGGATCTCGGCGCCAAGGCCGAAATTGCCGGCATTGCCCAACTGGACAGTGTTGAAATTCAGGCCAAGATCAATTCCGTGGACATTCCCACCACCGTGATCAATGGCGTTATCGATGTGTTCTACACCATGCTCTCCATGGAAACCGCCAATATCCCCGAAGTGCCCGAGGGCTTCCGAGAAGAGAAGCGAACGGTAGGCACGGTCAGCTTTGCCGGCGATGTGCAGGGGCTGTTCAACATCCAGGTCAACGATGATTTCGCGCGCCAGATGACCGCGGCCATGCTGGGCATCAAGGTGGAAGAGATTGGCAGCGATGAAGAAGTCTATGATGTGATGCGCGAATTGAGCAACATCATCGGCGGCAATCTCAAATCCGCTTTCGTGGATGTGGGCCTTTCCTGCGTGCTCTCCACGCCGGCCATCACCAACGGCAAGGACTTCCGGGTCGAATCGCTGAACATCATCAAGACCCAACGCTTTTTGTTCTCCTGCGGCGGCAATACCGTTATCGTGGACGCGGGCATCAAGCGGGACGACTTCGACGAATCCAAGCTAAACGCCAGGACCGCCAAAGGTAAAGAGGCCGAGGCGCTGGACCAGGCCGATGCCGAATTGCGCAACCTGCGCCTGATCATGGAGATCCCCATCGAACTGACCGTGGAGTTGGGCCGCACCAGCCGCCGCATCAACGATGTGCTCAAAATGGGGCAGGGCTCGGTGGTGGAGCTCAACCAGTTGGAAGGCGAACCGGTGGACCTGCTGGTCAACGAAACCCTCATCGCCAAAGGCGAGGTGGTGGTGGAACGGGAGAAGTACGGAATTCGTATCGTCGAGGTGGTCAGCCGCAAGGAGCGGGTGGAAAGTCTGAGGTGAACAATTTCTAAGGCTTGCCCTAAAACCCATTGTGCAAGGCGAGAGCATCGACTATGATTTGCATGCCGCGACTCTGGAAAAACGCGGATAGCAATTCTTGGTTGGAGCACATGGACAAAGACAAGGTCATCTCCATCGAATCCCTGGGCGGGCCGCTGTATAGCATGCTGCGCAATGTGATGCGCATGGTGCCCGAGCGGGATCAGGCGGACGTGGCCCTGCAGCGTCTCCTGGCATTCCGCTTGCGCATCGACGGCGAAGGGGCCACGCGGGAGTATCTGATGCGCAAGATCCGCGACATGATCCAGTGCCGCTATACGGGCCGGCTCTATGACTTTTTGAAAAACGACCAGCTCTCCGGGGCCTGCGCCCCGCAGCCGCCCAGCTCTTCAGACCCTCCCGAATCCGCCTGAAACCGGTTGCACGGTCTTGTCCGAACCAGGGTCCCCGGTGTGGCGCTGTTGCCAATCGTCGCTGATCTGCCTGGCATTGCCGCGATACCAGGTGGGGACCACCAGCCCGATGAAAAACGCCGTAATCACAGGTCGAATCAGCGCCGTCCAATCGAATTGACCCGGATTCAGTTGCGATAAGCGGGGCAATACATACAGCGCCATCAACCCCAGGACCAATCCCGCCAACAGCAAGGCATCGCTCAAGCTGGCCCATTGGCGGTAACGGCCGACCCCTTGAAGCTCCTTTTCCCCCGCATAGCGCCCGACCATCATGAGCACGGACAGGGCCGCGCTGAAACACAAGATCAGAACCGTCCAGGGATGGGTATGGTTGATCCAGCGGTCCAGGCTGCAAGTCAACGCCGGGGTTTCGCCGCAGAGCGCTTTGGGGAGCAGCAGGCTATTGCCCACCACCGTTACGACAACTCCCAGGGCGGCGGCGACCAAGCCGGTCAGCATCGGAAAAGCGATGGGGGGCAGTTTGCCCGGGGCGCGGCGCAGCAGGTTGGGCCATTCCGCCGCCAGGTAGATGGGTGTCAGGATGGAGAGCAAATAGACAAGGGTGACCATGGCGGCTCGGCCGAAGCCGACCCTATATCCCAAGGGAATGGTGGTCACTATGAACAGCAACAGGACGAGCGCCACCAGGTCGTTTTTGTTGGGCAACGGCGCGGTGCTGGTCTGGATATGGAAACCGGCCCGCCGGACCGCGGCGGTCGCGTCGTTGAAACTGTAGTGCGAGCGCAAAGCGATGCGCGCCAGCAGGCAGTAGATCGCGTCCAGAAGCATTTTGCACTCCTGGCGGAAGCGCATGTCGCGCAGTTGGGTCTCCTCGGCGCCCGGTGCGTTGCGCAACGCGGCCAGACAAGTCCGAGCATCCCCTTTCAAGGCTTCGTAGGCCTCGCGTACGCGGTCGGCGCTAAGCTTCTCGGAGCCGGGTTCGCGCAGGATGGCCAAGGCGGTCGTATAGTGGTCATCGGTGCTCCAGGCCTGTAACTGTTCGATGAGCAGGCTGGTTTTGGTCCATAGCGAACGAGTGGTGGCGTTCGGGTCATAGACGATGTCCGCCAAGTCGAAACCATCGGCCTCCAGGGCCTTGCGCACCTTTTGCAGCAGTCGGGCTTCGGGGTGGTAATCGGCCCCGTATAAGCTGCGTTGGAACTCCAACTGCTTGGCCGGAATGCTGGCGCGCTCGTATAGCAGACGTCGCAGGGCCGCGTCGGCCCGGCTCAACGGCGGCATGCGCGACAAGGCGACCAGCAGCACGGCGAGCACCAGGCCGTTGGTCAAGTCCAACTCGGGCAGCTTGTCGTGCCCGAAAAGCGTGATGAGTTGCGGAATCGGAGCGCGCACACCGGGTACCTGGGATGCGAGCAGATAGATGCCGACCCCGATGAAAGCGTAGATGTTGCGGTACAGCCAGAACTTGAAAGCCGTGGTGTTGGCCCGTGGCGGAGGATAGACCAGGGGCGCCGAAGGTTCGCGCATTTGAAACCACTGGCGAATGGTCGTCGCCAGCTTGGGGTTGTCTTCCGAGGCCGTCGGCAGTAAGGGCGGCGGCGTGTTGAAGCGGCTCAGGGCGTAGAAGAAGACGATCGATAGCCCCGAGATATGAACGATGATCGTTGGCCAGTCCATGGTGCACCTCCGTATAGGTGTGATCGCGTCCGGAGCAACGAAGGCGCTGGGCTAAAAGAGCGACAGGCGGGTGTGGTTCTCCGGATCGCGGATGGTCTTGATGAATGCACTGATCTCAAGCGTTGGCCGGCGGCCTTCGCCGATCATGCCGATGCCTTTTTAAATCGGCGCGTGCAAGGCAACTGTGAGCACGGGCATGTCGTTGGTGTGAACCGCTCACAATTCGCGTCTCCCGTCGCGGAACTGAGCCGTTAGAATAATACAGGCGGGTCAAAGTGTCACTATTCGTAGCGCAGGGCCTCGATGGGGTCCGGTTGGGCCGCCTTCTTGGCCGGCAGGTGGCCGACCTCTATATCCTCAACCCGCGAGCCCAAGCATCAACCAACGCTTGTCCATCCAGGGGCGATCCAGTCCCGAGCCTAAACTCAGGGACAACCGTAGGTCTCTCAATAAGGTCTTCAAGACGGTGTAATAGGGTCTTTGCCCCATGGATGAAGAAGTAGGTTTATTTTAAGAAGTTACAGGCTACACGGTTCTGGATCAGGCCCGCCTCTGGCCGGCCATTCCAATCTTTTCTTCCTTAACGAGTCGTTTCCGAAGATTTCAAAGATATAAGGGATTGTTCTTTTGCCTGAACAGGCGCGGCAGTACTGCCAAAGTTCCTGCATCGGGCTTTTTACAACTTAGAAGCTAAAAAGGATGAAGTATGAAAAAGATCGGCACTCCTGGGCTCAAAATGGCGGTTCTGGTCACGGTCATCATGGCATTGAGCGCATGCGGGGGCGGGGGCGGGGGAGGGGCAGGGGGCGAAACCCCGCTCGTGCCGAACTCTCCGGAGTCCCCAGACCCTCCGGGTCCCCCCGCCCTGACGCTTTTGCTCGCACCGCAAAGCATCAAAACATTTCACTTCACCTGGGCGGATGTCGGCGACGAGACCGAGTACCGGCTGATGGAAGATCCCACCGGCAGCTCGGGGTATACCGAGCTGGCGACGCTCCCGGCCAATGTCACGAGCTATGATCATGCGGTTTTTCTTCCCGGCCGCGTCAACGCCCGGTACATCCTGCAGGCCTGCAACAGCGAGGGCTGCAAAGATTCGCCGGTCGCCTTTGTCACCGGCAGCCTGGCCGATGCGGCGGGGTATGTCAAATCCTCCAACCCTCGGGAGTTTCATCAGTTCGGCAGCAGCGTGGCGCTTTCGGTCGACGGCAGCACCCTGGCCGTGGGGGCTTATGGCGAGGACAGCGGCGCTGTCGGCATTGACGGCGACCAGCTTGACACCTCGGCCCCCGACAGCGGCGCAGTGTACGTTTTTGCGCGCAACGGCGCCGAGTGGCACCAGCAGGCCTATATCAAGGCCTCGAACACCGAGGCGGGGGATTGGTTCGGTTGCAGCCTGCGGCTTTCGGCCGACGGCAACACGCTGGCGGTCGGCGCGTATGGGGAAGACAGCGCCGCCCGGACCATCAATGGCGACCAGGCCGACAACACGGCCGTCGACAGCGGAGCGGTGTACGCGTATGTCCGCAGCGGCGACATATGGAGCCAGCAGGCCTATATCAAGGCTTCCAATGCGGCCGCAGAGGATTTCTTCGGCTTCGCCCTGGCCCTTTCGGCCGATGGCAACACCCTGGCCGTGGGGGCGTATGGCGAAGACAGCGTCGGCAGCGGTGTAGGAGGCAATCAGGACGACCGGTGCCTGCCCGGGGCCTGCGTCATCTCAACCAGTTTGAGCGGGGCGGCCTATGTCTTTACTCGCAGCGGGAGCAGTTGGCGCCAGCAGACCTATATCAAAGCTTCGAACCCCCTGCACGGCGACCGGTTCGGCAATGCCCTGGCGCTTTCGGGCGACGCGACCACCCTGGCGGTCGGGGCTTGGCGTCAGGACGGTGGCGCCAGCGGCATCAATGGGGATCAGAACGACAACTCGGCCATCGACAGCGGGGCGGTATATGTTTTTAGCGCCACCGCCGACACCTGGAGCCAGCAGGCTTACGTCAAAGCGGCCAATGTCGAGCCGGACGACCGCTTCGGCTACTCCGTCGCGCTTTCCGACGAGGGCGACACCCTGGCGGTGGGCGCTTTTTACGAGGACGGCGGCATAGGACTGATCGACGGCAACCCCGCCGACAACTCGGCCTCCAACGCCGGCGCCGCTTATGTGTTCACCCGCGGCGGCAGCGGCTGGCGCCAGCAGGCCTACCTCAAAGCCGCCAATGCCGAGGCGGACGACGAATTCGGCTGCAGCCTGGCGCTTTCGGGCGACGGCAGCACTCTGGCGGTGGGGGCCTGTGCCGAGTCCGGCGGCGCTTTCGGCATCGATGGCGTGCAGGCCGACAACTCGGCCCCCAAGAGCGGCGCCGCATACGTTTTCACTCACAGCAGCGGCCTCTGGAATCAGCAGGCGTATGTCAAAGCCCCCAACACCGACGTGGGCGATTGGGGCGGCACCAGCGTCGCCCTATCCAACGACGGCCAAACCCTGGCGCTGGGTGCGCCTGGCGAAGACAGCAGCGCTTCCGGCATCAATGGCGACCAGGCGGACAATTCGGTCAGCCGGTGCGGGGCCGTCTACCTTTATTAAATATCCGGTTATTCGTATCGCAGGGCCTCGATGGGATCGAGCTGGGCCGCCTTCTTGGCCGGCAGGTAGCCGAAGGCGATGCCCACGGCGCCCGAGAAGAAAAAGGCCAGGGCCACGGTGCCGGGCTTGAAGATAAAGGGGACGCCGATCAAGCCGGCGCCGACGACCGAGGCAAGGAGTCCCAGCAGGATGCCCAAAACGCCCCCGAAGGTGGCCAGTACCACGGCCTCCACCAGGAATTGGAGCAGTACTTCTTCGCGCATGGCGCCGATGGCCAGGCGCGTGCCGATCTCCCGGGTGCGTTCGGTGACCGAGACCATCATGGTGTTCATGATGCCGATGCCGCCCACCAGCAGGCTGACGCCGGCCACGGCGCTGAGCAGGGCGGTCATCACCATGGTGGTGCTGGTGAAGGTGTCGATGAGTTCCTTCATGTCACGGACGTTGAAGTCGTCATACTGGTTGGACTTGATGCCGCGGCGGACGCGCATCAGACGTTCGACTTCGGTTTTGACCGTCTGGGTGGAGACGCCCGCGGTCACCGCGATGACAATATTGCGCACCTCCGTATTTCCGGCGATCCGGCGTTGCATGGTGCGCAGGGGGATGATGATCACATCGTCCTGATCCTGGCCGAAAGTCGAGGCCCCTTTGGCTTGCAGGGTGCCGACGACCTTGAAGGAGACTTTGCCCAGGCGGATGGCCTGGCCGATGGGCGAAGTACTTCCGAAAAGCTCTTTCTGGACTGTTTGTCCCAGGAGGCAAATGCTCTTGCCGGCTTTTTGCTCGGCGTCGCTGAACCAGCGTCCATCTGCCAGCGTCCAGCCCAATGCCGTGAAATAGGCATTGGTGACGCCGTTGACCAAGGTGGTCCGATTGGCACTGCCCACGATCGCCTGGCGGGTCGCGTCGGCCGTGGCTGCCACGGCCTGCAGGCCGGCAATGGCGTTTTCGATGGCCTGGGCATCCGCCAGCTCAAATTGCTTGGAGGCGATCCGGATGCCGCCCGGCCCATGGGGGCCCAACCCTGGACGCACATACAAAATATCGGTGCCCAATTTGGAAATGTCCTGGGTAACTTTGGCCGTTGCGCCGCTGCCGAGTGTTACCATGACAATCACGGCCCCCACCCCGATGACGATCCCCAGCATGGTGAGCGACGAGCGCAACGCGTTGCGCAGGATGGTGCGCTGGGCCAGCAGATAGATTTCCCACAGGATCATGGCGCTGCCTCGATAACGCCGTCGCGGAACTGGATCTGGCGGTCGGCATAGGCCGCCATATCGGGTTCATGGGTGACCATGACGATGGTGATGCCATCCCGGCGGTTGAATTCCGATAGCATCTCCATCACCTCTTTGCTGCGCGCCGAGTCCAGATTGCCGGTGGGCTCGTCCGCCAGCAGCACCTTGGGCTGGCCCACCAGGGCCCGGGCAATGGCTACGCGCTGCTGCTGCCCGCCGGACAATTCGCCGGGGGTATGATCGGCCCATCCCGCCAGGCCCACGTCATCCAGGGCTTTCAAGGCCAGTTCGCGCCGTTTTCTGACCGGCATGCGACGGTAGATCAAGGGCAGCTCGACATTTTCCAGTGCCGAGGTGCGATTGAGCAGGTTGAACCCCTGGAAGATGAACCCCAGGAAGTTTCGGCGCAGTGCGGCCCGCTGATCCAGGGAGAGGCTTTCCACCTGGACATCGTCGAAGCGGTAGCTTCCACCGGTGGGGGAATCGAGGCAGCCCAGGATGTTCAGGCAAGTGGATTTGCCCGATCCGCTGGGGCCCATCATGGCTACGAATTCTCCGCGGCGGATGGTCAGGTCGATGTGATCCAGGGCGTGCACGGCCGCGTGGCCCTCGCCATAGATCTTGGTAATATTGCGCAGTTCGATCAGATCTTGATCATGACGGGTACTGGACATCGTGCGCTCATTCTTTAGGGGTGATGGCGTACAGGATAACCGGCATGCCCTCTTTCAAATCCGAATTCGGAGAACTTACGGCCGTTATGGCGCCGTCCGTGGCGCCGACCTCGACCGCCACCGCCGCCGGCTGGTTCTCCTTTAGAATCCAGAGCTGGGTCTTGCTGTTCTTCTCCTGGGTATCGTCGCCGGCCATTTTTCGGGAGCGTTTAAAGGGCATGCGCGGCATCAAGGCGTTGACGATCCCCCCTTCGCGTTTTGGCTTTTGGGAGAGCTGCTCCGGTGTAAAGCGCAAGGCCGCACTGGGCACCAATAACGTATTTTCGATCTTCAAAACGGCAATATTCACCGTGGCGGTCATGCCCGGCCGCAGCAAAAGGTCGGGATTCTCCACGCGCAGCACACTTTTATAGGTCACCACGCCCTCGGTGGTTTGCGCACCGTAACGCACCTGGGTGATCTGGGCCTGGAAGGTCCGGTCCGGGTAAGCGTCCACGGTGAACTCGGCGGATTGGCCGGGTTGGACCTGGCCCACGTCGGCTTCGTCCACATCCACCTGCAACTCCATGTGGCGCAGGTCTTCGGCCAGGGTAAACAAAACCGGCGCTTGCAGCGAGGCCGCCACGGTCTGGCCCACCTCCACATCCCGGCTCAGGACGATGCCGTTGATGGGTGAGTAGATCACCGTCTTTTTGAGGTCGGTCTCGTCGGATTGCAGCGTCGCCTGGGCTTTTTCGATGGCCGCGGCCGCAGCCTCTACCCCGGCCACGGCGCGCTCCAGATCGGCCTCGGTCTGCTCCAGATCCTCCTGGGAGGGCAGCTTGTTTTCGGTCAACTCCCGGGTCTTGCGCTGGCGAGCCAACTTCTTCTCCTGGGCCTGGCGCGTGGCCAGGGCTTCTTTGTGGTTGGCCTTGGCCGATGCCAGTTCGGCTTTGGAGCGGGCCACTGCGGCCCGGTATTTGGAGTCGTCCAGGTAGGCCAAGGGTTGGCCGACTTTGACGGTGTCGTTATAATCGGCCTTCAGGGCCACGAGGATGCCCGAAAGCTCGCTGCCCACCTGCACTTGATTGGTGGCCTGCAGGTTGCCGGTGGCCACCACGGTGATCGCCAGATCCCCCCGGCGCACCGGCTGGGTCTGATAGGCGATGGCGCCGCCGCGGCCGCCGAGGCTCCAGGCGACGATGACGATGGTGGTCACCAGGGCCGCTGCCAAGGCGGCCCCCCAGCGGATCAGGCGCTTGCGCCGGCCGGCGGCGGCCACCTGGGTCATGGTTGCATTCACGGATAACTCGGTTTTGTCCAGCATAGGCGTCAACTTTTCTTCTCCCCGGCCGGGGGTGTTTCGTTTTCGAGGCTGAACGGCTGCCAGCCGCCGCCCAGGGCTTTGTAAAGCCGGACCAGGTTGGAGAGCACGGCTCCCCGGCTGGTGGCCAGTTGATCTTCGAACGAGAGCAGCGAACGCTGGGCCTCGAGCACTTCGCTAAAACCGGTCGTGCCGGTGACGTACTGCACTTTGGCCAGTTTTTCCGCCAGGCGCGCGGCATCGGCGGCGGCCTGCAGATTCTCGGCCTTGCGCTGCTCCTGGGCATAGGCCACCAAGGCGTTTTCCACCTCTTCCAGGGTGGTCAGGATCGCGGCCTCATAGCGGATGAACGCCTGCTGCTGCAACTCCTCCTGCACATGGATGTTGGCGCGGATGGCACCGGCCTGGAACAGCGGCCAACTGAAGGCCGGCCCGAAGGACCAGACCCGGCTGCCCGACGAGAAGAGGTCGCCCGTGGAAACCGACTCCAGGCCGATGGAGCCGCTCAGGGTGAACTGGGGATAAAGATCGGCCGTGGCCTCGCCGATGCGGGCGGTCTGGGCCGCCAGTTCGCGCTCGGCCCGGCGGATGTCCGGCCGCTGGCGGATCGTGTCGGCCGGTACGCCCACGGCCAGGGCCAGGTCGGCCACGGGAATGGGCGCAACGACGGAGAGTTCGGCGTGCAGCGCGCCCGCCGGCCGGCCGGTGAGCACGGCCAGGCGGTTCATGGCCGCCTCCAGGCCCACCGCAAGGTCGCTGACCTTGGCCCGGGAGCTTTCCAGGTTGTAACGCGCCTGGGCCACGGCCAATTCATCGCCGCCGCCGGCCTGGGAGAGGGCCGTGAGCAGTTCCCAGGTTTGCTGCTGGGCCGCCACGTTGCCCTCGGCCACGGCCAGGCGCGTCTGGTAGGTGCGCAGATCGACATAGTTGACGGCCACCTCGGCCAGCAGGGTGACCAGGACCGCGCGCAGATCTTCGACCCTGGCCTCCAGATCGGCCTGGGAGGCTTCCACCGAGCGCCGCGTGCCGCCGAAAAGATCCAGCTCCCAACCCGCGTCGAATCCCACGGTATATTGCTCGGAGACGCCCCCCCCCTCGCGGCCGAAAAGCGCGGACATCCGCTCGGACCCCGCCTCGCCTTGATCGCTGCGGCGCGCCGAGCCGTTGGCTTCCAGGCTCGGGAAGAGGGGCGCGCGGCTGATCGTTCGCCGGTGGCGCGCCTCGCGCACCCGGGAAAGGGCCTCGTGCACATCCAGGTTCCGCGCGGCGGCCTGATGCACCAGGTCGGTCAGCAAGGGGTCCTTCAGGACCTGCCACCATTGGGCCAGGCGCCGGGCATCCCCTTGGGCATCGGAGGCGGCCGCCGCATGCCACTGGGCCGGCACTTGGGGGGCCGGCGGCTGATAATCCGGGCCTACGGCGCAGCCGGCCAGGATCAGAACTCCCGCCAGGATCATCCCGGCGGTCCGAACTCCAGGGCGCCGTCCGGGCGATATGCATAATAAGGGGGCGTTCGTCATCTTCATGCTTCTCCTATAGCGCTTTTTAGCGTCCAATTGTGAGGAAATTGTGGAGAAATTATGGGGTTTTGCGGAGAAAGGGGAAAGCCGATTGAATTTCAGGATAAAATGATTTTAAGTGATGCATGCGCATCAAGCTGGCTTATAAGTTGTTCGGCGCCTTCTTCCTGATCCTGGCCATCGTGGTCGGGGCCGTGCTCTTCGCGCGCCATCTTTTCTTCCTCAATTTCCGCAACCACATCCAGCAGGTGGAGATCGAAAAGCTGCGCAGCCTGGTGCCGGCGCTGGAGGCCGAATATCGGGCCAACGACGGGTGGGAGGGGCTGCGCAGCGATCTGGCGCACTGGCAGCGGGTGATCGGCGTATTGTCGGATATTATGAAGGATACCCCGGTGCTGGCCGCCGAAGCACCACTGGCCGATCCGGATGCGGACGCCGGCCAACGGCCCTCGCCCTTGAAGGTGTCGCCCCGGGGCCCGCCTGGGGTGCTGCTGATGGATGCCCAACGCCAGCCCATTATCGGCATCCCCGGTAGCGATGATCGGCAGCAGTTGGTGGCCATCGAGGTGGAGGGCCGGATCGTCGGCTGGCTGGGGCTGGAAAAGCATACCCCCTTTAAATCGGGGGCCTCCGAGGCCTGGTTGGAAAGACAGGCCCGGCAGCTCTACCTGCTGGCCGGGGCGGTGATTGTGCTCACCGCGCTCATCGCTTTTTTTCTGTCGCGCCATCTGCTGAAGCCGGTGCAGCGCCTGGCCCGGGGGACCCGGGATCTGGCCGACCGCGACTTTACCGTGCGCATCGCCCCGACCACCGGCGACGAGTTGGGGCAGTTGGCCGAAAACTTCAACGCCATGGCCCAGACCCTCGGCCACTACGAAAATTTGCGGCGCCAGTGGCTGGCGGATATCTCCCACGAATTGCGCACACCCCTGGCCATCCTGCGCGGTGAAATCGAGGCGCTCCAGGACGGCGTGCGGCCGCCGACTGCCGACAATCTGGCCTCCCTGCACGCCGAGATTCTGCGCATCGCCAAGCTGGTGGAGGACCTGCACCTGCTCTCCCTGGCCGAATCGGACATCCTGCAGGTGAACCCCCGCCCCATTTCCCCGGCCGCCGTGCTGGTGCGGGTGGCCGAAAATCATCGCGGCCCATTGGCCCAGCGCCACATTGAGCTGGAGCTGCGGCTCGCGGGTATCGGCGCGACGCAGATTCAGGGGGATGCGCATCGGCTGGAGCAAGTCTTCACCAACATCCTCGAGAATGCCGCCAAGTACATTCAATCGCCCGGCTCCCTTCAGGTCACGGGCCAGGTCGGACAAGAGGGCCTGACCCTGCGCTTCGAGGACTCGGGGCCGGGCGTACCCGCCGAAGCACTGACCCGGCTGTTCGACCGGCTCTACCGGGTGGAGAGTTCCCGCAACCGCGACACGGGCGGCAGCGGATTGGGGCTCTCCATCTGCAAGCATATCGTGGAAAGCCATGGCGGCCGGATCTGGGCCGAGGCGAGCCCCCTGGGCGGCTTGTGCATCCTCCTGCGCCTGCCCCTGGCGTTAACAATAGACGGATGAGAGGTGTTCCCCCATGGCCGAAGAACATGTCCTGGTGGTGGAAGACGAAGTCAAGATCGCCGAACTGCTCCGGGACTATCTAACGGCGGCCGGCTTCAAAGTCTCTTGCCTGGCCCGGGGCGACGAAGTCCTGGAAAAGCTCAAGGGCATCGATCCGGCCCTGATCCTGCTGGATCTCATGCTGCCCGGCCTGGACGGTATCTCGGTGTGCCGCGAAGTGCGCAAAACCGCCGACATCCCCATCATCATGGTCACCGCCAAGGTGGATGAGCTGGATCGCCTGCTGGGCCTTGAGATCGGCGCCGACGACTACATCTGCAAACCCTTCAGCCCGCGGGAGGTGGTGGCCCGGGTCAAGGCGGTGCTGCGTCGCACCCGTCCCAGCCAGAACCCCCGGCGCCTGATCGCCGGCCCCCTCATGCTGGACGAAGAGACGCGCCAGGTGACCGTGGCCGGCCGGCCCCTGAGCCTGACCCCCAGCGAGTTCAGCCTGCTCAACGTGCTCATGGCCCACCCCGAACGGGTCTTCCCTCGGGCCGATTTGCTCGACAAGGTCCAGGGCTACAGCTTCGAAGGGTATGACCGCACCATCGACGGCCACATCAAGAACCTGCGCAAAAAATTGGCTGCCATTCTGCCGGACAAAGAACTCATCCATACCATCTACGGCGTGGGCTACAAGTTCAGCCTTTCGGCCCAGACCCTCTGAAACTGCCCTCTTGTATGTTGACAATTCAGGGTCATGGCATTAGTTTCGCCATGCTTTTCAGATCGTTAGAAAATCCAGGGAATACAGGCGCCGGGCGGTTTAGGGAGAGGATGGGGCGGATGCTGTTAAACCAGTTGAAAGAAGGTTCCTGGGCGGTGATCGACCGCGTCGGCGGCAGCGGCGCCTTGCGGCGGCGCATCCTGGAGATGGGACTGCTCCGGGGCACTCGGATTTATGTCGAAAAGTACGCTCCGCTCAAAGATCCCATGGAACTGATCGTCAAAGGGGCCCATATTTCGCTGCGGGTGGAAGAGGCCGCGCAAATCTCCGTGTTGGATGTTCAATAAGGAAACGGCCCCATGACCCATCCCACCATCACCATCGCCCTGGCCGGCAATCCCAACTCGGGCAAAACCACCATCTTCAACGCCATCACCGGCACCCGCCAGAAGGTGGGCAACTGGCCGGGCGTGACCGTGGAAAAGAAGGAGGGCCTGGTGCACCGCCACGGTTACGATCTGAAGATCGTGGACCTGCCCGGCACCTACAGCCTGACTCCTTTTTCCATCGAAGAGATCGTGGCCCGCAATTTCATCCTGGACGAATCTCCGGATGTGGTCATCGACATCATCGACACCTCCAACCTGGAGCGCAGCCTCTACCTGGCCACCCAGCTCCGGGAGTTGGATTGCAAGGTGGTCTTCGCCCTCAACATGATGGACATGGCCGATGCCCGGGGCCTCAAGATCGATGCCCGCAAGCTTTCGGAGTTGCTGGACCTGCCCGTGATCCTGACCGTGGGCAACCGGCAGAAGGGCATCGATGACCTGCTGGCCGCAGCCGTGGAACTGGCCCTTTCGGGCACGCCGCCCCAGCAGAAGCGCAAGGTGCGCTACAATCAGGAGGTGGAAAAGGCCATTGACGCCCTCCAGCGATATTTGACCACCCACCTGGGGGCCGCCTTACCCTACCATCCGCGCTGGATCGCCATCAAACTGATCGAAGACGACGCCATCATCAAGGAGCGTCTGACGACCATTGCCGGCGACGGCTTCGCGGCCCTGCTGGCGGCGGCCGAAAAACAGCGCGCCTTCCTCAAGGACCGTTTCAACGACGATCCTGAAATCGTCACCACCGACGAACGCTACGGGTTCATCACCGGCATCGTCAAGGAGGTGCTCACCACCTCGCCCCTGGAGCGGGTGGACATCTCCCGCAACATCGACCTGGTGCTCACCAACCGCTTCGTGGGCATGCCGATCTTCTTCTTCTTCATCTGGGCCATGTTCCAGCTCACCTTCACCGTGGGCGCCTTTCCCCAGGATTGGATCGAACATCTCTTCGGCCTGCTGGCCGCCGGCGTGGGCTATCTGCTGCCGCCCGGCTGGGTCGAAGATCTGCTGCTGGACGGCATCATCAGCGGTGTGGGCACGGTGGGCGTTTTTCTACCCAACATTTTACTGCTCTTTTTCTGCATCGCGCTGTTCGAAGATACCGGCTACATGGCCCGGGCCGCTTTTTTGATGGACAAGATCATGCACCTGGTGGGCCTGCACGGCAAATCGTTCATTCCCATGCTCATGGGCTTCGGCTGCAACGTGCCGGCCATCATGGCCGCGCGCACCCTGGAGAGTAAAACCGACCGCATCCTCACGATCCTGATCACGCCCTTCATGTCTTGCTCGGCTAAGCTGCCGGTCTACATCGTGCTGGCCGGCGGCTTTTTCGGAGCTCGGGCCGGCACGGTGATCTTCGGCATCTATCTGACCGGCATCGTGCTCTCGATCCTCACCGGCCGGCTTTTCCGCACCCTGCTCTTCCGCGGCGCGGACGCGCCCTTTGTGATGGAGCTGCCGCCTTACCGCGTGCCCATGCTCAAAAGCCTGCTGATCCACATGTGGGACCGCAGCAAGATGTTCCTCAAGCGCATGGGCGGCGTGATCCTGGTGGGTTCCATCGTCATCTGGGTTCTGGCCAACTTTCCCCAGGCACCGGAACTGCGCGAAGCCCAAGTCCGGGAAACGGCGCGTCTTGAAGCCCAATTCCAATCCGAGTGGCAGGCCGCGGAGCAATCCCGCCGGCCGGAGATCCAGGCTCGGCACGCGCAGGCCCTGAACGCACTCTCCCAGCGCACCAAGTCCGAGCAGGCCGCGCGATCGTTCCTCGGCCGCCTGGGGCACGCCCTGGAGCCTGTTTTCCGCCCCATCGGCGTGGATTGGCGCGGCGGCATCGCCCTGCTCAGCGGCTTCGTGGCCAAGGAGATCGTGGTCAGCACCTTGGGCGTGCTCTACGCCGTCACCGACGACCCCCAGGCCAATGCCCTGGAGAGCGCCCTGCGCGCCGCCGGCATGACCCCCCTGACGGCACTCTCGATGATGGTCTTCGTGCTGCTTTATCTTCCCTGCCTGGCCACCGTGGCCGCCATCCGCCGCGAGACCGGCTCGGTCGGCTGGATGTTCTTCTCCATCGCCTACACCACCTCCGTGGCCTGGCTCATGGCTTTTCTGGTCTATCAGGGTGGACGGCTGTTCGGCATCGATTAGGCTTTACGAACCCCGCCATCCTGTATTATTGCTACCGCATACGCGGCGAAATCCGATTCGCCTCATCGTATTCCCATTCCATTTCTTCCACACTGCCGCCTCACGCGTAGAAGACTCTCATGGCCGTCGATCCCATGGCGGAAGGCAACGTTGACCATTCATCAAAGGAGGGCATTATGGCAATGAAGCATCGGCTGGTGAGCATCGGTGACAGCATGACCCAGGGATTCAAGAGCGGGGCGATCCTGGAGACCAATCTCTCCTACCCGGCCATCATCGCCTGGGAGATGGGGCTGGACGGCAACCAGTTCCGCTACCCGACATTTAATGGTGCCGGCGGTTTGCCCATCAACATCGAATACCTGCTGCGGCGCCTGGACCACGCTTTTGGTCCCGACGTGGGATGGCACGAATTTCCGTTAGCGGCCATTTACTTGCGCGAATGGATGGACGAGATCGAGGACTACTGGGAGCGCGGCGTCGGAGCAAAACCGATTGGATACAATGGGCCCTATCACAATTTGGCCGTGTGGGGGTTCGAACTCCAGGATGCTTATAGGGTTACCGCCGGTATGTGCAAAAAGGAGATCGCCAATTGCAGCGACGACTGGCTCGGTCAGGTGCCGGAACAGGCCATGTTCCGCACGGCTTTGCGGGTGCTCAATCCCAGCCACTCCCCGGACGCTCGGGATCAAGCGGCCACCCAGATATCACGGCTAAAGGAGCTGGCCGACGGCGGCGGCGTGGAGAACCTGATCGTTTATTTGGGCGCCAATAACATTTTGGGCACGGTCACGACATTGCGGCCTTTGAAAGAGGTCTGGAGCACGGCCAAGGATGTCCAGGAGCCCAATCCGAGCAAACGCAAATGCAAGATCTATAAGCCCGAGCATTTCGAAACCCTGCTGGGCGAACTGATGGCCGAAGTGGAGGCGGCCGGCACGGGAGGAAGTAAAATTCAACGGGTCTTCTGGGGAACGGTGCCGCCGGTCACCGTGCCGCCGGTCACCCGCGGGGTGGGCGGCCGGCTGGACTCGGCCGACGAGGCCGGCGAGCCTTTCTATCCCGATGACAATCCCAAATGGCATCGGCGCTATTTCCGTTACTACACCCGCCCCTGGATACCGGAAAAGAAGTTCCGGCCAACCGAAGACCCCCATCTGACCGGCGCCGAAGCCGTGGCGATCGACCGCACCATCTATGCCTATAACCGGATCATCCATAAGCTGGTCGAAATGCACAACAAGGCCCGCCGCGCCGCGAAAAAAACGGCGGACTGGTTCATCGTGGACCTGCATTGGACCCTCGAGCGCCTGGCCTATCGCCGTTACCAGGAGGACCCTTCGGTACCGCCGCCGCCCAACTGGACGCCCTACGAGATGCCCAGCGAGTATCTCGATCTGAACCTCACCACCCAGTTTCTGGCGGCCCGGCAGGGGCAGCGCACCGCCGGCGGCATCTTCAGTCTGGACGGTATCCATCCCACCACCGTGGCCTACGGCATCATGGCCCAGGAGTTCATCGACGCCATGCAGGCCCAAGGGGTTGAATTCAAGTGGGGCGACGGCACGACGCCGCGCTCCGCACCTTTGCGCGTGGACTACCGCCGGCTGATCCAGCTCGACTCGCTGATCAAGGCGCTCCCCAAAACCCTGGACGATCTATGGGGAAAGGTGGTGGACGGCGATCAACTCCTGGATCTGTTCCAACGCGCCATTCGCTGTCTGTGATGTCGATGTCGCCGCTTTGCTCCGAAGCTTGGGCGCAGTAATCAATTCGCTGTCAGCGCTTGCCGGATGGTCACCGCCAGGCTTTCCCGCAGAATGGGTTTGAGCAGCAGTTCGCGGATGCCGATTTGGGCGATCTGCTCGCTGGTGATCTGGTCGCCGTAGCCGGTGCACAGGATCAGCGGAAGACCGGGAGCGATGCGCAGCATTTCTTCGG
>JAKAFO010000390.1 GCA_021819735.1 Deltaproteobacteria bacterium
CAGTCGGGCGCGCTCTACGCGAACATCCACAGCGCCGCCTACCCCGCCGGGGAGATCCGCGGCCAGCTTCCCGCCGATCCGGCGACCTCCACCGGCGGCGGAGGCGGCGGGGGCGGAGGCGGCGGCGGCGGAGGCGGGGGCGGCGGCGGGGGCGGCGGTCATTAGCCCGGTCCGCTCGATGCCGCCTGTTTATTGAAAAGCAAACCCCGCACGATAACTGCGGGGTTTATTTTAGGTCTCCGTCCGGAAAGTGGCGCTTAAGGCTGCATCTTGAGATCGTCCGTCAGGCTCATCAAAAAGGCGACCACGTCATCCACTTCCAGGGAAGTCAATCCCATGTCGCCCACATCCTGGGTATTCATGTTCTGCTCGACTTCAGGCGCCGGCCAGGCGGCCACATCGCGGGTATTGTGAAAATCGACCACCTCCCGCAGCGTGGGGAAGAAACCGTTGTGTCCATAGGGGGCGCTGCGGGCCACGTTGCGCAGGGTGGGCACCTTGAATTTGCCGTACTGGGCCGCGAAGTCGGCGTCGTCGATGAGCGGCGCTGCGCTGCGATAATCGCCTTCCAGGAAACCGCCCAGACCCAGGTCGGTGGGATTACCCGCCAGCAGCGGATTGGCGGGAACGCCGATGTTGACATAGCCGTAATTGGTGAACAAGGCTTTGGCGCCGTCGGGCGCCGGCGCGGTGCTGTGGCACTGGGCGCAGTTCTGTGCCACGAGGGCGGCCCCGCGTTGCTCCGCGGCGGTCAACTGGTTGCGATCGAAACGGGATGTGAATTTCTGGACCTGATCGGAGCGTTCGAAGGCCGCGATGGCCCGTCCGATGTTGTTGTAGGCCGAAGGCACGTCCGTGAGGGCATCGGCGCCGAAAACCTGCAAAAACAGGCTTGCGTAAGCGCTGTCCCGCACCACCTGCACCACGGCGTCGTCATCGGGCATATTCATCTCCACCGGATTGAGGGGCGGCCCCAGGGCCTGCTCGGCCAGCGGATCACCCAGAACCAATCCCGTGGCCCGGCCATCCCAGAACATGCCGCCCACATAGCCGTCGGCCGCCGCATCCCAATGCAGCACCGGGCTGTACCCGGCATAGGCCGCCGAAGGCGCGTTGCGGCCGCCCTTGCTGACGCCGTCGGCCCCCACCGATACGACCGAAGTATACGGATCGCGGCGATTGTCCGGATCGGCGAAACCCGCGGAGTGGTGATGGCAGGTCAGGCAGGATTGGGTGCCGTTGTAGGAAAAATCCAAGTCCTGGTACATGATCTTGCCCAGTTGGGCCATGGGGGTCAGGGAGCCGGCGTCGGCTCCGGCACCGGCCGTCAGGAGCACGGCGGGCAGCAAAAGTAAAAGGCGCCAGTATGGTTTCATCGAAAACCTCCTTTTCCAGGGTTACAAGATTAAGGGTTACACGATTAAAGGAGCGACGAGGGGAACCGGAAAAACAGGCAGAGCCTCCCACGCAATTCGACTGCGGCGGCGAAACGCCGTGGCGTGGAATAGGCTCTGCCTTCGGGGTGAGATCAGGTCGAGCAGCGGTGTTTAGAATTCGATTCGACTAGGAACCGCCCATCTCCGCGCAAGTTTCACGAACCCTATCCTTGGCAGGAGCCGTCGCGCTTGCGGTCTTGCTTGCGATCACGGGCTTGATCGGCGGCTTGAAGCTGCTCGAATGCGCGTTCGGTCAGTTTGCAGGAGCCATCCTTTTTACGATCCCGGGTGCGGTCGCGGGTCTGATCGGCCGCCAGAACCTTCTGGGAGGCTTCCCCGGTCGATTTGCAGGAACCGTCGCGCTTTTGATCCTTGGTGCGATCCTGGTCAGCCGCCAGCAGCATGCCATCGACCGTGTCGATCAAATTGGTGCCGGTGCTTTTCTTGATGCGTTTTTGCTGTTGGGACTGGGTGCGGGTCTGGTCGGCGGCCAACAGCGGATCAAACGCGCGTTCGGTCAGTTTGCAGGAGCCATCCTTTTTTTGGTCCCGGGTGCGGTCGCGGGTCTGATCGGCCGCGAAAACCAACGTGGCGCTGCACAGAAAAACAATCAACATCATGGCAATGGATCTTTTTTGCATGGATTTTCTCCTCTCTTGGCATTGTTTTTAACACGGTTATAAAAGCGGAAACGGCGATGTCCTAGTTGCAAGGATCTACGCGGGAGAAATTCAAATGGTCACAAATTTTTTGGACGAACGCCAAAAACCCATGCAATTGAACCCAAGGCTAACACTGTGCTAACAATCGGCTAATAATTGACGTACCCACCCAAAGGGGCTATGGGAAGGGCGCGCGTGAATGGGGTCAAGGCTTCCGAAACGGTGTTTTCCCTATCAATAATAAAGGTCAATTGAGGCACAAGAGGGGCTCTTGGTATGGATTGGTACCTGTTTGTTGTCATTGTGCTCTTCGGCACGGCGGTGTTGGACCTGGTGGTGGGGGTCAGCAACGACGCCGTTAATTTTTTGAATTCCTCGGTGGGTTCCCGGGTGGCGCCCCGGCACGTGATCATGATTGTGGCCAGCCTGGGCCTGATGGCCGGCGTGCTCTTTTCGGGCGGCATGATGGAGGTGGCCCGCAAGGGCATTTTTCATCCGCGCTATTTCACCATGCCCGAGTTGATGGCCATCTTCCTGGCCGTGATGCTCACCGACGTCGTGCTGCTGGATCTGTTCAACACCTTCGGGCTGCCCACCTCCACCACGGTTTCCATTGTCTTCTCGCTGCTCGGCGCGGCGGTGGCCATCTCCCTGATCAAAATCATCAACGGCGACCAAACCCTGATGGATCTGGCCAGCTACATCAACACCGGCAAGGTGCTGGCGATCATCACCAGCATTCTGTTGTCGGTGGGCATTTCCTTTGTAAGCGCCGCGGTAATCCAATTTTTGGTGCGCATGGTGTTCACCTTCGACTATGCCAAGCGCATGCGCCGTTACGGCGGGCTCTTCGCCGGATCGGCCCTGGCCGTGATCACCTATTTCGCCCTGCTCAAAGGCGTGGGGCACGCCGCCATTCTCCCGGACCATGTGCTGGCCTGGATTCAAACCCATACCGGGGCCATCATGCTCCTCAGCCTGGTCTTTTTTGCCCTTTTATTCCAAGTGGTGATCTGGTTTACGCGCATCAATATTCTGGCCCCCATCGTGCTCATCGGCACCTTTGCCTTGGCCATGGCCTTTGCCGCCAATGACCTGGTCAACTTCATCGGCGTGCCGGTCGCAAGCTTTCAAGCCTTTCTTATAGCCCGCGACAGCGCCGCGCCGTTGACCATGACCATGGAGATTCTGGAACAGCCCATGCCGACCCAGGTCGGATTTCTGCTCGCGGCCGGGGTCGTCATGGTGGCGACCCTGTGGCTGTCACGCAAGGCGCGCACCGTGACCAAGACCGAGGTGAGCCTGGGCAGACAGGAAGAGGGGTTCGAACGCTTCGAATCCTCCCAACTGGCCCGCATCGTCCTGCGCATGTCCACGGGAATGTTCGAAGGCTTGCTCAAGATCGTCCCCGATTCCGTACAAAAGTGGATGCAGGGCCGTTTCGAGGCCGGCGCCGGGCGGTCGGTCATTGGTGCCGATGGAAAGGTCCCCGAGTTCGACCTGCTGCGGGCCAGCGTCAACCTGATCGTCTCCAGCGCCCTGATCGCCTGGGGCACCAGCATGAAGCTGCCGCTCTCGACCACCTACGTGACCTTCATGGTGGCCATGGGTACTTCTCTTTCCGACAAGGCCTGGGGCCTGGAGAGCGCGGCCTACCGCATCTCCGGCGTGCTGACCGTCATCGGCGGCTGGTTTTTTACCGGCCTGGTGGCCTTCACCGTCTCCTCCATCTTTGCTTTCGCCATCGGCTATCTGCACGGCATTGCCATCATCGGTTCGATCGGTGCGGTCGTCTATTTGATCGTGCGCAACTGGAAATTGCACCGGCGCATGGAAAAAGCCTCGGAAGAGTTGGAACTGCTGGACCTCAAACGCGTCACCGACGCCGAGTTCGCGGTGCGCACCTGTTTCGAGCACACCGGCCGCTTTCTGGGGGTCGTGCGGGATTATCTGGACAACTGCTTCGAAGGCATCCTCACCCGCGACCGCAAACGGCTCAAGCGGCTGCGCCGGGAGACGAACAAGATTCAGAAATGGTCCAACACCATCGTGGCCAACATTTTCAAGACCCTGCGCCTGCTCCAGCAAGAGCAGATCCAGCAGGCCGAAAACTATTCGTATGTCGTCTACTCCTTGCAAGAGATCTCCGAAAGCTTGCGCGACGTGATCATGCGGTGCCATGTGCACACCTCCAACCAGCACGCCGGATTGATGCCGGCCCAGAAGAAAGAGCTGCAGCAGGTATGCAAATGCATGGACGGTCTGCTCGGCGACACCGCGGCGGCCCTGTTGAACCGAACGC
>JAKAFO010000391.1 GCA_021819735.1 Deltaproteobacteria bacterium
GGACGGCCGACGTCGCCGCCGAGGATGCCCATTTCGATCTGGCCGGCATCACGGCCCGGCTCCAAACCCCCCGGGGCGCCTTAGCCATCCGCTCGGCCCTGGTGGGCCACCACAACCTGGAGAACATCCGCAATGCCGCGGGCGCGGCCCTGGCCCTGGGGTTGCCACTGGAAGCCGTGGGCGCCGGAATCGCGGCCCTTGCGAATGTGCCCGGACGCCTGGAGCGGGTAGCCGACCCGACCGGCGGGCGCTTTGTCTATGTGGATTACGCCCACAAGCCCGACGCCCTGGAAAAGGCCCTGCAGGCCCTGCGTGCCGTTACCCGCGAGCGCATCGTCTGCGTCTTCGGCTGCGGCGGGGACCGCGACCGGGGCAAGCGCTCGATCATGGGCGCCATCGCCGGCCGTCTGGCCGATCTGACGGTGGTCACTTCAGACAATCCGCGCACCGAGCCGCCCCAGGCGATCATCGACCAGATTGTGACCGGGGTGCGCGAAAAAGTCGAACACCAATATGCTCCCCACGACGTGCAAGCGGGTTTTGAAACCAGGGGTTATCTCGTCGAACCCGACCGCCGCCGGGCCATCGCCCTGGGCATCGGCGCCGCGCGCGCCGGCGACACCGTGCTGATCGCCGGCAAAGGACACGAACCATATCAGATCGTCGGCAAGCAGAAATTTCCCTTCGACGATCGGATCGAAGCAAAACAGGTCTTGGAAAATGGACTGGACGCCTGATCACATTTTAAAAGCCACCGCCGGCCGCCTGCTCTATGGCCGACCCGAGGCGCATTTCGATGGCGTCGCCATTGACTCGCGCACCATCGCGGCCGGGCAACTCTTCGTGGCCATCCGGGGCGAAAAGCACGATGGCCACACCTTCATCGATGCGGTAGCGGCCAAGGGCGTGCGCGGGATCGTCGTCGCCGCCGACACCGAATCCACGCTGCCCCACGCGCGCTGGCAAGCCCAAGGCGTCACTTGCGTGGCCGTGGCCGACACCACCGCCGCCCTGGGCCGTCTGGCCGCCTACCAGCGCGGCCGGTCGCAGATTCCGGTGGTGGCCATCACCGGCTCCAACGGCAAGACCACCACGCGCCAGATGACGACCCTGGTCATGGCCCGGCGCTTCAACACGCTCTCCACCGAAGGCAACTTCAACAACGAGATCGGGTTGCCGCTGACCCTCTTCCGGCTGAGCGACGACCACCAGGCCGCGGTGCTGGAACTGGGCATGAACCATCCCGGCGAGATGACGCGCCTGGGGGCCATCTGCCGACCCACCATGGCCCTGATCACCATGGTCGGACCGGCCCATCTGGAGTTCCTCGGCTCCCTGGAAGGGGTCGCCCGGGCCAAGGGTGAAATTATGGCGCAAGTGCTTCCCGACGGCGTCGTGGCGCTGAACGCCGACGATCCGCATGTGGCGGCCCTGGCGCGCCGGACCGACCGGCGTTGCGTCTTCTTCGGCACGGGCAACGAGGCCCAGGTTCGGGCGCGCAACATCCGGGAAGCGGAACACGGCGTGGCCTTCGATCTGGTGCTGCCCGGCGAGACCATCCCCATCGCCCTGAAGACCCCCGGGCGCTTCATGGTGACCAATGCCCTGGCAGCCGCCACGGCCGGTCACCTGGCAGGCTTGCGCGGGGCCGAGATCAAGGCTGGTCTGGAAGCCTTTTCGCCTGGCAAAGGCCGGCTGCACGTGGTGACCTCGGCCGGCGGCGTGCACGTCATCGACGACACCTACAACGCCAACCCGGCCTCCATGGCGGCGGCCATCGAGACCCTCGCGGCGCTGCGCAAGACACAACCTGGCATCATTATACTAGGCGACATGCTGGAACTGGGCGAGCAGGCCGAACGGCTGCATCGCGAACTGGGTGCGAAGGCCGGCGGTTCGGGCGCCGAGCGGCTGTATGCCTATGGCCCCCATGGCCCGGTCGTCCGCCAGGGCGCGATGGAGGCCGGCATGCCCGCCGAACGGATCTTGGTGGGCGCCAAGGAAGAGATCATTGCCGACCTGCTCCCGCGCCTGACGGCCGATCATTGGGTGCTGGTCAAGGGCTCCAGGGGCATGGCCATGGAAACCGTGGTGGCGGCCATCCAACATCAACCTTCGAACCAACGAGCATAACATGTTCTATAACCTTCTATATCCGCTGCACACCTCGATCTCGGCGCTCAATGTCTTCCGGTATATCACCTTCCGGAGCATCTACGCCGTGCTCACGGCCTTCCTGATCGCCTTTCTGCTCGGGCCCTGGTTCATCCGCAAGCTCTCCCAAATGCAGGTGGGCCAGTACGTCCGGGATGACGGCCCCCAGACCCACCTCAAAAAGGCCGGGACCCCCACCATGGGGGGCACCCTGATCATCTTTGCCGTGGCCGTTTCGACTCTGCTCTGGGCGGACCTGACCAACTTCTATGTCTGGATAGTGCTGCTGGTACTGGTGGGATTCGGCGCGGTCGGTTTCATGGACGACTATCTCAAACAAGTGGTCAAACGCAGCAAAGGCCTCAGCGGCCGCGGCAAGCTCATTTCTCAATCCATCCTGGCCCTGATCACAGGGGTGCTGGTGGTCTCCCACCCGGGCTTCAACACCCAGGTGACCCTGCCCTTCTTCAAGCACATCTTCCCGGATCTGGGGTGGTGGTACGTGCTCTTCGCCGTCTTCGTCATCGTGGGCGCCTCCAACGCCGTCAACCTCACCGACGGCCTGGACGGCCTGGCCATCGGCCCCATGACCATCGCCGCGACCGCTTACATGATCTTCGCCTATGTGGCCGGCAACATTAAGGTGGCCGACTACCTGCAAATCCAGTATGTGGCCGGCTGCGGCGAGGTGACCGTTTTCTGCGGCGCCATCATCGGCGCGGGCCTGGGCTTCCTGTGGTTCAACGCCTACCCGGCCCAAGTCTTCATGGGCGATGTGGGCTCACTGTCCCTGGGCGGCAGCCTGGGGGCCGTGGCGGTGATCACCAAGCAGGAGATCGTGCTGGTGATCGTGGGCGGGTTGTTCGTGATGGAGGCGCTGTCGGTGATTTTCCAGGTGGGCTATTTCAAGCTGACCCACGGCAAGCGCATCTTTCGTATGGCACCCTTGCACCACCATTTTGAATTGAAAGGCTGGCCGGAACCCAAGGTCATCGTGCGATTCTGGATCATCGCCATCGCCCTGGCCTTACTGAGCATGAGCACCCTGAAACTGCGGTAAACATATGAAACTCGAAAAGCAAAAAATAGTGGTGGTGGGCTTGGCCCGTTCCGGCTTGGCCGTAGCGCGCTTCTTGAACGCCCAAGGCGCGCAGGTTACGGTCACCGACCAGGCCGCCGAAGAGGTGCTGGGCAATTTCGTGGACGAGGCCCGCAAGCTTGCGATCCAACTAGAGCTGGGCGGGCACCGCGCCGCTTCCTTCGAAGCCGCCGATTTGATCGTCATCAGCCCGGGCGTTCCCCACACCATCGAGCCGCTGGTCAAAGCCCGCCGGCGGGGCATCCCGGTGATCGGTGAAATCGAATTGGCCGCGCGTTTTATCCGCAAACCCATCGTGGCCGTGAGCGGGACCAACGGCAAGACCACCACCACCGAGCTGCTGGGCCGCATGCTGGCTGTGGCCGGCATGCGGGTCTTCGTGGGCGGCAACATCGGCAATCCGCTCATCGAGATCGCCGGCCGCGATGCGGATCTGGATGTGATTGTGGCCGAGATCAGCAGCTTTCAACTGGACACCACCGAGCGCTTCAGACCGCACGTGGCCGTGATGCTCAACATCACCCCCGATCATCTGGACCGTTATCGTTCGGTGGCCGACTATGCCCTCTCCAAGGGGTTGCTCTTCCGCAACCAGGGTCCGGACGACTTTGCCGTGTGCCACGGCGGCGATCACTTGATTCAAGAGCAGTGCCGCAATATCCAGGCCCAGCTCTTGAATTTCTATCCCCAGCCGCCCACCGGCGACGCCCGGCCCGGGGCCATCATCACCCCCCGGCAGATCGCGCTCTTCATTCCAGGCCGCCTGGAAGGCCGCATCGATTTGAGCCGCACGGCCCTGATCGGTCCGCACAACCGGGAGAACATCGCCGCGGCCTGCCTGGCCGCCGCAGCCGCCGGAGCAGACCTGCCGGCCGTGCAAAAGGCCCTGGATGAATTCCAGCCGCTGGCCCATCGCCTGGAGCGCGTGGCCACGGTCAACGGCGTGCATTTCGTCAATGACTCCAAGGCCACCAACGTGGATGCGGTGGTGCGCGCCCTGGAGTGCTTCGACCAACCCGTGGTGCTGATCATGGGCGGTCGCAACAAAGGCTACGATTTTGCGCCGCTGTTCAACCATGTGGCCGTTCGGGTCAAGCGGCTGATCGTCATGGGCGAGTCCCGCGACGAGATCCTGGCGGCCC
>JAKAFO010000392.1 GCA_021819735.1 Deltaproteobacteria bacterium
TGGAATCGATGCCCAGGTCCGCTTCGATCTGCTGCTCGGGGGCCAGCATGTCCACCGGGTATTGGGTGCGCTCGCTGATGACGGCGAACAACAGGGCTTGATAGTCCACGCGTTCGTCTGCTTTGGGCGCGGCCGGAGCCGGTTGCGGTGCGGTGCCGGCGGCCGCCGGGGCGGCATCGGTTGCACCGAAATGGGCCTCGATCCAATGGACGATATCGCCCAGAGTTTTGAGCTGGGCCATCTCCTCGAAGTACTTTTCGTTGCCGATGTCGCCCAACGAGGGATGGGTGTCCTGGAGCATGCCGATGATTTCCACGCGTTTGATGGAATCGATGCCCAGGTCCGCTTCGATCTGCTGCTCGGGGGCCAGCATGTCCACCGGGTATTGGGTGCGCTCGCTGATGACGGCGAACAACAGGGCTTGATAGTCCACGCGTTCGTCTGCTTTGGGTGCGGCCGGAGCGGGTTGCGGTGCGGTGCCGGCGGCCGCCGGGGCGGCATCGGTTGCACCGAAATGGGCCTCGATCCAATGGACGATATCGCCCAGGGTCTTGAGCTGGGCCATCTCCTCGAAGTACTTTTCGTTGCCGATATCGCCCAGGGAGGGATGGGTCTCCTGGAGCATGCTGATGATTTCCACGCGTTTGATGGAATCGATGCCCAGGTCCGCTTCGATCTGCTGCTCGGGGGCCAGCATGTCCACCGGGTATTGGGTGCGCTCGCTGATGATGTCGAACAAGAGCGCCTGATAGTCGGCAGGAACATCCGGGGGGACATCCGGCGGGGCGGCTTGCGATCTCTTTTGCATGGGCCGCGACGGTTGGGGCACTTCGGCAACCACCCCCTCGGGGGCTTGCGGCAATGGGGCCGGCCGGAGATCGGCGGGTGCTCCCGGCTGACCCGACGGGGGCCAATATTGGCTTCGGTTTGGCGGATCGAAAGCCGTTACGGCATCGCGTCCCGCAGGCATGGCGGCCGGCGCCGCGGACCCCAGCAAGCCCTGCAAAAGTTGCTGGTTGATATTCCACATCTTTTCCATCATGGCGAGCCGCTGTTGGTGAAACCGCTCCTGGGTTTCGAGGAAGAGGTTCATGCTCTGCTGGAAGTATTTCATCTTGCTCAACTTCTCCTGATCGTCGAGAACCGATGCGCCGCTTGGATGCGGTTGGGCGGATGGAATTCCGGCCGCCGGCGGCGATGGGTCCGGCGCGGGCATGGGTCGCGTCGAAACCGGCACGGGGGGTTGCTCCCAGCGGGGCGGTTTGGGCGCCGTCTCTTTTTTGGCGCGTAATTCCACCGTGGCCCTGGCCCGGCCGCCATTGACCATGAACAGGGTGGCGGAAGCCGCCGGTTTGGGTCGCGTCGGGCGGATGACCCGGTGAGCGTAAGCCGGCTGCAAATCGATATCGTGGCCCAGGACAAAGAGCGCGGCCAGCGTGTCGAGCAGCATCGGCACACCCGGTTGGCCCTCGCGCGGCTGAACGGCAATGGCCTGATGCGGCTTGTCGGCCAGAATGGCATCGACGAAACGGGTGAGGGTCGCGCCGGGACCGATCTCGAGAAAGGTTCGGCCGCCGGCGGCGTGCAGCGCTTCTATTTCACCGACAAAATTCACCCCATGGCGCAGATGGCGGCCCAGGGTGTCGGCGATCTCTGGCGTTGTCGGGCCATAGGGCGCGGCCGTGAGATTGGCAAAGACGGGCATCGTGAGGGTCGAAAAGTGCTCGTCGGCCAAGGCGTTGCGCCAATGGGCTTCGGCGTTCGCCATGAACGGCGAATGAAACCCCTGGGAAACCGGCAGGCGCTTGTAACTCCACTTCTGTTGCCGGCAATGGGTCTCGAAGGTCTCCAGGGCCGAAATACTACCGGAGACGACGACTTGTTTGGGCGTGTTGTAATTGGCGATGGAAAGTTCCGCCATGCCCTCGATATACTTCTCCAAAGCCGCGCGCTGGATTTGCACGGCCACCATGCCGGTGGCTACCTCCGACGATTGGGCCATGCATCGGCCCCGTTTGGCGGCCAGCGTCAGCAACTGCCGGTCGTTCAGGGCGCCGGCGGCCCACAGGGCCGTCAACTCGCCGAAGCTGTGACCGGCGGCCAGGTCGATGCGGACGTTGAATTGCAGCAGCAGGCGATAGAGCGCCATTTCCACGGCCGCCAGGGCCGGTTGTGCGATGGCGGTCTGGGTGAGGGCTTGCAGCGCCTCCTTGTGGGCGTCGGCGGTGGGCACGGTCGGCGGATAGATATAGTCGGTCAGAACGCCCTGGGCGGCAGGGAAGAAATCGCGCGCCAAAATTGCGTTGGCATGTTCGAGGCATTCCCGCACGATGGGAAACACCAGGGCCAGCTCCTTGAGCATATCCAGTTTTTGCGCGCCTTGGCCGGGAAAGAGCGCGGTCAATGGGGCGGCCGGGGCCTCCCGGCGCGCGGCCCAAAGGCCTTCTTCCATCAGCAGCGAGGGGTGCGCCGCGCCGGCGTCGGCATCTAATCTGCCGGCGGCGATCAGGGATTTGCTTTGCTCCAGGCGGGCTTTCAATTGGGGAAGGTCTTCGGCCCGGACGGCTAAACGCACCGGGGTCGCCGTGAAGGGCGCCTGGCCCTTGTGGTGTTCCAGGGCCAGGCGGGCCAGGTGCATATCTGCCCGGCTCAGCAACGCCAGGGTGGCCTCGATGCGTGTGGCCAGGGTTTTGGCATCCTGGGCACCGAAGAAAAACAACTCCGCGGGCCACAGGGCCGGCGGAAAATCGGCGCCGGCCGGCGCATGGCCCGCGAACTCTTCCAGCACCGTATGAAAGTTGGTGCCGCCGAAACCGAACGCGCTGGCCCCGGCCCGCCGCGGTTGTTCCGGCCGCCGGCGAAACCAGGGGCGGTTCTGCGTATTAAGATACAAGCCGGTCTGGGGGTTCGACACCGCGGGATGCGCCCTATCCACGTTCGCATGGGCCGGCAACACCTTGTGATGGAGCGCCAGGGCGGTTTTGATGACGCCGATGATGCCCGCGGCGCCCTTGGTGTGGCCGATGGCCGCTTTGATCGATCCGAGGGCGCAGGGTTGCGTGGCGCCGTGGTGTTGCAGCACTTCGTGGATCGTCTCCAGCTCTACGCGGTCGCCCAGGGGGGTACCGGTCCCATGGGCCTCGATCAGATCCACGCTGTCGGTTTTAAACCCGGCCAGTTCGTAGGCGCGGTGGATGGCCAGCTTCTGTCCGCGCGAGACCGGCACGGTCATGCCGCTGCCTTTGCCGTCGCTGGCGCCGCCGATGCCTTTGACCACCGCGTAAATGCGATCGTCGTCCGCGATGGCGTCGCCCAGGCGCTTCAATACGACCACGCCGACGCCCTCGCCCAGCACGATGCCGTCCGCCTCGGGGGAAAAGGGTTTGGATTGGCCCGAGAGGCTGAGGGCCTTGGTCTTGCTGAAACAGGTGTATCCGAACGGATGCTGGGAGGCATCCACGCCGCCGACAATGGCGAGGTTGGTGCTGCCGTAGGCCAGCTCCTGGCAAGCCACTTGCAAGGCGGCCATGGAAGATGCGCAGGCCGCATCCATGGTGAAATTCAACCCATTGAGATCGAAGCGGTTGGCCACGCGCCCGGCAATGACATTGCCCAAGATGCCCGGAAAGGCATCTTCGCTCCACTCGGGCAGAATCGCATTCACCGATGCGAGCACATCTTCCCGGATCTTTTCCGGAATATCCTGGGCCCGGGCCATGTACTCCCTGAGCGTGGCCCGGGCGCTATAGGCCAGCAGCAGATCGCCGCCGCCGGCAAAGCCGAAGATCACCGAGCTCTTTTCGCGATCGAATTCCCGTTTGGCATAACCCGCATCGCTCAAGGCCTGCTTCACGGCCTCCAGGGCCAAGAGTTGCGCGGGCTCCACGTTCTTCATGGAACCGGGCGGAATGCCGTACTCCATGCAATTGATCGGAATCTCTCCCAGGAATCCGCCTTTGGTGGAGTAAGCCGTATCTTTATGATTGGGATCGGGATGATAATTGACCGCGGCGCGCCAGCGATCGTCGGGCACATCTTGAATACAGTACATCCTGGCCAGCACATTGCGCCAGAAGGCGTCGAGGTTTTCGGCACCCGGCAGCAAGCTGGCCATGCCGATGATGGCTATATCCGTGGGCTTGGCCGCGGTGGTCGGCCGCGCTGCTGCGCGGGAAGGCAAGGCGATCGCCGCCGTTTGGGCGATGATCCCTTCGGCGTTGGTGCACAGCGAGCGATGCAGGTCGGCCATGCCGATGGTTCGATCCATCAACGTGGCGACCTCGCCCAGCATGAAGAGCCCTTCTTTGACCTGGTTGGCCTCGGAATAAGCAACCAGCGCTTCGTCGCCAGGGGTAGGGCCGGCGCGCATGACCCCCTTG
>JAKAFO010000393.1 GCA_021819735.1 Deltaproteobacteria bacterium
ACCCTGCACGCCCTGCCCCCGCAACACAGCGCGCCCTTCGTTGCCGTCAACTGCGCGGCTCTGGCCGAAACGCTGATCGAGGCCGAATTGTTCGGTCATGAAAAGGGGGCCTTCACCGGCGCGGAGCATAGCCGGCCGGGACGCTTCGAGTTGGCCGGGCAGGGCACCCTGCTGCTGGACGAAATCGGCGAACTCAAGCCCGATCTGCAAAGCAAGTTGTTGCGCGTCATCGAGCAGCGCAGTTTCGAACGCGTGGGCGGGACCAAATCCATCGCTTTCAGAGCCCGGCTGATCAGCGCAACCCATCAGGATTTGGCCCAGGCCATTGATGCCAAGCGCTTTCGCGAGGATTTGTTCTACCGCCTGCGCACGGTCACGCTTACCATTCCGCCCCTGCGCCGGCGTCCCGAAGACATCCCCCTGCTGGTCGATCACTTCATCAAAAAGTTCAATGCCAAAACCGGTAAGCGTGTTCATTCCCTGGACCCCAAGGTCATGCAGCGTTTCATGGCCTACCGCTGGCCCGGCAATGTGCGCGAGTTGGAACGCTGCATCGAGCACGCGTTTGTCTTTGTCAAAGGGCCGGTCATCTTCCAGCGCTATCTTCCCGATCTCGAGGATCTCGATGAAAGCGCACCGGCGCTGCCGCCGCCGCAGTTCGACCCGGACGACCGGGAATCGGTCCTACGGGCGTTGAAGCAGGCGGGGGGCCGACGGCAAGCGGCCTCAAAAATCCTGGGCATCAGCCGCACCTCCATCTGGCGACGCATGAAGTCCATGGGGTTGGAATAGTTTTCAAGCGATCTTGTTCAAGTCACGATCACATTCGGAAAGAAAAGGAGGGTCAAAGAAATGGAACATTATGGTGTGCAACTCGATGAGATCATCGAGCGCTATCCCGATAAACCCGAATATCTCATTTTCCTCTTGCAGGACATCCAATCCAGTTGCGGCTACATTTCCGCCGACGCGATGCAGCTCGCTTGCGACCGCGCCGGCGTGCCCCTGACCCAGGGGTATTCCGTGGCGACATTTTACCAATCCTTCCGCCTGGACCCCAGCGGCGAGCACGAGATTCGGGTGTGCCTGGGCACGGCCTGCCACCTGAACGGCGGACAGCGCATCGTGGAAGATCTTCAGCGGCGCTTGAACGTCAAGCCCGGCGAAACCACCGCGGACATGCGCTTTACCCTCAATACCGTCAACTGCGTGGGCGCCTGCGCGCTGGCGCCCGTAGTAATGGTCGATAACGAATATCATCCCCATGCGACCGCCAAAAAAATCGAAAAGCATTTAAAGACTCTCGATCAACCCATCCAAGATCAGGAAAAGGAGGGCGGTCATGCCTAAACCCGGCACCGCATTGAAGACCGATCCCTGGCGTCTCGAATCCCAAGCGGATTTGAATGCCCTGCGCGAACAGATCGTCGCCGCGCGCGATCCCCAACGCCCGGAAGTAGTGATCTGCCACGGCACGGGTTGTCTGGCCAACGGCAGCGCCAAGGTGGCCCAGGCCTTCCGTACGGCTCTGGATAAGTCCGGCATAAAGGCCAAGGTCGTGCCGGGGATTAAAACCACGGGCTGCCATGGCTTCTGCTCCCGCGGACCGTTGGTCATTGTCCGTCCCAAGGGGTTGTTCTACCAGCATGTCAAACCCGAGGATGTGCAAGAGATCGTGCAGCGCACGCTGATCGAAGACCAGCCCGTCGAGCGGCTTTTGTATCGGGACCCCAAGACCGACGATCTGATTTTCACCGAAAAAGAGATCCCCTTTTACAAACTCCAGCAGCGCGTCGTGCTGCATAACATCGGTAAGATCGACCCCACCGACATCGCCGATACCATTGCCGCCGGCGGTTACCAGGCCTTGGCCAAGGCCCTGACGTCGATGACGCCCGAGCAGGTGGTGGCGGAAATGGAAAAGTCCGGCCTGCGCGGCCGCGGTGGTGCCGGCTTCCCCACGGGCCGCAAGTGGCGCAGCGCCTTGAATGCCATCCAGAAAAAGGGCCGCCCGGTCTATGTGGTGGTCAATGGCGATGAAGGCGATCCGGGTGCCTTCATGGACCGCACGATCATGGAAGGCGACCCGCATGCGGTGCTGGAGGGCTTGATCCTCGGCGCCTATGCCCTGGGGGCGGAAAAGGGGTATCTTTACGTGCGCGCCGAATACCCGCTGGCCATCCGCCACCTGGAAATCGCCATGGCCCAGGCCCGGGAGTATGGCCTGCTGGGCGAGAACATCCTCAATTCCGGTTTCTCCTTCGATGCCCGCATCAATCGCGGCGCCGGCGCTTTCGTCTGCGGCGAATCCACGGCCCTCTTTACCTCCATCGAGGGCAAGCCGGGCAATCCCCGCCCCAAGTATGTGCGTTCGGTGGAAGAAGGGCTGTGGGGCCGGCCGACGGTCCTGAACAACGTGGAGACCTGGGCCAACGTGCCGCTGATCGTCGAGCGCGGGTCGCAATGGTATGCCGGCCTGGGCGTGCCGCATTCCACGGGCACCAAAGTCTTCTCCCTGGTCGGCAAGGTCAACAATATCGGCCTGGTGGAAGTGCCCATGGGGGTCAGCATGGCCTCCATCGTCGAACAGATCGGCGGCGGCGTGCCGGGCGGCAAACCGTTCAAGGCCGTCCAAACCGGAGGTCCTTCGGGCGGGTGCATCCCCTATAGCCTCAAGGAGACTCCCGTGGACTTCGATTCCTTGACCGCCGCGGGCTCCATGATGGGCTCGGGCGCCATGATCGTCATGGACGACAGCGATTGCGTGGTCGATGTGGGCCGCTACTTTCTGCGCTTTCTGGAAGAAGAGTCGTGCGGTAAATGCCTGCCTTGCCGCCTGGGCCTGACACGCTTGCGCGAGATCCTGGACAATTTCTCCAAGGGCATCGGCTCCGAACAGGACATCGCCGATCTGACCAGTCTGGCCCAGGCCATTCAGGACGGCGCCCTGTGCGCCCTGGGATCGAGCGCTCCCAACCCCGTGCTGACCACCATCCGCTATTTCAAAGAAGAGTATCTGGCGCATGTGCGCGATCATAAATGCCCGGCCGGCGTGTGCAAGGACCTGATCACCTACCGCATCGATCCGGAGCTGTGTACCGGCTGCATGAGCTGCGCGCGCCAATGCCCGGCCGAGTGCATCAGCGGCAAGAAGAAAAAGCCCCACGCCATCGATGCCGAAAAGTGCCTGCGTTGCGGCATTTGCAAGGAGACCTGCAAATTCGGCGCGGTTCTAATCAATTAACCCGAGGAGATACGCTCCATGATCACATTCGATATAAACGGCCAGGAAGTAAAGGCGCGTCCCGGATGGACCGTGCTGGAGACCGCCCGCGAATACGGAATAGACATCCCCACGCTGTGCTTTCACCCCGCGGTCAGCGCCAGCGGCGCCTGCCGCCTGTGCATGGTCGAGCTGCGCGAGGGATCGTGGTCCAAGCTGGTGGCCTCGTGCATCTACCCGGCCGCCGAGGGTTTGCAGGTGCACACCGAGACCGAACGCGTCCGGAATGTCCGGCGCTGGGTCTTCGAAATGCTGCTGGCGGCCTGCCCGGCCAGCCCTGAAATAGCGGAAATGGCAGCCCGATATGGCGTCGAAGGCACCCGCTTCAAAAGCCACAACCCTCAGCAGAACTGCATGGTGTGCGGCCTTTGCGCTCGGGTATGCGAAGAGGTGGTGGGGCTTTCGGCCATCGCCATCGTGGATCGCGGCATCCACAAGCGCGTCGGAGCGCCGTTTGCCAAGCCCACGGATGTCTGCGTGGCCTGCGGCAGTTGTGTGACCATCTGCCCTACCGGCGCCATGCAGACACTCTTCGATTCGGTGAGGGGTGTACCCATCACGGCCTTGACCCAACTGGTATGAGTCCAAAAGGAGGAACCATGAGTGCATATGCCAAAACCGGTGTTTTTCTCTGCCAGTGCGGGGGCAAAATCGCTTCCCTGGTCGATTTGGAAAAACTTCAAAATTCAATAGGCCAGGCCCCTGGCGTGACGCACTGCGAAACCCTTGCTTACCCCTGCCTCAAGCCGGGTATCGAGCAGATCACCCAACTGATTGCGGACAAGGGCTTGAACCGGGTGATCGTGGCAGGCTGCGAGGAACGCCTGATGGTCGGCAAACTGGAGGATCAATTGCGCCCGCTGGAGTTGCTCAAAGGCCAGATCCAAATGGTCAATCTGCGCGGCCATGTGGCCACCGTTTCGGATCTGACGCCCGCCCAAAAAGCCGATAAGGCCGCCAAACTGATCGCTGCCACGGTGGCCGAAATGTCGGCCCTGCATCCCAGCAGCCTGACCCGCGCCAAGATCCAAGGACCGGTCGTGATCGTGGGCAACGGCGTCGCCGCCTTTTCGGCGGCAGCGGAATTGAACCGCCT
>JAKAFO010000394.1 GCA_021819735.1 Deltaproteobacteria bacterium
CTAACCAACGCTTCAAGGAGCAACCCCATGGAACTCAAAAACGCAGTCGCTATCGTCACCGGCTCTTCCTCGGGCATCGGCGCCGCCATTGCCCAACAACTCGCCGCCCAGGGATGCCACGTCACCATCACCTACAGCCGCAACCCCGACGGCGCCAGGCAAACGGCCGAGCGCTGCGCGGCCCTTGGCGGCCAAACCCTGATCCAGAAAGCCGACGTGGCCGAAGACAGTGACTGCCGCGCCCTGGTGGCCGCCACCATCGAGCGTTTCGGCCGGCTCGACATCCTCGTCAACAACGCCGGCACCACCAAGTTCTGCGCCCACCAGCAACTCGACGGCCTGAGCAAGGAAGACTTCCTCGACATCTACAGCGTCAACCTGGTCGGCGCCTACCAGATGACGCGCGCCGCCGAAGCCGCCCTGCGCAGCCGGCCCGTGGCCCACATCGTCAACATGGCCAGCATCGCCGCCATCACCGGCGTCGGCAGTTCCATCGCCTATGCGGCCTCCAAGGGCGCCCTGGTCACCATGACCCTCTCCCTGGCGCGCGTGCTCGGCCCCCAGATCCGCGTCAACGCCATCTGCCCCGGCTTCGTGGCCGGCGAATGGCTCAAAAAGGGTTTAGGTGAGCAGATCTACCAAGCCATCCGCCAGCAGTACGCCGACATCTCGCCCCTCAAGGCCACGGCCACCCCCGACACCGTGGCCCAGACCGTCCTGGCCCTGGTCGGCGGCGCCGACTGGACCACCGGCGAAACCCTCATCGTGGACGGCGGGGCCCATCTGCATACGGCGCCGCTGCGCCGATAGATTCAGCCGATAGATTCAATGGATGGGGCGTTCCGTGTTCCATTGACATCCAAAAATAATTTCGGGTACTTTGCAACCATTCGAATTGAGCTGGGTTGCCGGCAAGGATATCCAATGCAGAGGAACGATTGATATGCCAAGCATGAAGGGGATTCCAGGCCCATACCGATTTTTCTTTTACAGCTTTGACTGCAATGAGCCAATGCATGTACATGTTCAGCGTGAAAGAATGATCTGCAAATTCTGGATCAAGCCCTTGGCGCTTGCGCAAGATTATGGTTTCTCAGCGAAAGAGCTGAACACCATCCGCGAAATTATAGCAAAGAACACCGACGCAATCATGGAGGGGTGGTATGAACACTGCGGTAAAAATACATGAAGTCAGAATCAAAAATATCGCGGTAACAAAAGAGACCATTACGGCTTATCTCACCGATGGGAGAACCATCAGCGTTCCGTTGGCTTGGTCATGGCGGTTATCCGAAGCAACCCCCAGGCAGCGGGCAAATTGGGAAATCATAGGCGACGGTCATGGGGTGCATTGGCCGGACATCGATGAGGATATCAGCGCCGAAGGCATGCTATACGGCCTCCCCGCGCCGAGACCGAAAACGCCATTAAATCTGAGAATTAAATCAGAGAAAAAGAAAGCAACGCCGAAACGAACCGCGTAGAAAGCCAGCCCACGTTAGCGCCATGCATGGGCAGTCACTTGTCATGCTTAACAAAACTATTGAATCCGCAACTACAGGATATTGCGGCTTTTGCGGCCAAACCCATTACCTGGCGCGGGGTAAGGCCGGAGCGCATTGTCTTGAATTGATGAAAACCCTGGAGGAGAATGGGCGCATCGATATTCACGCTCCGGCGCGAGAAGCGGACCCGCGCCTGTCCCTCGATTATCTACAGGGTGACGCCAGAGGGCAAATGTTCGGTGTGCTGGAATGTCTTGATTCCCATGGACAGCCTGTTATTTTGAAGGCCTTTTCCGGTCAGTACAATGGGGTCTGGCGTGTAGCGGGCTGGGCCCCGCCGCTGTTCGATACGCAAGCCTTCCACTCTTTGGTCGGCGATGTGGACCAACAGATCAAGGCCTTGGGGAGCTTGATCGCTGGATTGCCCGACGGGGTGGAACGGCGGGAATTGACGCGTCGACGCAAAAACTTGTCGCAAAACCTGATGAAAGAGATTCACGCGCTCTACCGGGTGCATAACTTCCGGTCGGAAGTCCGGCCGCTTGCCGATTTTTTTGCCAACGGAATCCCCACCGGCGCCGGGGACTGCTGTGCGCCAAAGTTGTTGAATGCCGCCGCCCAACAAAAATTGGCGCCCAAGGGTCTCGCGGAAATTTTCTGGGGACGAACGAACCGTTCCGGCACCCGCCGGCAGGGGGTCTTTTATACGGCCTGTGCGGAAAAATGCCAGCCCATTCTGGGCTTCATGCTTTGTGGGATCGAACGCTAAATGGATCGCGCGAGGGTTGAAGTAGATATCGTCTATCGCGATGCCGCCATCGTGGTCGTGAATAAACCGGGGGGGCTCTTATCGGTTCCCGGGCGGGGAGCGCACAAACAGGATTGTATCGTGCAGCGAATTCGGAATCTACTTCCCGATTGCATCGCCCAGCCGTCGGTGCATCGTCTGGATATGGAGACCTCCGGATTGATGGTTCTGGCGTTGACCCCGGAGGCCCATCGAAACCTGTCCGTTCAGTTTCAGAATCGAACGGTCAAGAAGCAGTATCTGGCCGTATTGAATGGCATCGTGGTGGAAGAACAAGGGGAAATCGAACTTGCCTTCCGATTGGATGTGGCCCACCGGCCGTATCAGGTGTATGACCCGGCCCAAGGCAAATGGGGGATCACCCTTTGGGAGAAGATCGGCGTCCAAAAGTCCGAAACCCGCGTTCGCTTCAGCCCCTTGACGGGCAGGACGCATCAGTTGCGGACGCATGCCGCGCACCCCATGGGATTGGGATGCCCGATTGTGGGGGATCGCCTTTATGGCAATGGTCAACCCGGCGATCGTTTGCATTTGCACGCTTCTTTCTTGAGCTTTCGGCATCCAAATCATGATAAAATCCTTTGCTTCGAGAGTCCCCCATGGTTTTAACGGATTGGCGGCAAACAAGCATCAGGCTGTCCCGCACGTGTCCCGGCCAAACCCGTGAAGACCAAGTCTTCCGGGCAATGACCGCCAACGTCAAAAAGGACCCGCCATGTGGCTCTGGGTAGTCATCATCGTTTCGGCCATCTGCACCGTGTCGAGCTTTTATATGACCTATCTCGCATTCAGAATTGGCGATCAGGGCGCCATCCTTTTTGCACTCTTCGGAATGTTCTTCGGCGCTTTGTTCGTGACCTCGGCCATTAAAGTTGCCGCCCGGAAGAGCGCCTTTTTTAAACGGGCGGATATTAAAATGTCGGGAGAGCCCAAACCAGTTTCTTTTGTTCCCCATTGGTTTATCGTGCTGGCAGTGGTCCTTGCCGGCCTTGGTATTCTTGCCGCCATCCTCACTCCATTGTTTTTCGAATGAAACGAAGCAAAATGAAATTAAAACGTTACCAACCCGAACGAACAGACCTTCTGATCAATACCGAATGGGGCACTTCGGCTGATCACATGTCCCGTGAAACGGCGGAAAAGAGCGGGCTGAAGCTTTTTCATGGACGCTGGGTGACCCCAGCGGAAAAGAAGCGACTCCGGGAAGAATACAGCACGTACCACTCGCTGCTGATGGTCGGCTATCTGCTGATGCTCCTGACATTGCCCATCGTCATCAATATCGTGGAGATTGCCGAAGACGGCCTCCTCGCGACATCATTGGCGCTAATCTATGCTTTGGCCATGTACGCGGCCGGCCTGGGGCTGATCCAGTTCAAGAAATTCGGCCGGAACATCGCGCTGTTGCTATTCTTCTCTTTTCTATTGTTGCCTTTTTCACCGCTTCTAAGGGACGAAAAAAGTGCGCCACTGCTTATCATGGCAGGCATCGGGGGCCTCTATTACCTCCTGCGAAAGACAGCGCGCAAAATCTTCGCGCCCCCCTCCATCGGAATGGATACCGGCAGGCCCCATCATAAAAGATTGGGCCTGCGTATCTTGATGTATTCGATGCCTTCGCTCCTGGCGGTTTTCACGTTTTATACCCTTTATGACTTGCGCCAGGCCAAGCACATGGCGGCCGCTGTTTGCGCCCAGGCGATCGAAGGCATGCCTTTGGAAGAGTTCCTATCGACCGTATCCACGGAGAATTTCAAAATTATCAAGGCCCCTGAAGTTACGATGATTGTCCCGCGAAGGGGCATGGGACGAAACCAGTGCCTCGTTTTTCATGATGGGCTTAGAATCACGGAGGCAAAGACGGCCTTCAACGATTGATTTGACATCCGGCAATGGGCGCCAGCGGCATTCTTATCCGGCGTCTCCCAGGATGCGGCTAATGATGCACGACCCGCACAGCCATGATGCAGGGCGCGGCGGGGCATGATCGAGCGCCTTCCGCGATTCAAGCGCTTTGATCTGGTTTTAAAACCTGCAATCGGGTAGAACGCCACGTGTCGC
>JAKAFO010000395.1 GCA_021819735.1 Deltaproteobacteria bacterium
GCCTACCTGCAGTAAACGAGCGCCAAATACAAGATTCCCGAACGCGTTGATTTCATAGATCGATTCCCTCGTAACCCCACGGGCAAGGTCCTGAAACACGAGTTGAAAAAGATCCCCTGAGCGGTTGAAAAGAAAAGCCCTGGACCATCCGATGGTCCAGGGCTTTTTAAATGATCGCGTAAGGTGCTGGGATTAACGCATGGCCGAGCGCGGCGCCTTGCCGGCCAGGGGGTTGTACAGCTTCATGATCGCGAATTTCATCACGTCCAGGGTCTTCATGTCGGCGATGATGCCCAGCAGTTTGGCCGAGGCCTCGTCGGGCAGAACTGTGGCATTGCTGGCGTCGAAGGCCAGATCCGGGAAACCCTTGACCAGCTTCTTCTGCTCCTTGGCGCTCATTTCCACCTGCACGGCCTTTTTGCCGCCCAAATTGACGACCTTGTCGGCCAGCCCGGCCGCTTCGATCTTCTTCATCTTCTCGTCATCCAAAAACACATTGATCAAATAGTCCGCCATGATGGATTTCTCCTTTTTATGAATTGGTCACCTATTTATCCTGATAGACCTGTCCGCCAGCCGGGCTGCCGTGCGTAAGCCCGCGAACGCAACGGCTAAGTTGGCCTATATAATGGCCGCCGAAAATTGTGTCAAGGGCATTAAACACGCCGCGCAGGCGCGCCCGTAGCCGCCCGCCTGTCCGGCACCCCATGACGGATATCAGCAATTGTTGTTGTCAGCATCGGCCGATTCGCCGATGATGAAAAGGGCCGTGCGCGCCTTCGCCAAGTGTTCCAGGCGGTTTTTGCCGGGCGCGCAAGAGCCTGCCGACACTTGCCGCTTGCCTGCCGCATTCCCTCCACCTCGCATCTCCCTGTCCGGGCTCGGCCACATCAAAGCAAATAAATCGGGAAGATAGCCGTGGTGCGCCCATTCAGCGGCCCCTGCGCCGCACGCGCATGGCCACGGTCCTTAACCGCAGCGCACCGGCTGAGCGCCGTTGGGGGAGTTTCTTTTGCATGGTCGGCAAGAGGGCTCCTTTAAGGAACCAAACCAAACAACAGGAGGGATTTTATGGCGATTGAACTCAGAACCGTTCGTTCGACGGCCGACAAGGCCGAAGTGTACCGCCTGCGGTACAAGGTGTTCGTGGAGGAAGAGCAGCGTTTCCACCTCACCATGGATCACATTTTCGACCGCTTCGACAGCTTCGAGGAAACCTGCAACTTCCTGGCTCTCGACGGCGGCGAGGCGGTGGGCGGTATCCGCCTCGTCCTGGACGGTCCGGCCGGCCTGCCGGCCGGGCACGCTTTCGATTTCGAGCCCTTGCGCCGCACGTTGATCGGCGGATGCGCCACCGTGGGGTGGTTTTGCATCCGCAAAGCCTACCGGCGCCACCCGGGCCTGGTGGTGTCGCTAATCCAGATGTGTTTCCGCCGGATGCGCAGGCACGGCGCCCGCCACGTCCTGGCCGTGGTGCATCCGCCGGCACTGGCGTTGCTGCGGCGCCTGGTGGGGGCGCGGCCCCTGGCCCCCCAATTCGAGGACCAGGCCCTGGGCGTGCCCATCGTGCCGGTGCATGTCGATCTGGAAAATTTGCCGTCGGGGAGCCGGGAGCGCTTTGTCGATCCCGAAGAACGACTCTTCGCAGACTCCGGCCAACGCCGTCTTTACCGCAAGGACGAAGTCATCTTCCAGCGCGGCGATTTCGGCGGCGAAGTATTTCAAGTCCTGCGCGGCGTGGTGCGCATTCAACCCGATGGCGACCCGGTCGCGGCCGGGGCCGGGGCGGCCCATCGCGGTCTGCTCATGGGGCCGGGGCAGTTCTTCGGCGAACTCTCGGCCCTGGACGGCCGGGCGCGCAGTGCCACGCTGGCGGCCCACTCCGAGGATGTGGATCTGATGGTCTGGCAGCGCGCGGCGATTCTCGATCAACTGCGGAGTTCTCCCGAATGTGCCTTGCACCTGTGCCGCCTGCTGGCGGCCCGGCTGCGCGGCGTGACGGAAGGGGCCATCGACTCGTCCACAGCCTTGGCCGCGCGGCTGCTGGTGGGGGCCGCCGGCAAAGAGAACCAGCCTGTGGACGCCCGCTGGCTGGCCGGCCAATGCGGCCTCGACCGCCAGTCGCTAAGCTCCATGGTCCTGCCCTGGGCCCAGGAGCGCATGATCGCGGCCGACGATTCCCAGGCCCACATCTGGGTCATCGACCGCGGCCGTTTGGCCGAGCAGGTCCGGATCTAATTACACGAGAAGAAAGGAGCAACACATGAATTCCCCCTACCGTTATTGGGAAGAGGCTTTTGCCCGTAATATCGGTTTTCTGACCCTGGCCGAACAGGAGCGGTTGCACCGCGCGGCCGTGGCCCTGCCCGGGCTGGGCGGCGTGGGCGGCGCCCACTTGGTGACCCTGGCCCGCACCGGCATCGGCCGTTTCCACCTGGCCGATTTCGACCGTTTCGAAGCGGCCAACGTCAATCGCCAGCACGGTGCGCGGGTCAGCACCTTCGGCCGGCCCAAGCTCGACGTGATGCGTCAGGAACTGCTCGCCATCAACCCCTATGCCCAGGTGCGGTCCTTCCCCGAAGGCGTCAACCCGGAGAACATCGACGCGTTCCTGGAAGATGTGGATGTGCTCGTGGACAGCATCGACTTCTTCAGCCTGGAACTGCGGCGCCTGCTCTTCCGGCGCGCGCGCGAAAAAGGCATTCCCGCTATCACCGCCGGCCCCATCGGTTTCGGCACGGCCTTGCTGTACTTTGCTCCGGACCGCGGCATGACCTTCGACGAGTACTTCGACCTCCACGACGGCATGTCCATGGAAGCAATGCTGATTGCCTTCTTCGTCGGCCTGGCGCCCCGGGCCGCCCAGAAAAGCTACACCCTGCCCGGCAGCATCAGCATGTCCGACCGCCGCGGGCCGTCCCTTGCGGCCGGTTGCCAGATGTGCGCCGCCGCGGCCGCCGCCGAAGTGCTCCGCATCCTGCTCCAGAAGCCGGGCCTGCGGCCGGCCCCCGATTACTGCCAGTACGACCCCTTCGCGCGCAAGTTCTACCAGGGCCGGCTCCGGTTCGGCAATCGCGGGCCCCTGCAACGGCTCAAACGGCGCCTGATCCAAGCCAAGATCGGCGGTTCGGCCGACTACTTGCGCGAGCCCAGGCCCCTGGCGCCACCGGCCCACTCGCCGCTTTGCCGCGAGATCTCCGCCGAAACGCGCGATTATCTGCTGCAGGCCGCGTTGCGGGCCCCATCCGGCGACAACTGCCAACCGTGGCGCTTTGCGGCCCGGGGCAACACCATCCGTTTGCTGCTGGACCCGGCGGCCGACACCTCCTTCTTCAACGTGGCCCAGAGCGCCTCCTGGATCAGTTGCGGCGCGGCCGCCGAGAACCTGGTGCTGGCCGCCGGCCGTTGCGGCTTGGCGGCCCGGGTAGACATGAGCACCGCCGCCCGGGCCGGCCTCGATATCGCCCTGGCCCCCACCGCCGCCGCCGAAGATCCCCTGCAACGCTTCGTCTGGGAACGGCACACCAACCGCACGCGTTATGATGGCCGGCCGTTGGCGCCGGGCACCCGGGAGCAGATCGAAGCCGCCGCGGCAAGGCATGGCGCCCGGCTGTTGCTGCTGACCGATAAGCCACAGATCCGTGCAGCGGCCCGGCTGGTTTCCACGGCGGACCTGATCCGCTCCAGCCATCGCGAGTTGCACGAACATCTGATGCGCATGATCCGTTTTACTTCCCAAGAGGCCTTGGCCAAAAGAGACGGCTTTCCCCTCAAAAACCTGGAGGCCGGTCCGGCCGGCGAATGGCTGTTGCGCCACACCCGTCCCTGGCCGGTAATGGCCGTCCTCAACCACCTGGGCCTGGGCAAAATGATCTCGAAAATCTCCTACCAGGGCATGTGCTCGGCCTCGGCCATCGGCCTGCTCAAAATCTCCGGCTGCGCACCGTCCGATTTGATCCAGGGCGGCCGGGCCCTGGAGCGCGTCTGGCTCACGGCCGCTTCCCTGGGCGTGGACTTCCAGCCCATGACCGCCATCACCCTCTTCCGGCAGCGTTGGCTGCTGGAGGGCAAGCAGGCCTTCAGCCCGGCCCATCGGCGCCTGCTCCAAGCCCTGTGGCCGGCCTACGAACGGCTCTTCCAGGTCGAAGACGACCGCGAAAGCCACGTCATGCTCTTCCGCATCGGCCACGGCCGCCCGGTGGCCTGTCGCACCCTGCGCAAACCGCTGACCGATTTCATCACGTCGGACGCCTCCCTGGCCTCCCCGCTGCCTGCTGCTTCCCCTGACGCCCCGCACGCCGCGCCGCTGATCCGCATCGCCAGCTAAATCGACTCACCGCGCCGCCTTTGCCCATGCTATTCGGCAA
>JAKAFO010000068.1 GCA_021819735.1 Deltaproteobacteria bacterium
GTCGCCCATCACCTCCTTGATCAGACCGCCCACGCGATCGCTGCGAGAAAAGGGTCTCATGGTTATAAGTGTATTATCTCCATCTCCGAATCGATAATCTGGGCCAGGCCCAGATCTTCGGCAAAATTGATGATCTTGTCGATCTTGGCGTTGATCACCTGGTGATCGGAGCCGGCCAGGGCGAATCCGATCTGGGCCCGCTGGTGAATATCGTTGGCCCCCACCTCGGCCACCGAGGCGTTGAAGTTGTTCTGGATCTGGTGGATGATCGTCTTGACGATGCTCCGTTTGGTCTTGAGCGAACGGCAGTCGTGAATCTGGAACGTCAAGACCCCGATCCCCACCACCATGTGCGCCTGGGCCGATGACCGCTTCGTCATCACGCCATTTCCGGTTTAATCTCTTCCATATAGTAGCACTCGATCACGTCGCCCACCTTGATGTCGTTGTAGTTCTCCAGGGCGATGCCGCACTCGTAGCCGGCCTGCACTTCCCGGGCATCATCCTTGTAGCGCCGCAACGAGGTGTTCTTGCCGTCGTAGATCACGATACCGTCCCGGATCAGGCGCGTGCGCTGATTGCGCTCGATCCTGCCGTCGGTGACATAGCAACCGGCGATCATGCCCACCTTGGGCACATGGAAGGTTTCGCGGACTTCGGCCCGGCCCAGGGTGCGCTCCACGAAGGTGGACTTCATCAGGCCCACGATGGCATCCTTGACCTCTTTGATCACGTTGTAGATGATGTTGTGGTAGCGGATGTCGACGCTCTCTTCGTGGGCCATCTCCTGGACCTTGGGATTGGCGCGCACGTTGAAGCCGATGATGATGGCTTCGGACACGGCCGCCAGGGAGATGTCCGACTCGGTGATCGTGCCGGTGGCCGCATGGATGATGTTGATGGAAACCTCCTGGTTGGAGAGCTTGACCAGCGAGTCGCGGATGGCCTCCATGGAGCCGTCCACGTCGGTCTTGATGATCAGGTTCAGGTCCTTGACCTGGCCTTCCTTCATGCGCTCGAACAGCTTTTCAAGGCTCAGGCGGCTGGTCTTGGCCAGCTCCTTGGCGCGCGCCTTTTGGGTGCGGTGAGCGCTGACCTGCTTGGCATCCTTTTCGTCCTTGAGGGCGATCATCTCGTCGCCGGCCATGGGCACGCCCGAAAGGCCGATGATCTCCACCGGATGGGAGGGCCCGGCCTCGTCCACTTTTTTGCCGCGGTCATCGAGCAGGGCGCGGATTTTGCCGTAATGCACGCCGCACACCACCGCATCGCCGGCCTTGAGGGTGCCCTCCTTGACCAGCACCGTGGCCACCGGACCGCGTCCGGAGTCGAGCTTGGCTTCCACCACGTGGCCCGTGGCCAGCTTGTTGGGATTGGCCTTGAGTTCGAGCAGTTCGGCTTGCAGCAGGATCATCTCCATCAGCTCGTCGATGCCGGTCTGCTGCTTGGCCGAGACCTTCACGAAGATGTTTTCGCCGCCCCAATCTTCGGGCGACACGCCGATTTCGGCCAACTGGCGCTGGACCCGGTCCGGGTTGGCGTCGGGCTTGTCCATCTTGTTGACCGCCACGATGATCGGCACCTTGGCCGCCTTGGCGTGGTTGATGGCCTCCACGGTCTGGGGCATGACACCGTCGTCGGCCGCCACCACCAGAATGACGATGTCGGTGATGTGGGCGCCGCGCGAGCGCATGGCCGAAAAGGCTTCATGGCCCGGGGTGTCGAGGAAGGCGATCTTGCCTTTCTCGGTGCGCACCAGGTAGGCGCCGATGTGCTGGGTGATGCCGCCGGCTTCGCCGGCCGTGACGCGGGTCTTGCGGATGACATCCAGCAGCGAAGTCTTGCCGTGGTCCACGTGGCCCATGATGGTGACCACCGGGGGCCGGTGGAGCAGATTGTCGGGATTGTCGTTCTGGGCGGTGGTGGTCTGCAGGATGGTCTCCTCTTCGAAAGCGGCCCTTTCCACCTCATAGCCGAATTCGGCGGCCAACAGGGCGGCGGTGTCGTAATCGATGGTCTGGTTGACCGTTACCATGACGCCCATGAGCATCAGTTTGGCGATCATGTCGCCGGCCTTGATGCCCATGCGCTTGGCCAGATCGGAGACGATGATGGTGTCGTCGATGCGCACGCGGCGTTTGATGGCCTTGGCCTGGGTGATCTGGGTCTTCTGGGCAATGGGGATGACCTTGGCCTTGCCGCCCTTGCGGCCCTTGCGCGGCCGCACGCGATCGTACAGGTCGGCGCCCTCCACCACCTCTTTCTTGCGGAAAGAGATCTTCTTCTTCAGGAACTTCTTGTCGGGCAGGGCCTCTTCTTCGGTGGTCTCGCCCTTCTTCTTGGTTTTCTTCTTGGGCTTTTCGGCGCCCTTATCGCCTTTGGGTGCGGCCGGCTCGGGCACGACCACGGGGACGATCGGCACGGGTTCGGGCTCCGGCTCGGGCGTCACGGGCCGTTCCGGCAGCTTGATGATCTTGGCGGCCGATTCTTTCTTCTTCTTTTTGCCCTTGAATTCCACCTTGGCCTTGCCGATTTCGGTAAGCGCCGACGCAGGTTCGGGTGCCTGGGTTTCGGCGGCGGCCGGTTGCGCTTCGCTTTCGGCCGGCTCCGGCGGGGCAGCCTCCTGGGGCTCGGCCGGGGCTTCGTCGGCCTCGGGTTCGGCCTGCACTTCGGCGGCCGCCTCCGACGCAGCTTCCGTTTCGGCGGGCTGAAGCGCTTCCTCGGCTTCGGCCACCGCTTCTTCCGGGCTCTCGGCGGTCAGCGCCTTCTCGGCAGGTGCGGCCTTTTCCTCAGACGCTGCTTCGGCGGCCGCTTCGGCCGCTGCTTCGGCCGCTTCGGCGGCCGCCTCTTCTTCGCTCTTCTCCTCGACGGCTTTGCGCCGGCGGCGAATGACCGTCGGTTTAACGCGCATTTCATCCCGATCGGGGGAGGGGCCGCCCTGGATCAACTGTCGGATGGTGGCTTCGTGGCCGTCATCCAGAGTGCTCATATGGGAGTTCAGACCAAGATCGAGGGTGCTGATCTTCTCAAGCAGCGCCTTGTTGGTCATATTGAGCTCTCGTGCCAGCTCGTATACTCTTTTCTTGGGTTGTGTCATCCATCCCCCTTCACGTGATGTTCGTTGCCGATGCTCGGCGCAATCTTCCGTATGGCAGTGGGCTATTCCTGGGGCGGCGTTTCGTTCGTATCGGTATCTTCCGGCACATTCTCCTTTTCGACAGGGTCCGATGCTTCGGCGGCGGTGCTGTCCGGGGGGCTCGCTTCAGCCTCCGTCGCATTCCGCTCTTGGGTTTGCTCGTCGGCCGGCGGGGCCGCGGCAGCCTCAGCCTTGGCCGCGGCCGCGGCGGCTTCGGCCTTGGTTCTGGCCGTCAGCAGCGCCACCTTGGCGTTAAGGATCAGGAGCTTGGCCTTCTCTTCCCCGACGCCCCGGATCTGGGTCAAATCTTCAACCTCGGCAGCGGCCAGTTCCTCGGCCGAATAGTAGCCCTTCTCGAACAAGGCGTCGGCGATGCCGGCCCCGATGCCTTCCACCTGCATCAGCGAGTTGTAGCCGCTCTGCATGGTCTGGTTGTATTGGCTCTCGCTGTTGACGTCCAGGTGCCAGCCGGTGAGCTTGGAGGCCAGGCGGACATTCTGGCCGCGCTTGCCGATGGCCACGGAGAGGAAGTCATCGGGCACGATGACTTCCATGGAGCGGTTCTCTTCGTCGATGATCACCCGGGAGATCTCGGCCGGCGCCAGGGCGTTGCAGACGAATTTGGCGGCATCCACGTGCCAGGGGATGATGTCGATCTTCTCGCCGCGCAGCTCCTGCACCACGTTCTGCACGCGGCTGCCCTTCATACCGACGCAGGCGCCCACCGGATCGATGTCCGAATCGGTGGAGGCCACGGCGATCTTGGCCCGGCTGCCCGGCTCGCGGGCCGCGCCCTTGATGTCCACGATGCCTTCGGCGATTTCGGGCACTTCGGTCTTGAAGAGCATCACCAGAAATTCGGGATGGGTGCGGGTCAGCACCACCTGGGGGCCGCGGCTTTCATAGAGCACGTCCAGAATCAAGGCCCGGATGCGGTCGCCCCGGCGGTAGCTCTCCCGGGGTACCTGCTCGCGCACCGGCAGCACCGCCTCGGTGGCGCCCAGGTTGACGACGATGTCGCCGCGGTCGAAGCGCTGGACGATGCCGTTGATGATTTCGCCCTTGCGGTCGATGAAGTTGGTGTAGACCGCGTCGCGCTCGGCATCCTTGAGCTTTTGAATGATCACCTGCTTGGCCGATTGGGCGGCGATGCGGCCGAAGGTGGCGGCGTCCATCTTGGTGCCCAGGCTGTCGCCGACTTCACACTCGGGATCCAGCTTGCGGCCTTCCTGCAGGCTGATCTGGATGTCGGGCTCGGTCACCTCTTCCACCACTTCCTTGAATTGGAACAGCTCGATCTCGCCGGATTGATCGTTGAAGTTGGCTTCGATATCGATCTTGGCCCCGTATTTCTTGCGCGCCGCGGAGCGCAAAGCCTCCTCGAGGGCCTGGATCAGGATCTGGCGATCGATCCCCTTATCGCGGCTCACTTGTTCCACTACGCGTTTCACGTCTGCCATTAACATGGGTTTACTCCATTGATTGAATAAGATGCGCCTTGACGATATCGGTAAACGCAATGCTCAGGGTCTGGTTGTCGACCATGAGCAGAACGGACAGCCCGCTGAGACCTTGCAACGTGCCCGTAAAATTCTTTCGGCCTTCAAGGGCCTGGGCCGTGCGCACTTTGGCCCTCCGGCCTTTGTACCGTTCGAAATCGCCGAGTCTGCCCAGCGGGCGCTGAATGCCGGGCGAAGAGACCTCCATGCGATAGGAAGCCTCGGTCTCCAGGCCCACATCCAGCAGATCGCCCAATTGCCGGCTGATGTTGACGCAGTCATCGAGCGTCACGCCGCCGGGCTTGTCCAGGTAGATCCGCAGGGTACGGCCGGCCGGTTCGCGCTGGTACTCCACATGCACCAGCTCCATGCCCTCGGACAGGCAGAGCGGTTCGGCCAGGCGCCAAACCTTGGCCACCATGGGGTTGGCCGCCATGCCGATCGCCTGGGGAATATCGTTTTCACTCTCGGTTGCCATCATCGCTCACATTCCTGGCGCAAAAACAAAAACGGGCTTTAAGCCCGTTCCCCTGGAAAGTAGATCGTTGCCGACCCGGATACGTGTATCCGCTATTTGGAACCCGTCATCTGAAAAACTTACCTACAACCGCACGTTCTCTACTTTGCCAAGTTCGGTTCAGATGAAATCCCGGACTTTAAGGTGGAGCGGGCAACGAGATTCGAACTCGCGACACCAAGCTTGGGAAGCTTGTACTCTACCAACTGAGCTATGCCCGCTAACCAGGAGCCCTTTATAAGGCAAGCAAAATATGATGTCAACTGGTTTCAAGGGCTTTGCTGACATCCCGTTGACATCCTAATGATCGGCTGCTAAGGGGAAAAAAAGGAGCTGAGATGCATTCGATCATTAAAATCCTTATCGCGGCCGGCCTGGGCCTGTTGTGCGCCTGTGCCTCGACGCCCGTCCAAAAGTGGCGCAGCGAGCCGCTGGACCAGACCATTGCCGCAACCGGCCTGCAGGTTGTGCTGGAACCGCTCAAAGACAATGGCGAATACTTTGTGGGCTTCCGCCTGACCCTGCGCAACGAGGGCACGACACCGCTCGCGCTGGATTGGAACCAGACCCGCTACCTGCACAACGGCCGCGACCTGGGCGTTTTCGTCTATCGGGGCATCGATCCGGCGACCATCCAGGGCAAGATTCCGGCTGAGGTGGTGCCGCCCGGCGCGACCTTCAGCCAGGAGATCTTTCCCCTGCGCACCATCGCCTTTCTGCCCGGCAGTCAAATCCCCAAGGAAGGGCAACGCGGCTTCATCCCCGGCATTCTGCCCTCCGGTGAAAACGGCATTTTGCTGGTCCTCGGCCGGGACGGACAGGAATCCCGCCAGAAACTGTCGGTGCGCCTGCGGGCGGAAACCGAGGCCAAGAAGTAAATATCTATTCCAGCAAATCCCGAATGGTTTTTAGTTCGGATAGAATCTGTTCGCGCAGGGTTTGGGGCGCGGCCGGGGCGGTCTGCGCTTCGTCGGGGGCCTCGGATTTCAGATATTGCCGGGCGCCCTTGATGGTGAACTTGCGGTCGTAGAGCAGGTGCCGGATGGTCAGGATCAGTTCCACGTCCTGCTTGCGGTAGAGCCGCTGGCCGGCATCGGTACGCTTGGGGCGGATGCGCGGAAACTCACTCTCCCAGAAGCGCAGGACGCTGGACGGCACCTGGGCCAGACGGCTGACCTCCCCGATGCGGAAGTAGAGCTTGTCGGGAATTGCGGGCGGATGTTCGGGTGCGGCCATGGGCGCTCCTTTCCATACCCCGTTTCAGGTCGGCAGCTCCGCCTTGAAATGTGCCACCAAGCGGTCGGAGATCTGCTTGTGAATTTCATTGACGGCCGCGTCTTCCAGGGTCGCTTCGGCCGAGCGGTAGATCATGCGCAGCGACACGCTCTTGCACCCCTGGGGGATGGGCCGGCCGTCGAAGACATCGAAGAGGCGCACCTCTTCCATCAGCGCCGTCTTCATTTCTCTTACATACGTCAAAAGCCGTTCGGCTTCCAGCTCTTTGCGCACGACCACGGTCACATCCCGGTTGACCGATGGGAAGCGCGGCAGGGGCCGGTTCTGGCGCTCGTCGGAAATGTGGGCCATGAGCCGCGCCAGATCCAGCTCGAAGACAAAGGCATTTTGCTTCAGATCGTAGGCCGCCAGCGTTTGGGCGTGCACCTGGCCGATGAGGCCCAGTGCTTCGCCGGCCACCAGGATTTGGGCACTGAACCCGGGCTGGGTAAAGGCGCACTGCTCGTCGGGCAGACGCGTGAAGTCCACCGGGCGCACATGCAAGCCCTCCAGCAAGCCTTCCACCGCACCTTTCAGGTCGTAGAAATCGCACGGCTCGCTCTTGGCGTACCAGGCAACTTCGCCGCGGTCGCCGCTCCACAAGCCGGCCAGCATCTCGATCTCGTCGGGCTGGGCGGCGCTGCCGTTGCTGATGAAGATCTTGCCGGTTTCGAACAGCCGAATGTTGCGGGTCTGGCGCGCGACGTTGCGCTGCATGGCATCCAGCAGGCCGGGGATCAGGCTGGTGCGCATCACGGTCTGGTCTTCGCTCAGCGGATTGAGGATGGCCAGTTGCCGGCAGCGGGGATCGCTTTCGGGCAGGCGCAGGCGGCGGCACGAATCGGCGTGCACGAAGCTGTAGGTGATGGCCTCGGCGAACCCCATGCCGGTGAACAGCTCGCGGATGCGCCGGCGCTGGACCAACAGCTTGGGGGCCGGCTGGGTCACCGCGGGCAGGGGCGCGAAGGTGACCGGAATCTGATCGTAACCGGCCCGGCGGGCCACCTCTTCCATGAGATCCTGGGGCCGGCCGATGTCCACGCGGAAGCTGGGAATCGCCACCACCAGGGTGTCGGTGTCCTGGACTTGGGTCTTAAATTCGATCCCCTCCAGCCAGCGGGCCATCTCGTCCCGGCTGAAGGCCGTGCCCAGCAGGCGGTTGGTGGCCGCCGCGCTCAAGGCGATGGGTTGGATTGCAGGTAGCGTGTACTGCACATCGATGCAGCCGTCCACCAGGCGGCCGTTGCCCAGTTCGGCCATGAGCTGGGCGGCGCGGTCCAGGGCGTACAGGGTGCCCTGGGGGTCCACCCCGCGCTCGAAGCGGTGCGAGGCGTCGCTTTTGAGCCCCAGGCGCTTGGAGGTTTTGCGGATGCTGACGGGATTGAAGTAGGCACTTTCGATCAGCACCCGGGTGGTTCCCGCTTCAATCTCGGAATTCATGCCGCCCATGACCCCGCCCACGGCCACCGGTTTTTGGCCATCGCAGATCATCAGCATGTGGCTGTCCAGGGTGCGCTCCTTGCCGTCTAAGGTCGTAAAGCGCTCGCCGGCAGCGGCCGTGCGCACCACGATGCGGTGCTCGGCCAGGCGATCGAAGTCGAAGGCGTGCAACGGCTGGCCGGTTTCGAGCATCACCAGGTTGGTGATGTCCACGATATTGTTGATGGGCCGCAAGCCCACCGCGAGCAGGCGGTCCCGGAGCCAGAAGGGCGAGGGGCCCACCGTGATGTTCTCCAGCAAGCGGGCCGCATAGCGCGGGCAGTGTTCCGGGGATTGGATGACGACCGAGGTCAGGGCATGGATATCGCCTTGGCCCGCGGGCAGGCTGATTGCGGGCCGTTTGGCCCGTGTGCCCACGAAGCCGGCCACCTCCCGGGCGATGCCCATGACGCTCAGGCAGTCGGCGCGGTTGGGAGTCAGGCTGACTTCCATGACCGGGTCGGACAGGTTCAGGGCCTTGTGCAGGGGCTGGCCCACGGCCAATTCCAGCGGCAGGGCCATCAAGCCGGAGCCGTCCGCGCCGAGCCCCAGTTCGGCCTGGCTGCACAGCATGCCGGCCGACGCCTGGCCGCGGATGACCCCTTCGGCCACGGTCAGGCCGCCGGGCAGGTGGGTGCCGGGCAATGCCAGGGGAACCAGCATGCCCACGGCGGCATTGGGCGCGCCGCACACCACGGTGCATTCGGCCGAACCGGTATAGACGGTGCACAACTTCAGCCGGTCGGCGTTGGGATGGGGCGCCACGGCTTCGATGCGGGCCACCACCACCGTATCCAGATAGGCATAACGCTCTTCGACGGCCTCCACTTCCAGGCCGGTCATGGTCAGCAGGTGGGCCAGACGGTCCACCGTCAGGTCGCAGGGCACAAACTCCCGAAGCCAGCTCAAGCTAATTTTCATAATTTTCTAACCATTCCGGCGTCGCTTTAGGTTTGGAATCAAAACTGCCGCAGAAAGCGCAGGTCGTTTTCGAAGTACTTGCGGATGTCGTCCACGCCGTATTTGAGCATGGTGATGCGCTCGACCCCCATGCCGAAGGCAAAGCCGGTGTAGCGCGAGGTGTCGTAACCCACGTTTTCCAGCACCGCCGGATGGACCATGCCCGAACCCAGAATCTCCAGCCAGCCGGTCTGCTTGCACACCCGGCAGCCCTTGCCGCGGCAGATGACGCACAGGATATCCACTTCGGCGCTGGGTTCGGTGAAGGGGAAGAAGCTGGGCCGGAAGCGCACCCGGGTCTCGGTGTCGAACATCTGGTGCACGAAGGCGGTCAGCGTGCCCTTCAGATGGCTGAACGAGACACCCTCATCCACCAGCAAGCCTTCCACCTGGTGGAACATGGGGGTGTGGGTGATGTCCGAGTCGCAGCGGTACACCTTGCCCGGCGCGATGATGCGCACCGGCGGCTGGCGCTTTTCCATGACCCGGGGCTGGGTGGGCGAGGTGTGGGTGCGCAGCACGATGTCGTCGGAGACGTAGAAGGTGTCCTGCATGTCCCGGGCCGGGTGATCCTTGGGAATGTTCAGGGCTTCGAAGTTGTAGTAATCGCTTTCGACTTCCGGCCCCTCCACCACCTCGTAGCCCATACGGCTGAAGATGTCGCAGATGCGCTGGGCGATCTGGGTCAGGGGGTGCAGCGGTCCGGGCGCGCTCTTGCGGCCGGGCAGGGAGACGTCGATGCCTTCCACGGCGCCCGCGCCGGCGGCCAGGCGCGCCAGGGCGGCGTCGACCGCAGCGGCCAGCTCCTGCTTGATCTCGTTGGCCCGGCGACCCGCGGCCGGGCGCTCTTCGGCGGGCAACTGGGACACCGCGCGCAACACCTGGGTCATCACGCCCTTGCGACCCAGATATTTGGTGTTCACTTCCTGAACGGCTTCGGGTGTGGCGGCGGTTTCAAGCGCTTGCAACGCGGCCGCGCGCAATTGGTCGATGTTCTGCTCCACGGTGGTCTCTTTTTCGAAGGTTGTGGCTGGTGACCGGTCTTGAAAAACCGACATTACGGCGGCCGCGATGCTCGGCCGCCGATTTCAGGCACCCTGAACCCATGGGGTCTTGTCGGTTTTTCAACGCCCGGTTAGATCTGCTGCGAGGCCAGAGCGGCGATCTTGGAAAAGCCGGCGGGATCGGATATGGCAAGCTCGGCCAGCACCTTGCGGTCCAGGGCCACGCTGGCCTTTTTCAGGCCGCTGATAAACTTGCTGTAGGAAAGATCGTTGATGCGCGCCGCGGCGTTGATGCGGGCGATCCACAATTTGCGGAAATCCCGCTTGCGCTGGCGCCGATCCCGAAAGGCGTAGTTGAGCGCTCTGTCCAATGTGCCGGCCGCCGTGCGGAACAATTTGCTGCGTCCGCCACGGAAGCCCCGGGCCAGCTTGAGCACCTTATTGCGGCGCCGGCGGGCCTTGAATCCTCTTTTAATACGCATGGTCTGTCTCCTTATCCATTAGGCAGCAGGCGACGCACCTCTTTCATGTCGCTGGTGCAGATGAGTTGTGCCTGCCGCAGCCCGCGTTTGCGCTTGGGGCTTTTCGATGTCAAAATGTGCCTGTGGTGCGATTTGGAAAAGGCAAATTTTCCACTGCCGGTCTTGCGAAACCGTTTGGCCGCCGACCGGTTGGTTTTGATCTTGGGCATGGTCCTGTTCTCCTCTTTATATTCTGCCGTGTGCGGATGCTCTCCGCCGGCATTCGCTCGCTCGTTCTCGCGTAACGCTCCAAAAAGCGATGCGCGCACCTACCCTGGACGCCGGAAGGCCGGTTCCTGTCCAGGTGTCGCGCGCAACCTATTTCATCCGAAGCTACTTGGGCGCCAGGATCATGATCATGGTGCGGCCCTCGAACTTGGGAAGCTGCTCCACGACGGCGGTCTGCTCGACTTCGGTTGCAATCTGTTCCAGCAGCGCCCGACCCTTGTCGGAAAGGGCGATTTCCCTTCCGCGGAACATGACCGTCACCTTGACCTTGTCCTTGCGCTCCAGGAACTTTCGGATGTGGCCCAGCTTGGTCTGCAAGTCATGTTCGCCGGTTTTGGGCCGAACCTTGATCTCTTTGAGCTGAAAGGTGGCCTGTTTCTTTTTGGCTTCATGCTGCTTCTTGGTCTGCTCGTACTTGAAACGGCCGTAATCCATGATTTTGCACACCGGCGGTTTGGCGGTGGGCGAAACCTCTACCAGGTCCAGGCCGAATCCCGAAGCAGCGGCAAGGGCCTCACGGATCTGCAATATGCCAAGCTGATTGCCGTCCGGATCAATGACACGCACCTCTCGGGCACGAATGCCTTGGTTCAAACGGGTGCGTTGCGCCTGATCTTCTTTTTCGGATTTAAACTGAGCTATGCCGGCACCTCCTCGATTCCGGGTTGTTAGGGCCCTACCGGCTGTGCTGTCGCGTAGATCTTTGAAATCAGCCGGTATTTATTGAGCCTGCCTTTTAAAGGCATATTTCAATATATAAACAGCCACTGAATTGCAAGAGAAAAACGGGCGGCTGCCAATTAAACCGAGCACCGAACGGCTCCCCTTACCCTTGGTCCAGGGTGTAGCGCTCGAGCAGACTGTCGCGCCAGTAGCCGATATGCGGCCGGCGATAGAAGGTCTGAAACAGGGTCAGGCTCTCCCGGCGGCACACCCCGGCGACGATCCGGATGGGGCTGTCGCGATAGAGGCTCGGCAGGCGCGCGCGGTCGCAGGCCGTGCCGCCGCCCATGGCATCTTCGTAGGCATAGACCAGCGTGCCGATGCCGCTGATCAGGATGGCGCCGAAGCACATCAGGCACGGCTCCAGGGTGGCGTACAGCACCATGCGGCGCCGGTCCAGGGCTCCGTCCAGGGCCTCCACCTGGCGCAGGGCCATGATCTCGGCATGGTCCAGCTCGCTGGGCACCGGCCCCCGGCTGTTGACCCGCCGGGCCGTGGCCAGCACCCGGTCCTCCAGAAGGATGGCGCAGCCCACCGGGAATTCATCTTCGTCCAGGGCTTGTCGGGCCTGGGCCAGGGCGTGGCGCATGTTGGTTTCGTGGTTCATGGCGTTTACCGCTCATCGATAATACAAACCGTACTGTCGCACGGGCAGCGATCATCCACCTCATAGGCCATCACAATCCGCGCTTCCATCTCAATGCGCTGGGCCGGGAGGGATTCCCATCTATACCCCTCCAGCCGGCGGGTCAACTGCTCCCTGGAGGGGATGGCCTCCCAGCCGCTGCCCAGATGGCGGCCGGTTTCGCCGTCCAGAACGTCGGCCGCTTCGCCGTTGGTGACCACCACCACCGGGATCTGGTAGGGCGCGGCCAGGCGGGACATGGCCAGGGCCGGCCGGTGGCGCGTCACCAAAGATCCCGGGCCGTAATGCACCAGCATGACCATGTGGCCGGCCCCATCCATTACGATATAGGTGATGGGGACGCAGGCCGCTTTGGCGCCCGCCTTAATGGTCAAGGGGTGGTTGGGGCGGAGCTGCTCCCGGGCAAACCCCTTTTGCGCCACGAGCAAGCGGGCGATCTTCTGGCGGTAACGCTCATCGTGGGTGTCGTCGATGGTGCGGTCGGTGATGAAATCGGTCAGTTGCCCTAAGATGAGATGATGGTCATTCATACCGGATTGCCGCCTTGCCCAATTCCTAATAAGGAAAACCGTTGCCTGGGGCTGTATTATGGGATACGGAATAACGCTCGTTTTGAACGAGCATTTTCAACAGCCTGCTAAAGGCTATACCACACAGGGCCGATGCTGTTAAGGGCGGCCCCCGCCGAATGGGGCCGGGTTGAAGCGGTCCGTTGGGCGGTATGGCGAGTCATGACACTACGTGAGCAGTTCGAAAAGCGCGAAGCAAATTTTCTTTCACCCCATGGTTGTCGCAGCGCCGAATCCCAGGGAAGGGTAACCGCCGAAGCGGCCTGTCCCATCCGCACCGCCTTCCAGGTGGATAAAGATCGCATCCTTTATTGTAATGCCTTCCGGCGTCTCAAGCACAAGACCCAGGTGTTCCTCAACCCGTCGGGCGACGAGTACCGCACCCGCTTGACCCACACCCTGGAGGTGGCCCAGATCGCCCGCACCATCGCCCGGGCCATGTTTTTGAACGAGGATCTGGCCGAGGCCATCGCCCTGGGCCACGACCTGGGCCACACGCCCTTCGGCCACGGCGGCGAAATGGTGCTCAAGGAAATATTTTCGCCGGCCTTTTCCCACCAGGCCCAGGGCCTGCGGGTGGTCCAGATGCTTGAAAACGGCGGCCAAGGGTTGAACCTGACCTATGAGGTGCGCGACGGCATCGTCAAGCACTCCAAGGGCTACGGCAAAATCATGCCCGAAGATCCCCAGGAGCTGCCCGCCACCATGGAAGGCCGGGTGGTGCGCGTGGCCGACATCATGGCTTATCTCAATCACGACCTGGATGATGCCATCCGCAGCGGCGTGATCCGGGAGACCGATATTCCCGAAGTGTGCCTGCGGGTGCTGGGGCCCACCCACGACCAGCGCATCAACACCATGATGACCGATCTCATCGACCGGACGCGCCTCCGCAACGGCCAACTGGAGCTCAACATGAGCGACACCGTGTTCGGCGCCATGACCGAGCTGCGGCAGTTCCTTTACGACAACGTGTACCGCTCGCCGGTGGTGCACAACGAATTTGTCAAAGCCAAGAAGATCATGTCCGAACTCTTCGCCTACCTGCTGGACAACGAGACAGTGCTGGCCGACGAACTGGCCAACATGCGGCTGCCGGACCTTGCGGAGCGTTCCGTTTCCAAGGAGCGCCTGGTGTGCGACCTTTTGGCCTGCATGACCGACCGCTACGCCCTGTCGCTCTATGCCCGCATCTTCTTCCCGGCCCAAATGCGATAATGACGGGATACCCTCGATGACCGCACCGATCGCTTCCGAATATCAGAAATCTTCTTGCGCCTGGGCCACCGAAGCCCTGGCGCGGCTTTTCGCGGCCATGGACGCCGACTACGAGCGGGCGGCCGTCGCCCACGGCTTCGTATGCCGGGGGTGCGACGACAACTGCTGCCGCACCCGTTTTTACCACCACACGCTGGTGGAGCACCTTTACCTGCGCCAGGGCTTGAACGCCTTGGCCGCCGACGAGCGCGGCCGCATCGCGGCCCGGGCCGCCCAGGTGGCGGCAAGCCTGGCGGCCGCGCCGCCGGAGCCGGTCATGTGCCCGCTCAACGCGCAGGGGCGCTGCCTGCTCTACGCCCATCGGCCCATGATCTGCCGGCTGCACGGCATCCCCCATCTCTTGCGGCGGCCCGACGGCCGGCGCCAGGCGGGTCCGGGGTGCGGCGATTTCGACCGCCAGTGCGGCGCAGCGGCCCAACCGCTTCTGGATCGCACCCCTTTGTATTCGGCCCTGGCCGAGCTGGAGCGGGAGTTGCGCCGCCGGCTGGGATTTGGCGCCAAAATCCGGATGACCATCGCCCAGATGGTGATCGAGCAGCCGGCCTTGCCGGACGGCCAAGCGAGCGACCATGAAATATATTGACGATCCCCAGAAGCAACCGGTGGCCGGACGCCCCATCGGTCCGGACGACACCTTCCGCTTTCGCTGCCACGCGCAACTGGCCTGCTTCAACCGCTGCTGCCACAATCTCAACCTGTTTGTCTACCCCTACGACGTGTTGCGTTTGAAGCGCAATCTGGGCATCTCGTCCGACCAATTCATCGAAAGCTATGTGGACGTCGTGCTGCGCGAGGGCCACCACTTTCCCGAAGTGGTGCTGCGCATGGCCGCCGGCGACCAGGCGCCTTGTCCCTTTTTAACTTCCCAGGGCTGCCGGGTGTATGCCGATCGACCCCACACCTGCCGGCTTTTCCCCCTGGAGCAGGGGGCGCATTTCGATGCGGCCAGCGGCCGCACCGAGGCGGTCTACTTCCTGCGGCCGCCGGCGCTCTGCCTGGGCCCCGGCGAGGAGCGCGCCCTGACCGTAAAGGACTACATCCAGGAGCAGGAGGCCGAGGCTTACCACCCTCTGACCATGGCCTGGGCCGAAGTGCGCCGCCTGTTTCGCGACGATCCCTGGGGCCTCGAAGGCCCCCACGGCCCCAAGGCCAAGATGGCCTTCATGGCCGCTTACAACCTTGACCGCTTCCGGGAGTTTCTCTTCGGCAGCACTTTTTTGAAGCGCTACCGGGTCGCGCCGGCCCTGGTGCAGAAGATTCGCAAGGACGAAGCGGCGCTGCTGGCCTTCGGGTTCGACTGGATTCGGCTCTTCGTGTTCGGCATCGCGACCCCCCGCATCCGCCCGAAGCGCTGATGTCGGCGCCGAATTTTCCACCGCCTGCTTTGATCCGCGGCCAAGCCGCATAGGCTTTTCCTATCCCGAAAATAGGTTGACCGGCCGAAGCGCCTGTTGATACGCAATAGGCGTTCGATCCATTCCCGGATATTTCTTCTCCTTGTCCTTAAAATTCAGTTCCGAAAGGAGACCACCAGATGAATTCCTGGCGCAAGATCTATTGCTTGGCCCTGCTGCTGGCGCTGTGGGGCGGTTCCGTGTGGGCCGAAACCCCCTGGCTGCACGTGGAGGGCAACAAAATCAAGGACCCGGCCGGCAACACCGTGGTCCTGCGGGGCATCTCGCTCATCGACCTGGGGGCCCAGGAAGCGTGGTACGGCGGGGTCAATGCGGTCATCGACCGCGTCACCAACAAGAACGACACCCAGGGCAACTCGCCGGGCTGGTACCCCAAAATCCTGCGCCTGACCATCACCCCGCCGGACTACGACCCGCCCCGCACCTTTACCCCCGGCAGCGACGATTACTACAACACACTGCTGCGGCCGGTGGTGAACTACTGCAAGCAAAAGGATCTTTACGCCATCATCGACCTGCACTATGTGGACGACATCGCCAAGAACGTCTCCTACGTGGACCGCTTCTGGTCCTACATGGCGCCCAAGTTCGCCAACGACAGCCATGTGATGTTCGAGATCTTCAACGAGCCGATCAACACCACCGCCGGCACCGACGACCAGAAGTGGGCCGAAGTGAAAACCTATATGCAGCGCTGGACCAACACCATTCGCGCAGCGGCGCCCAAAAACCTGGTTCTGGTGGGGTCGCCCAGTTGGGATCAGATTCTGGTCCCCACCGTCAACAGCCCCATCAGCGGCGGCAACATCGTCTACGTCGTGCACACCTATCCCAGCCACTGGAAATACCAGTGGTACAAGGATCAGATCGCCACGACGGCGGCCAAGCATCCGCTGATCATGACCGAGTGGGGCTTCAGCCAGAGCAACTACTACGAAGACAACGCCACCATCAGCGCCTACGGCCAGCCGCTGGTCAACTTCATGGAACAAAACGGCGTGAGCTGGACCGCCTGGGTCGCCAGTACCGACTGGGGACCGCCCATGTTTTGGTCGGACTGGCGTTTGCGCGTGGGTGAAGGTGAAATGGGGGGCTTTGTCAAAGACACGCTCTATGCCAAGCGCAACGCCAACCAGCCGTCCAGCGGCAGTTCGAGCAGCAGTAGCAGTACGAGCAGCAGCTCCAGCAGTAGCAGCAGTTCCAGCTCGGGCTGCGGCAGCAGCAGCGGTTCCAGCAGCAGTAGTAGTAGTAGCGGCTGCAATTAAGCCGGGCCGCTTGGGAGAAAAGCCTAAACGACCCCTTTGGGCATGGGCGCGATCGGCTCGCCGCCCAGCACATAACCGCCGTCCAGGCGGATGATGCTGCCGGTCATGAAGGGGGCATCGCAGACCAGAAAGCGCACGGCGGCCGTCACATCGTCCAAGCGCCCGGTGCGGCCCAGCAGGGTGTGCGCCACGATGGCCTGCCGCTGGGGCTCGCTGAGCAATCCCCAGCCGCGCGTGCCCTCGGCGTGACGTGTCTCACAGATGCCCAGCATGATTTCGTTGACGCGCACCTCGGGTGCGCCCAGCCGGGCCCAGGTTTCGGTGAGCAGGGCGATGCCCCGGTTGGCGGCGCTATAGCCTTCATTGAAGAGATAGGCGGCCGGCCCGCTGCGGCCCACGAGGGCCGCGATGGAAGAGAAGTTGACGACCACGCCCGCGCCCGATCGCTTGAGAAAGGGCAGGGCCGCCGAAAAAACCCACTGCTTGGCGCGCAAGGTGGTGCCCAGCTCCAGGTCCCACTGCTCACGGGTATAGGCCCCGTGCACCACCGGCATGCCGCCGCGCTCGATATTGTTGATCAGGATGTCCAGGCGGCCGAAGCGCTCGATCGTTTGGCGCAGCAGCCCGTCGATGGCGCCGGTGTCCAGCAGATCGATAGGGACGATCAGATGTTCCGGGTTGGCCGCGGCCGCCTCCCGGCCCAGGCTTTCCACGCTCTCGGGCCAATCGTGCCAGGTGTAGACCACCTTGACCCCGGCCCGGGCCAGATCCAAGCCGACGGCCTTGCCGATGCCTTTGACGCTGCCCAATACCAGGGCCACTTTGCCGGTGAGGTTCAATTCAGATCGCCGTCCTTGTAGTATTTGGTCCCTTTGGCGGTCAACTCCAAGGCCAGTCCGTCACTGGTGAGCTGAAACAGCCACACACCCGGTGAGACCGACATCGCGCCGGTCACACCGGTGCCCTTGTCGCCCATCTTGGCCGAGGCCGTCGTTTGCCCGCCCAGTTCCCATCCGGAGTTGACGAACTGGTCCAGCAGTTGCTGGGTTTCGAAGACCCACACCAGCTTGAATTTCTTGATGCCAATGCCCAAGCCGGCCTGAATCTCCACCATTTTCATATAGGTCGTCTGCTTGGTCTTGTTGTTGTAGGCCAGGCCGCTGCCGCTGCCGCCCCCGGCCACAAAGATTTTCATCCCGAAGTTGCCGAACACCGCATAGCCGGCGGCACCTTGGACCACCTTTTTAGCGGAAGGTTGGACCTTATAGAGTTCGGCCAAGATCTCGCCGGCCATTTTCTTGACCTCTTTTTGTTCCGCCGCCTTGGACTTGCCCCAGGCCGGCATGGCCATCAACAGCAGCGCGATCAGCGTCAGCCAGGCAATGCGATGCATTGTCGGCGCCGGATGCTTTTCCACCGTACGAGTCGTCATGGTGCCCTCCGTTTTCGTCTCATTTTGTCGTGGTCTGCCGTCTTGTTGCAGGAGAAAACGAATATTTACCACATCGATTCCAAAAATCGTGTGGCGCTCGGCTATCCACAATAATGGAAGGTTCGATAAACCGCAAAAAGAAATCGGCGCCTCACCCCAGCATCACCTTGGTCTGGCTCGGCAGCCCGTTGACGCCGACCGTGTTGCGGTTGTTCATGGTCACGCTGTCGCCGAGGCGCACGGCCGGGACCCCTTCCAGAAACACTTTGGGACTGGCGCTGAGGTATTCGATGGGGCCCATGATGGCATTGGACACCACGCCGCCCCCGCCGGAGGCGCCGGGCTGGTCGCCCATGGTGGGATTCACCTTGGACATCCGGTTGAGGGCCGGGGCGTTGACGATAAAGACCTTCTTGGTGACCGGCATGGCGCCCGAGGGCATGCCGGTGGCCGGGTAGGGCATGGGCACCGTGGCCGTGCCGACCACGGTTTTGCAGACATCCGGCGCCGTGGAGGCGATCTGACCGCCGGCCATGGTGGTTGCGAACATGGTTTGCTCCTCGTTTGACGGCTAGCCGATATGGATGCCG
>JAKAFO010000396.1 GCA_021819735.1 Deltaproteobacteria bacterium
AAGCGCGCCGCGCGCAGGTTCAGCAAGTGGGGCGTCCGGTGGTTCAGCGCCTGTCGGTCCAGGCTCGCCTCCAGGGGCGGCAACAACAGCGCCGCGCCCTCCTGGTCCCCGAGCAGCAAAAGATAGAAATACTCCCGGGCCGCTTTTTCACTATCGCCCCGGGCCAGGTGAATGGAAGCCAGCAGGTTGCGCATCGGCTTCCGGTATTCGTTTTCAGGTCTCGCGGCCAGGTCGTAGGCCTTCTGAATCTCTCCCAGCTTGAAATACGAAGCAGCCTCCAGATAGTCATACCCGCTGGTAAAGCCACTGAGATCTCCGGGATTTTCTTTTTGACGGCAGGGCGACCCCTCGGGACATCGCCGCGCGAAGGCGCTGACATCTTTGCGACCATGGACGCAAGCCCGAATCACCTTCTCGTATGGTCCGCCGGCCTCGTACATCTGAAGGGTCTGGTTGTAGTCCGCCGATATGGATGGATAGATAAGCCCAACGCAGCCGGTTAGCGGCGCGACGGTCAACAGTAAAAATAGAAACAATAGTTTACGCTGCAAGGCGCCCAAGCCTCCCCTGGAAATGGATGTCGAGTTTTCAAGTGGCAAAATATTTCAAAAAAACGGTGAGATGTCAATAAAGGCGCCAGAAAGCGCGAATCTTGACAACACTGCCAAGTTGTAGCAGAGAATGCGCGAGTCATCCGTCGACATCGCTACTTACCGAAAAAGGAGATTGTTCATGACGCGTCGATTCGCAAGCCTCATCGTCCTCATCACGTTGTTCTACACCGCCGGTTGGGCCCTGGCCGCCAGCGATCCCAACGACGCCCAAGGCACCAAGGATCCCCCCGTTTTCTCCCGTATGCCCAACTTCCATATCTATAATGCCCAGGAGATCGAGTTCGACCGTTTCGAGTTCACCGTCGGCTCCGGCCAAAAGCAAACCGTGGAAGGCCGCCACTACCAGGTCAATTACTACGCCAACGAGGGTATCACCCTGCCCAGCGGCCTGCAGATCACCCGCAACTATATCAATGCGGCCAAGGCCATCGGCGGACAAACGCTTTACGAGTGGGAGGACGGCGGCACCCAGTACGTTACCTTGAAAGTGACCCGCGACGACGCCGAGATTTGGGCCGAGGTCTTCGGGGCCAGCAACGGGATGTACACGGTGAACATCATCGAAAAGCAGCTCATGACCCAGGCGGTGGTGGCCGACGCCGCCAGCCTGGCCGGCAGCATTCATGATACCGGCAAGGCCGCCGTTTATGGGATCTACTTCGACACCGGCAAATCCGAGGTCAAACCGTCGTCCGAGCCGGCCTTGAAAGAGATCGCCAAACTGCTCCAATCCGACCCCAAATTGAAACTCTATGTGGTCGGCCACACCGACAATGCCGGCGCCTTTGACTACAACATCAAACTGTCTAAGGACAGAGCCGCCGCCGTGGTCAAAGCCCTGACCGCCCAGCACGGCATCGCCGCGGACCGCTTGCTGCCCTTCGGCGCCGGCCCCACCGCGCCAGCGGCCTCCAACGACAGCGATGCCGGCCGGGCCAAGAACCGGCGGGTGGAACTGGTAAAGCAATAGCGTCCGGTTAACGCGCTCTCCGCATCAAGCCCAAAATAGATAGGGTATCCATGCCGTCCATGGATACCCTATCCAAATGCACTCAAACCGTCACCGTGAGCTTTACGCCCAGTCCATGCAGGACTTTAATGATGGTGCCGTAACGCGGTTTTGCGCCGGGGGATAGCGCCTTGTTCAGACTTTCACGACCCAGCCCCGTGCGTTTGGCGATCGCGGCCATGCCGCGCGCCTTGGCAACATCGGATACAGCCGTCAAAAACACATCCGGATTTTCGTCTTCAAGTGCAGCGGTCAGATATTCGGCGATGGTCTCCTCACTATCCAAATAATCCGCTGCATCGAATTTCGATAACTTTGCCATATCCTACTCCTTTAATTCCGCGGCAATGGACCTGGCTTTTTGGATTTCCACCTATTCGGGCAGGCCGACGATGATGATGTTACTGCATTTGCGCACGCAGCGGGTAAAGACATCGGCCGCCGGGCGCGCCAGGGCGTCGTCCAACTGCCCATGCTTGGGGGTGATGCCCAGGAATCAGCGGAGAACGATTGATTCTCGGTAGATTCGCCAGAGATCGGCGAACTTTTGCTTGAGTTTGAAACCGCCGTTGCTCAGCGTCCAGATGCTGACTGCTCCCTGGATGAGTCCGAACAGGAGCGTTGCGGCCGCTTCGGTATCGATGTCCGGCCGCACGGCGCCATCATGGACGCCCTTGGCGAGCAGCGCCTTCAAGGCGGAGATGTATAGCAGGATGGTCTGTTCGGCCTGATTGTTCAGGTCCTTGTCACCCAGGCTGATGATTTCGGCGATGACCTGGAAGGATATGCCCTTGCGCAGATCGAGATCGGAAAATTGGGTCTCGATGGTCTTTTCGATCATTTCGATCGTCGTGGGACCGGCGCCAAGTTTTCCCAGCGAAATATCGGCCAGCAAGGCGTTACGGATGTAATCCAGCAGAAAAGAGAGAATCATCTTTTTGCTTTTAAAATGCTTGTAGATCGCTCCATCGGTGATGCCCACCACGGATGCGATATTCTTCACCGTCAGATGCTCGCTGCCGGATTTAAAAATGAGCATCCTTGCGGCGTCGATGATCTGCTGTTGCCTGACTTCGGTTTTCTTCTTGGCGGTGCCGATGATCCTGCACTCCCTACGATCATGGTTATGTGTGAGCTGTTGAAACAAAGCCTACTCACAAATAATCGATCATAAGCAGGAAATCAAGCGCCAGCCCTGCCGTGCGTGTGAGTCACGACGGGTGCAGGATCTGCAGGAGCGGCCGGTGGTCGCCCTCTGGCGCTGCTCGACGTCATCCCGGCTTATTCACGCAGTGCCAGGGTGCCGTCGGTCTTCGCAGCGAATTGCTTACCTGTCGTACATGCCCGGTAACGCGACCTGTTGTCGGGCACCAGGGTAACATGATCGCAAAAGTCCAGATCGCCAGGGCCATGACCTACACCCGCCTGCCGTATATCCTGTAATCAACTAGAATCCGCGGAGCAGGTGCGTACAGAGCGTACAGGGAAAGATCGTCCTCAAGAAGAGGAACAGTTGGAGGATTTCTTTTTGAAACCCACACCGGAATACAGGAGCATGCACAAGATGACGGTTGCAGCGACCAGGAGGACGGTCACCAGCACGGGCAAGTCCAGCGCTTTAATTCCGATCAAGGCGGCGGCAGCGAGAAGGGTGTAAACGATCTGCATCAAGATCTGCATTGTGAGTCTCCTTGTGAAGTGAATTGAGCATGTTTTCCTGATAGGTAAGTCTGCATTTACTTTCTTTATAGGTAAGTGAGCGCATACTTGTCAAATAGAAAATTTCGAGGCGCGGGCTTCCCTATCCTCAATGGATCGATTGCATTTTCAAATACTTCGCCGTGTGGGACTTGCCAATGTTGGCACGCAGTTCCGCCGGTGATCCGCAAGCCACCACCCGGCCGCCGGCAGCGCCGCCTTCGGGGCCCAGGTCGATGATGTAGTCGGCGGCCTGGATCATTTCCAGGTTGTGTTCGATGACCACCACGGTGTGGCCCTGGTCCACCAGGTTCTGGAGAACATCGATGAGCAGGTGCACGTCGGCCGGGTGCAGGCCGGTGGTGGGTTCGTCGAGAATATAGAGGGTGGGCCCGGCAGGCCGCTGGGCCATCTCCTTGGAGAGCTTGATGCGCTGGGCTTCGCCGCCGGACAAGGTGGGGCTGGGTTGGCCGAGCTGCAGGTAGCCCAGGCCGATGTCGCACACGAACTGGAGAGCCTGGCGCAGGCGCGGAATGGCCGAGAAGAATTGCAGGGCCTCGGCAAAGGTCATGGCCAGGACCTCGGCCACGGTTTTGCCCTTGTAGCGCACGGCCAGGGTTTCGGCGTTGAAGCGGCGGCCGGCGCACACCTCGCACGGCACGTAGACATCGGGCAGGAAGGCCATCTCGACCTTGGGCCGGCCCTGGCCCTTGCAGGCCGGGCAGCGCCCCTCGTCCACGTTGAACGAGAAGCGCGCGGGGCCGTAACCGCGGCTGCGCGCTTCGGGGGTCTGGGCGAAGAGGCTGCGGATCTCGGTCAAAAAGCCCACGTAGGAGGCCGGCACCGAGCGCGGTGTGCGGCCGATGGGGGTGTGGTCCACCTCCAGCACGCGGGTCAAGGCCTCCCAGCCGGTGATCTCCCGGCAGACTTCTGCCGCGATTTTCTTTTGGCGCAGCAATTGGTGCACGCCTTTAAAGAGCGTGCCTTTGACCAGGCTCGATTTGCCCGAACCGCTCACGC
>JAKAFO010000397.1 GCA_021819735.1 Deltaproteobacteria bacterium
TGCTAAATTCTTCGGCTGCCCCATCGTGCTCAACGCGCCGGACAACGCCTTGATTTATGATCGCGCCCTGGCCGATATTCCCTTGCCGGGCCGATTTCCGGAACTGCGCAAACAAGCAGCCCATATTTTGGATCAGCAAGTGGCCGATTCGCCCCTCGGCGATGACCCCATCCAGGACATTAAACGGCTGTTGGCCCTCCGCGCCGACCTTCTGCACGCCCCGTTGGAACGTGTGGCCGAAGCACTTCATATGAGCGCGCGCACCTTGCAGCGCCGCCTGGCCAAGCGCGATACGAGCTGGGTTCGTTTTCGCGATCAGATCCTTTTTCAAATGGCGGACCAGGATCTAAAATCCAGGCGTCTCACCATCGATGAAATCTGCGACAAGCTCGGCTTTTCCGACCGCCGCAGCTTCGCGCGGGCCTTCCAACGCTGGGCGGGAGTGTCGCCCAGCGCCTACCGAAAGCGTTATGGGCGGTAGAACTGTCGCATGCTGTTCCCTTTTTGGCGCGCGCCGCTCTATTTGAATCCCTTCGATTTCAGTATACTCCGATTCAGTCGATTCACCTCCTGGGGATGACACCCCATACGACCGCATGCTTCGTTCAATGAAAGAATCTTTTTGCGACACCGCCGCCCACGGGCGCGCGGGTGGGCTTTGGAGGAATCATAAGAGAGGGGGAGTTATGTCTATCGCTGCTGTATTGAAAGGGTGGGGCGGTCGGCTGGGCCGCCGCATTGGGGCTGCCGGACTTGGCGCGGCCATCGGTCTCGGATTGGCATTTACGGCCTTGAGTTTGCCACCGGCGATATCGGCGGACACCGCGGACGGCACCATCGTCCGGACCCGCTCGGGGCCTGTGCAGGGGGTGCTGAACGGATCGGTCCGTGAATTCTTGGGCATTCCCTACGCCGCCCCGCCGACCGGCGCGCTGCGCTGGCGGCCGCCCCAGGCGCCGCGGCCGTGGACGACGGTGCGCGACGCATCGCAACCCGGCCCGGCCTGTCCGCAATCGCCGAATTTTTTCGGGCCGGCGAGCTGCAACGAAGCGTGCCTGTCGCTGAACGTCTACGCCCCGCGGCAAGGCGGGCCATCGCTGCCCGTGATCGTGTGGATTCACGGCGGCGATTTCGTCTCCGGACAAGGTGCCGACTACGATGGTTCGGCCCTGGTCCAGGCCGGCGACGCGATCGTCGTCACCCTCAACTATCGCCTCGGCATATTCGGCTTCCTCGCCCACCCGGCCTTGGATCGCGAGTCGGCGGATGACAGCTCCGGCAACTACGGCCTGATGGACCAGCAGTTTGCGCTGCAATGGGTCCGGGATAATATCCAGGCCTTCGGCGGCGACCCGCGCAACGTGACCGTGGCCGGCGAATCGGCGGGCGGGCTGAGCATCCTCACCCATCTGGCCTCGCCCACGGCGGCCGGCCTGTTCCAGCGGGCCATCGTCGAGAGCGGAGGCTATCGCCTGGCGTGGCCCACCCAGCGCGATGCGGATGCCGCGGGGTACAAACTCGCCAAGGGCATGGGATGCACCACGGCGGCGGCCGGATGCCTGCGCAAGCGAACGGTTGCGGAGTTGCTGGCCGCGCAAGACAGCGCCACGGGAACCTCCATTGGGTCGCTGCTCATGTGGGGACCTAACGTCGGCGGCGATATCCTGCCCGAGCAGCCGTTGATCGCCATTCGCAACGGCGCGCTCAACCGCGTGCCGGTCCTCATCGGCACCAACCATGACGAGGGGCGCATGTTCATTGCGTATAGCTACGATTTGGCCGATGGCCCGATTACCGCGGACGCCTATCCGGAAGTCGTAAAGAGCGTCTATGGCCCCATCGCCAAACCCATGGTGCTCGCGGCCTATCCGGCCGGCGACTATGCCAATCCCGATCTGGCGTTCGCCACCCTGTTCGGCGACTCCGGATTGAGCTGCATGGGCTTTGTCATCGAGTGGGCACTATCCAAGCAGGTCGATACGTACGTCTACGAATTCAGCGACGCGAATGCGCCCCAGGTGTACTTGCCGCCCATCGACAGTTTCACCTACGGCGCCACCCACGGCAGCGAGCTGCCGTATCTTTTCCCCCAGGCCCAGGGGCACGCGCACGACCTCGGCCCGGCCGTGCTGGACGCCGACCAGCAGCAGTTGGCGGATGCCATGAAAGCGTACTGGACGCAGTTCGCCCGAACCGGAGATCCGAACCGCAACGGCTTGCCCTCCTGGTCGCCTTATGTCGCCGGCAACGACAACATCCTGTCGCTGGTGCCGCCCATGCCGGCCATGACCACCGGCTTCGTCGCCGAACACAAATGTCTTTTCTGGACCCCGCTGCTCGAACTTTCCGCGGTATTGCCGCCGTGGATGACCGGCGCGGTGGAATAAGCTTCATTTTAAATGTTGATGGGGTTGTTCGATATGCCGCTAAAAAAACGATCCCGAACCGCTATATGCGCAATTCGGGATCGTTACCTGAATCGAAAAGTGTGAACAAATACAAAGTCAGCTTTTGGCCGAACTCTGTTTTTAGCGCTTAATTACAACCGCCGCTGCTGCTGCCGCCACTGCAATTGCTGGGCGGACTGCCTATGCCGTACATGTAATAACCCATCCAGGCGATGGTGTCCCTGCTTACCGATGGGCTCGAGCTAGCAAACATCATATGGCCACCGGAGTAGGTCGCATAACATTTGTTAGTGGCGCCCACACCATTGTACTCGCCCCGTGTCATGGAGCTGCTTGCAAGGGTGTCGCTGGAGCCGGCCTGGATTAATGTTGCGGCGGTAATGGTTCTCAGGGTGGAATCGCTAAACCCTTCCTGGTAAGGCGCCATACCCACTGTGGTCGCCAAGGTACCGCGCAGCTCGGATGAAGCCCACAATGAGCCGCCGCCGCCCTTGGAGTGACCGTTGGTGGACAGTTTCTCGATCTTACCGCGCAGCACGGAATGACTTGTATTCAGGGTTTGAAGCCTTGAAACGCAATTTTTATGGGCCGTTCGCCAACCGCTCACCATACCCAGTGTATTGGTCGGAGTAAATGACAGAACCACATACCCTGCCTCGGCAAGATCGTCCGCCAACCAGCGAACCTGGCTCAGTGTCCCTGTATAGCCGCTGGTCAGGGTCGTGGCGCCGGTGGGTCGGGATATGTTGCAGGGGAACTTCAGCTCGGTGTCGGAAGTGCCGCTGACATTGCCGCCATTTTCTGTACAAACACGGCCACCTGGAACGGGACCGCTGCCGCTGCTGCTGCTGCCACTGCTGCTGCCGCTGCTACTGCTGCCGGTGTCACAACCGTAACCGAAAAAGGTGACCATTGATAAAACCAGCAATACGATGATTTGACTTTTAAACAAACGCATAATCTCCCCCCCCCTGAAGCATTAAGATGTGAATCAAATTGTTCGCAGTCGGTTCTTCATATGTCGACTCTTGCATTTACACTTCAGCCGATCGAACATAATAAAAAAAATCCGAATGCGAAACAAAGCGAAAAAAACGAAGCTTGTGAAACACCTACTATATTAAAGCTATGCGAGCAATTAGGGAAGGTACTGAATCGGTGCTTCGCAATTCCTAAATGGTGTCCATCCAGTTCTTTCTTCTCCGCCACAACGTCACCCGGGATATGCCCAACTCCTCGGCCACGGCCCCCAGGTCGCCTTCATGCTTTAAAAGAGACTCGGCGATGGCGCGATGCTCCCGCTCTCGTCTTTTGGTTTTTACGTCCAGGGTGGCCGCAAGGTCGACTCGATCGGCCGTGGCCGAGGCCGGCGTTTGCGGATACAAGAGGTGCAACGGTAGGCACGCCGGGGTGATTTCGCTTTCCCGGCTCATCGCCAGGGCGTGCTCGATGGCGTTCTCGAGTTCACGGATGTTGCCCGGCCAGGGGTATTGCTCCAACAGTTGCCGGGTGGCCAGGTCGAGCGTTTTCAAATGGCGGCGGTCTCTTTTCTGGTGCTTGTCGATGAAGTGGCCCGCCAGCCGGAGGATGTCCTGGGAGCGTTCCCGCAGGGGCGGAATGGCCAGGGGAATCACCGCCACCCGGTAGTAGAGATCCAGGCGGAATTGGCCCTGCTGGGCGCGGGCCGCAAGATTGCGGTTGGTGGCGCTGATGATGCGCACGTCCACCGGATAGAAGCGATCCGATCCCACGGGGCGCACCTTGCGTTCCTGGAGCACCCGCAGCAGCTTGACCTGCATGCTCATGTCCAGCTCGCCGATCTCATCCAGGAAGAGCGTGCCTTCGTGGGCTTCCCGGAAAAGGCCGGCCCGGTCCGAGATGGCACCGGTGAAGGCGCCGCGCACATGGCCGAACAGCTCGGACTCGAGCA
>JAKAFO010000398.1 GCA_021819735.1 Deltaproteobacteria bacterium
AGAACTAGAAATCTAGCGGAAATTATAATCATTTCAATTATTTATGAACGAATTTAATTTCGCCGCAATTTCAATTGGTTACGAATCGTAATAAGGGGCGTTTAGGCTACCCCGTGAACGGTTACGACATTTCTATCGCGTCACGTCGCCTGGGCCATCATGGAGCGACGCGATGGAAAGCGTTTAGCGATGGTGCAGTTCCATCAGTCTTATTCCTATGAGGATTTTATTCAGGGGTTCAGGCCTATCGAAGGCGGCGGCTTTTATTTAAAGAACGGCATTTTTCACGACTTTTGCAAGAAAGCTGCGAGCGATCCTGAAAATGAGTACTTCTTTCTTATTGATGAAATCAACCGCGGTAACCTTGGAAAGATCTTCGGAGAGTTGATGGTGCTGATTGAACCGGATAAACGAGGTACCTACGCCCTACCGTTGGCCTATTCCCGCTCCCAGGAAGAAACATTTACGGTACCGCCCAATCTTTATCTGATTGGGACAATGAACACCGCTGATCGATCCCTGGCCCTGGTGGACTATGCTCTCAGGAGGCGGTTCCGGATTATCGATATCGAACCGGCCTTCGGGAATCCCAAATTCACCAACGCACTGGAATATCTTGGTGTCCCCGAAATGCTGGTAACGCGCATCAATGATCGTTTGCAGCGATTGAATAGCATCATCGCCGTGGAGACGAAGACTTTAGGGCCGGGGTTTCGTATCGGGCACAGCTATTTCTACCCAGACCATGATGGCAGGCCTCATGATGAGAAATGGTATAGTGATATCGTCGATTATGAAATTGCCCCTTTGCTTCGCGAGTACTGGTTCGATGCACCTGAGAAAGCTCAAGAGTATATCGAGGTTCTGAAAGCATGATCGATCCCGTTACTCGAATTCCAATCAAAAACCTTTATTATCTTCTATTGTATGCATGGAACCGATTGGAGGAGGCTTCCCTTGTGGAAGTTTCCCCCGATTGCGAAACAAAACTGATCAATCTGTTTTCCAGAATCATTCTCAGCGGTACACAGCGCTTGCTCAAGCAGGGACTCGATCGCGGCTACCACCGTTTTCGGGAAGAAACACGATGCCCTCGGGGCAAACTCCTTTTTGGAAACGGCGTCAAGCGCATGTTAGAGGCCACCGGCACGGTGTGCTGTGAATATGACGAACTCGATTACCAGGTTCTGCATAATCGCATTTTGAAGACAACCATATATCATTTGGTCAGCCATCCGGATATCGATCCGTCACTCCGGGGAGGTCTATCAGACCTCAACCGGCGCCTGCGTGTGATTGACGCCATCAACCTGTCCGCGGATGTCTTCGCCAGGGTCCAACTGCATCGCAACAATGCATTCTATGGGTTTCTAATTGATGTTTGCGAAATAATATACAATTACTGTCTGGTATCCCAAAACGCCGGAGAATCCAAATTCCGTGACTTTATCCGCGATGAAAAGCGAATGCCCCGGCTTTTCGAGGATTTTCTTCGGAACTTTTATAAAATCGAATTGGAAGGGGCTCACCCAGGCTACCGCGTTTTTGGCGCCCAGCAAATACATTGGGATGGCCAGGCGACTCGTCCGGAGGATGCCCGTTATCTGCCTGTTATGACGACGGACATCTCCTTGGCGACACCGGATAGGCACCTGATCATCGATGCAAAGTATTATAAAAAGGCCCTCTTGGAGCACTATGGCGAAAAACTACACTCAGCCAACCTATATCAGCTTTTTGCATACCTGAAGAACATTGAAGCAATAGGCCCCACCTACCATAAGTGTTCGGGCCTATTGATCTATCCGACGGTCCAGCAGACCCTGGATCTCGAGTATATCCTCCAAGGGCATTTCATTGCCATCAAGACTATCGATTTGACCCAAGAGTGGATAGAAATTCATTCGCACTTGCTCCGCATGGTCGGCGTTTCTGGTTGAAGCTTAGCAAATGTTCTGAAAACGGATTTTGGCACTGGTTCGCTTTGTTTTTCCGTCAGCCGGTAGAGCAGCCCGGCCACCAGGGTCGTAAAGGGCGCCACCGTGACCAGGCCGAAGCTGCCCACCAGGATGTTGAGCACCTCGGCGGCCACGAAGGGGGCGTTGAGGATGTTGGCGGCCGGCATGCCCTTGGCCATGAAGAGCATGAACATGGTGATGTGGCTGCACGAGTAGGCCAGCAGCAAGGTGGTGGTCATGGTGCCGATGACCGCCCGGCCCACGCGCAGTCCCGAGCGGGTGTGTTCCAGAAAACCGATGCCCGGGTGCTTGCGTTTGATCTCGTCCATGCTGGCGGCGATGTCCATGGCCAGGTCCATCACGGCCCCCGACGAGGCGATGAAGATGCTGGCGATGAAGATGTCGGTCAAGCGCAGATCGAAGTAACCCGAGTAGAGCAGGGTTTCGGCAAAGGGCCGCAGGGCGCCGTGGAGCTGGAAGGCCCGGGCGAACCAGACGGCCAGGCCGCAGGTGAGCAGCACGCCCAGCATCGATCCGGCGAAGGTGGCCAGGCCGCGGCGGTTGAGGCCGCCCACGGCGAAGGTGATGGCTGCGGTCAAGACGGCCACCACGGCCAGGCCGGTGGCCAGCGGCGGCCAGCCGCGCAGCAGTAGCGGGAAGTAAAGCTTCCACAGCACCAGGGCCGTGAAGACGAACGAGAGCAGGGCTTTGAGCCCGGTGACGCCGGCCACCACCACCAGCAGCAGGGCGATGAGCGCCACCAGGCACAGTTGCATGCCCAGCCGGTAATGGCCCCGGGCCGTGCCGTGGCGCGGCCGGCCGTCGGCCGTGTCGTACTCCACCAGCAGCGTGTCGCCGGTCTCGTAGAACTCGTCGAACTCCATCTTGCCGGTGAGCATGTTTTCGATGGTCAGCTCTTGGCCTTTGTGTGGCCCGTCGAGCAGCCGCACGGTGAGGAACTGGGCCTCGGTCTTGACGATCAGATTGGTGCGCACCTGGCTGTTGTCCGCGGCGATGACCCGGGCCCGGGCATGCAACCCGGTGGGCAGGGCGGAGCGGGGGGCCAGATCCAGAAAGCCCAATCCCACGCAAATCAGGGCCATGAGCAACGCGAAGAGCCATTCGCGACGAAAAAGAGATATCGGTGCTCCTGTGAGCGCAAAAGCGAGCGGCGCCGCTCGCAGGCGGCGCCGTTGCGGAACAGATGGGGGCCGGGATGCTTATTTGGCGATGGGCAGCGCTTCGTCGATGCCCATGGCCTTGGCCAACTGTTTAGCGATGTCGGTATTGTCGTAGAAGCCGGCAAAACGCTGGGCCTGGCTGCCCTGGGCAAAGACCGGCACCGGCACGCCCGTGTGGGAATAGGAGGTCCAGCCGATGCTGGCCTGCTCGTTGAGAATGTGGGTGATGGTCACGACGATCGGCTCGTAGCCGCCGTAGAGCAGGTCGTTTTCGGCCTTGCTGTTGTTGTTGGTGCCGACCATGGACTTGTCGTAGGCATCTTCCAGTTTTTCTTTCTGGTAGTCGTTGAGCGTGTTGTAGTCCAGGCCGAAGGTGCTCAGCATCAAGGCCGTCATCTCGCTGCTGCCCGCCAGGTTGGCCGGGTTGCTCCAGTCGTAACCGCCGGCATTGGCCGCTTTGTGGGCCGCCCACTGGTTCTGGCCAAAATAGGTGAAGCTGCACGTCTGGTTGAGCAAGCGGTCGTAGTAGGCTTTGTAACCGGTGGTGGCATGACCGATGCTCATGCCGCCGGTCTCGTGGTCGCCGGTGACGACGATCAGGGTCTCGTGGGGATGGCGTTTGTAGAACTCCAGGGCCACGCCCACGGCGTTGTCGAAGTCGAGCATGTCGCCGATGGTGGCCATGGCATCGTTGGCATGGCAGGCCCAGTCGATCTTGCCGCCCTCGACCATCAGGAAGAAGCCGTCATCGTTGTGGTGGTGACGGCCCCGGCCTTTGCCGGGCTTGGCATCCTTGAGGCAGGCGATGGCCACATCGGTCATCTCGGCCAGGGAGAGGTTGGTCGCCGGCCGGTCGATGGCATAGGGCATGGCCTCGCTGTCCTGCAGCCAGGGGTTGATGCACACCACTTTGCTCTGGGGCGCGTTTTTCAGGGCCATAATGTCGTCGCGGGTTTTGATCACGCTATAGCCGTTGGTGGTCAGCAGATCCCAGACGTTGTTGGCCGTGTCGCCGCTGCGGGCCGCACCGGTGGGCGATGCCAGCCCGCCGCCGCCGAAGAAATCGTAGCCGGTCTCGGCCAACTGGGTGGCGATGCTGTTCATCAAGCCGCGGTTGGCCACGCTGGCGTAGTAGGCCGCGGGCGTGGCGTGATCCAG
>JAKAFO010000399.1 GCA_021819735.1 Deltaproteobacteria bacterium
TGCCAGGCGTGCCAGCAGGGCGCCGTGGGTCTGGGCAAAGGCGTGCCGGCTTTTGGGGTCGTCCGTGTCCAGCAGGGTGCCGTCAGCCAGAATCAGGCGCAGGCTCTCCACCGTCTGATAGCTGTTCTGGGCCACCCCGCAGCACATGCCGCTGGCATTGTTGGCCAGGATGCCGCCGATCATGGCCGCGTTGATCGACGCCGGATCGGGTCCGATCTTGCGGCCGTAGGGTGCTAGGTAGCGGTTGGCATGGGCGCCGATGATGCCGGGTTGCAACCGGATGCGTTGCCCGTCGTCCAGGATCTTGTGGTGCTGCCAACCGTTAGCGGCAATCAGAAGAATAGAATCGCTGACGGCCTGGCCCGACAGGCTGGTGCCGGCGGCCCGGAAGGTTACCGGCAGGTTGTGGCGGTTGGCCTCCCGCAGCACGGCGACAATCTCGGCCTCGGTTTCGGCCTTGACCACCAGCTTGGGGATCAGGCGGTAGAAGCTGGCGTCGGTGCCGAAGGCCAGGGTGCGCAGGGGATCGGTGATCAGGCGCTGGGCCGGGATGGATCTCGCCAGATCTTGGTACAGTTGGCGATAGGGCGCTTCCAGGGAGGACATGCGCTGCTCCTTTGTATGGGCCTTGATATCCACCATTATATGCTTTCATGGTTATGGACAAGCCCCATATGCGGCGGCTGCCAATACCGAACGCGCTGTGAAGCGTCACTGGGGCTCCTGTTGATCGGAATCGCGATTGACAGGCGGCTTGTGCATTTGTATGACAATATCGACACCTGTTCGATCACACCCCTTTCGCAACCCACAATTTCAAATCACGAGAAGCAGCAACGAGGAGATGCAGGCATGGCAAAACGATTGGAAGGCAAAGTGGCCATCGTCACCGGCGCCGGCCAGACGCCGGGAGATACCGTCGGCAATGGCCGGGCCATATCGATCCTTTTCGCCCGGGAAGGCGCCCGGGTAATGCTGGTGGACCGCAACCTGGAGTCGGCTCAGGAGACCCAGGCCATGATCGCCAAAGAGGGCGGGACGGCCTTTGCCTTCCAGGCCGACGTCACCATCGCGGACGACTGCCGGACGATGGCCGCCGCTTGCGCCGAACGCTACGGCCAGATCGATATCCTGGTCAACAACGTGGGCACGGGCGGACGGGATGGCACACCCGTGCAGGTGACCGAAGAGACCTGGGACCGGGTCTTCAACATCAACCTGCGGGGCATGTTCCTGACCTGCAAATACGTGCTGCCCTTCATGGAAGCGCGCGAAACCGGGGCCATCGTCAATATCTCTTCCATCGCCGCCGTCTGCGCCACGCCCATGCTGGCCTACAAAACCTCCAAGGCCGGCGTCAACGCCCTCACCCACACCATCGCCATGCAGTACGCCGCCAAGGGCATCCGCGCCAACTGTATCATGCCCGGCCTGATGAACACCCCCATGGCCATCGAAGGCATCTCCAAAGCCATGAAGATCGACAAGGAAGAACTGATCAAACGCCGCAGCAAAGCCGTGCCGCTCAAAGGCGGCATGGGCGACGGCTGGGACACGGCCTACGGCGCCCTCTTCCTGGCCTCCGACGAAGCCAAATTCATTACTTCCGTCATGCTGCCCATCGACGGCGGCCAGAGTGCGCGCATCGGATAGCACGGTGGTAGGCTCAGGTGGCAACCGCTCTGCGACGCATCAGACGCAGAATTTAGGGATGCTTAAGCGCAGCGGAGGGAAAACGCCCCGGACTGTCTGACCCCCGCGAAGGCGGGGGGAGTTTCCGGGGCGCCCGCAGCGCGCTTTAGCATCCCTTGTTCGGCGGCGTAGCGGCGCGGAGCGGTTGCCACCTGAGCCGGCGAAGTATCCACAATCCATCATGTGAGGAGAAGAAAAAGATGGCCAGAGTATCAATATTGGAGAAGACGCAGACAAGCCCCGAATTACAAGAACTATTTCAGAAAATGGAAGAACGCGGCGGCAAAATCCTCAACCTATTCAAGGTCATGGCCAACAGCCCCGAAGTAGGCCGCGCCTTCCTCAAACTGGGCAATACCATCCTCATGAAGAGCAGCCTCAACCCGCGCCTGCGCGAGCTCGCCATCCTGCGCGTCGGCACCCTGGCCAAGGCCAGCTACGAATGGACCCAGCACGTGCCCATCGCCCTTCGCGTGGGGGTCACCCAGCCGCAGATCGACGCTCTCCCCGATTGGAAAAAAGCTCCGGATCGCTTCAACGACCAGGAGCGCGCCGTGCTGGCCTACACCGACGCCGTGGCCGAACAGATCCGCGTCCCGGACGACATATTCGGCGCCGTGCGCGCGTTTCTCTCCGATCAGCAGATCGTGGAACTGACCACCACCATCGGCTATTACGGCATGGTGTCGCGCATCCTGGAGGCCTTGCGGATCGAGTTGGAAAATCAGTGACGCGAAAAACGCTTGATTTTACCCGCCGCCGGTATTACCGTACCAACATTTCGGTATCACATGAGGTGCCCTATGAAAACCATTGCCATTAAATTGCCGGATCACCTGCTATCCGAAATTCAAAATAGCGCGGCTCAAAGAGGCGAGACCAGATCCCAAATCATGCGGGAGGCGCTCGAACTCTATTTAAAGAAGGACAAATCGGAGGGTATCAAGTCATGCCTGGATCTTGTCCGCGATCTGGCCGGCTGTGTCCAGGGCCCGCCAGACCTTTCGACGAATAAGGCGCATATGGATGAATACGGCCGATGAAGCAACAGGTCATCCTCGATGCCGGACCGCTTGTGGCCTTTTTGAATGCGCGGGACAAATATCATGACTGGGCCGTATCCCATTGGGCACAGATCGAGCCCCCCTTGTTGACTTGTGAAGCCGTGCTCTCCGAAGCATGTTTTTTGCTTCGGCACGCATCTAAAAAAGCAAATCCGGTTCTGCAATTGGTGGAGCGCGGAGTCATCAGGATCGCATTCAATCTATCCGACAATATCGCCTTCGTAGCCGCCTTGATGACTAAATACAGCAACATTCCCGCCTCGATGGCCGACGCATGCCTCATCAGAATGGCCGAATTGAATGACAACAGTCCAGTTCTGACACTCGATACCGATTTCCGTATTTACCGCAAACACCAACGCAGGGTAATCCCGCTCCTGCAGCCGCCCATATAATCAAATGCGCTTCGCGTTTCCGGTTTTTTCAGGTCTTAAGTCACAGTGGACTTGGACGTGCGGTTGCCCACGGCATCGCAGGTAAAGGTGGTGGTGCCGCCTGCAGGAACAAGATGCGGCTGAGCAGCCGTCCCGGCCGGGTCATAATGGTAGGAGACCCGCAGATAGGCCGGGTTGCGCTCGGCGATCAGGCGATTTTGGCAGCGCCGCGGCGCTGCCAAAAAGCCACCACCTGATCGGCCACCTCTTGGACGCCGCAGGCGTCGGTGTCGATCTCGCAGGCCGCGGCCTCCTGGTACATCGGGGTCCGGCGCGCCAGAATTTCGGCCACCTCTTCGGTGAAGCTCTTGCCGGCCGTGAGCGCCGGCCGCTCGGTGCCGCCCTGGATGCGGGCCACGATGGCCGCCACCGAGGCCTTGAGCCAGACCACCAGGCCATTGGCGCGCAGCACCTCGATATTCTCCGGCCGCTCGATCACGCCGCCGCCTGTATCGATCACCAGGTTGTCCCGGCCGGCCAGCTCCCGGGCCACCTCGCTCTCAAGGTCGCGGAACCCGGGCCAGCCGTAGCGCTGGACGATTTCGGGAATGCCGATGCCGGCCTTCTCCACGATCCGGCCATCCATGGAAACGCACCCCATCTTGAGGCGCTTGCCGACCAGGCGACCCACGTGGCTCTTGCCCGTGCCCCGGTATCCGATCAAGACGATGTTCATGACTGCAAATGCTCCATTACTACCCGGCGCATGACCTCCACGGGAGCTGCCTGGCCGGTGAACTGTTCGAATTGCAGGACGGCTTGGTTGACGAACATCTCCACGCCCGAGATGGTCTGCAGGCCGCGACCTCGGGCATCGGCCAACAGCTTGGTTTCCAGCGGCGTATAGACGATGTCGAAGACCACCTGGCCGGGCCGGAAGAGATCGGCGGGAATCAGCGACACCCCCTGCTTGGGATGCATGCCCACCGAGGTGCAGTGGACGATCACGTCGGCCCGGGCCATGGCCCCGACCAGGGAGCCGGCGTCGAGGGCCGCGGCGCTGACCGCCAGCGCAGTGCCCTTGGTCAAGTCGGCCCGCAGACCCTGCATCAGCGGCTCGTTTATATCCAGAAGCGTCAGCCCGGAGAGCGTTGCTTCCCGGGC
>JAKAFO010000069.1 GCA_021819735.1 Deltaproteobacteria bacterium
GGCCTGCGAGGTGGTGCAAACCGTCGCGCTGCCGGCCGACACGCTTTACATCGGAGAGCCCAAAGAGCTTTTCACCGAAGAAAAATACATGACCGACGGTCGACTGGATGTTCAGAAGATCAAGCCCTTCACCCTGACCATGCCGGACAACGGCTATTGGTCCGTGGGCGAAAGAATCGGCACGGCCTGGAGCGCCGGAAAAGCTTTGAAATAATCTTGGCTTTTATATGAGCTTAACGACCTGTTTGCCGAAATTCTTCCCGGCCAACAGACCGATGAAAGCCGCCGGGGCGTTCTCGATGCCCTGGGCGATGCTTTCGCGGTATTTGATCCGGCCCTCCTTAAGCCATTGGCCGATGTCCTTGAACGCCTCGGGCCAGCGCGCCAGGTGGTCGGAGACGATGAATCCTTGCAGCTTGACGCGGTTGACCACAAGCGTGCCGATGTTCTTCATGCCGTACGGGTCGATGGCGTTGTATTGGGAGATCAAGCCACACAACGGAATGCGTCCGAAGGGATTCATGCGCAACAGCACCTTGTCGAAGATGGGTCCGCCGACATTCTCGAAGTAGACATCGATACCCTTGGGCGCGGCCTTGGCCAGATCTTCAGCCAACCGCCCCTGCTTGTAGTCGATGCAGGCATCGAAGCCCAATTCCTCGACGACATAGGCGCACTTATCCGGGCCGCCGGCAATGCCCACGGCCCGGCAGCCTTTGATCTTGGCGATCTGCCCGACCACGCTGCCGACGGCGCCCGAAGCCGCCGAGACCACCACGGTCTCGCCGGGTTTGGGCTGGCCGATATCCAGCAACCCCACATAGGCCGTAGCTCCCGGCATGCCCATCACGCCCAGGTAGGCGCTCAGAGGGATGCCGCTCTCGTCGATCCGCATCAGGGCGGTGCCGTCGCTGACCCCGTAGAGCTGCCAGCCCAGGAAACCGACCACAAGATCGCCGACCTTGAAACCAGCATGCCGGGAGGCCAACACCTGTCCCACCGTGCCGCCGACCATGACGTCGCCGATGTTTACCGATGGGGCGTAGGATTTGACGGCGTTCATGCGGCCGCGCATGTAAGGGTCCAGGGAGAGATAGTGGTTGCGCACCAGCAGTTGGCCGTCGGCGATATCCGGCAACGGCGTCTCCACGATTTTAAAGTCGCTCGTCTGTACCTGGCCTTCCGGACGACGCGCCAGAAGCACTTGCATATTTTTTTCGGTCATGGTGTTTGCCTTTCTTTGTTCGCTAAGTGTTCCCTATACGGACGACCACCTTGCCCTTGACCTGGCGGGAGGTCAAACGCTTGATGGCTTCGGGAATCTGCGCCAGCGAAATGGTCGAGTCGATTACCGGATTGATTTTGCCTTCCGCGAACCAGCGGGCCATGGTTTCCATGTTGCGGTTCTGTCCTTCCGGGTCGCGGGCCGCCCAGGCCCCCCAGAACACGCCGACGATGGCCCGCTCGCTGAGCAGGGCGTAGTTGAGCGGTATTTTGGGAATGTCGCCGGCGGCAAAGCCGACCACCAGCAGACGGCCGCCCCAGGCCGTGGCGCGGAAGGCATTCATGGTGTAATCGCCGCCCACCGGATCGAAGACCACATCCGCGCCCTTGCCGTTGGTCAGTTCCATGGTTCGGGCGCGCAAATCCTCGGTGCTGTAATTGATGGTCATGTCGGCCCCCATCTTCCGGCAAAGGGCCAGCTTTTCATCGGTGGCCGCCGCCGCGATCACCCGCGCGCCCATGGCCTTGGCCACCTCGATGGCGGCAATGCCCACGCCGCCGGCCGCCCCCAGCACCAGCACGGTCTCATGGGGCTGCAACCGGCCACACTCCCGGAACCCGTGAATGGCCGTGGCATAGGTGATCCCGTACGCCGCGGCCGCCTCAAACGACATGTCGGCGGGCATGGGCACCACCTTGTCCTTGGTCGCCAGGCACATTTCGGCAAACGCGCCCACGCCCGAAAAGGCGATCACCCGGTCACCGGCGGCCACATGGGTGACCCCTTGGCCCACCTGGCGCACGATGCCCGCCAGATCCATTCCCGGGCTGAACGGCAGCGGTGGTTTGACCTGATAGCGGCCCTCGATCATCAGGGCATCCGGAAAATTGAGGGATGCGCTTTTGACTTCGATCAAAACCTGATCCTTTTCAGGCGACCGTGGGTCGATCTCCTGAACGCCACAATTATCGGCAGGCCCGAATTCGGTGCACACAAATGCTTTCATAAATGCTCCTTGCGTTTTGAAACCACCGCTGATCATTCGAGATAATCTGATTTAGGACGAACAATTATGCCGAAGGGGCAGCGTGTCAATCAAATCGGCAAGGTAGAGACGCAAAATATTGCGTCTCTACGCGAAAACCGGATGCAGGCGGGTTATCGGCGGGTTCTATGGATGGGTACTATTCAGCCCCCAGTCCCACCATTCCAGCCAGGGACCTGGCCATGGTGTCGAGAAAGGCCTCGTTGGGCAGGGTGATGGTCATGTTCAGGCGGCCGTCTTCGGTTTTTTCCAGGCACTCGCTCAGTTTGGCCTTGAAGGCACCGGCCAGTTGCGCCATGCGGTCGTCGGCCGCTCGGTCCGCGAACATCTCGCCGATAAAGGCAAAGGCCGCTCCGACCAGTTGGCCGCCGGCCACGGCGATCTTCTCCTTCTTGGCGAGCGTGGCGGCCGTTCGCTCGGCTTCGGCCTTCATGCTTTCGTCCTCGGCCGCCTCGGGCCGGGCGCCCAGCAGTACTTCCAAACGGCGCTTGAGCTCTTCCATGCCGGTGACCATATCCACCTGGCTGACGTCGGCATCCGGGTCCAGGACTGCCAGCGAAAGCTCCTGCTTGGCCGACAAAGTGGTCAGCAGGCTCTCTTCCAAGGTGTCGGTGGTGACCAGCAGAAAAACCTGCACCGGTCGCTTCTGTCCCATGCGGTGGGCCCGGGCGATGCGTTGCTCCAGGACCGCCGGATTCCAGGGCAGATCCACGTTGATCACCGTGTTGGCGGCTTGCAGGTTCAGGCCCGTGGCGCCGGCATTGGTGGTGATGAAGAGCATGCATTCGGGGTCGGTCTGAAAGCGATGGATCAGCTCCTGGCGCTTCTTCTGGGGTACCGAGCCGTCCAGGCGCACGTAGTTCATGCCGCGCGCTTCGAGCAGCGGTTCGATGAGATTCAACATGGTGGTCCACTCGGAAAAAAGCACGATCTTGCGCCCCTCTTCCGCTTGCAATCGATCCAAGAGGTCGCCCAGTTCCTTCAGCTTGCTCGAATATCCCGGCGGCTGCTTGTCCACCAGGAACGTGCTGTTCGCGCCCATGCGGCACATGAGCAACGCCTTTTGCAAGCGCAGCAGATCCATTTCCGACAAGTACTTCTTATTGATGATCGTCTGTACGATCAGACGATGTCCCTGCTGCAATACCAGTTGTTCATCCGTGGGCTTGATGCGGATCACTTTGGTGGTGCGCGGCGGCAGTTCTTTGACCACCTTGGCGCGGGTGCGGCGCAGCAGGATCGGCCTGAGCTTCTCCCGCAACTGGTCCAGATCCTTATAGCCCAAAAGCTTGCCCCGTTCGTCCACCACCCGGTGGCGGTTCAAAAACCGGAAGGCCGGCCCCAGGCGCCGCTCGTCGATGAATTCCACCACCGAGTAGAGTTCATCCAGTCGGTTTTCCAGGGGGGTTCCGGAGAGCACCAGGGCAAACGGCGATTTAAGCCCCTTGATAATGCGGCTGGTTTTGCTTTCCCAATTCTTGATGCGCTGGCCTTCGTCCAGGATGATCAGGTCCCAGGGCACCCGCTCGATGGCCAGAATATCGCGCAGCACTTGCTCATAGTTGCAGACGGTAAAGAAACGATCGCCGGCATACTGCCCGGGCCGATCTTTATAGCTGCCCAACACGACCTGGCAACCGCGGTCGCTGAAACGTTTGATCTCGATGCGCCACTGGGATTTGAGGGAAGCGGGGCAGACGATCAGCACCTTGGCGATGTTGGCGTGCCGGGCGAGCAACTCGGCCACGCCGATGCCCTGGATGGTTTTACCCAAACCCATGTCGTCGGCCAGCACGGCCCGCCCGGCGCCGGCGGCAAAGGCGATGCCGTCCAACTGATAGGGCCGCAGTTCGGTCTTGAGCAGCGTGGCGCGCAGGGGATGGGCGGCCGGGTCCCTGCGGATGTCGGCGGTCACCTCGGCCATGCGCGCCTGGTACAGCACCGTTTGCATGTACTCCTCCGCATCGGGATAAATCGTCACCGAAGCGCCCGCGCGTTCGACGCTGCCGATCCGCCGCAACAGATCCTTAACATCTTCGATGGCCGTGCCCCGAAGCGGCCCGAGAGCCGACGCGGCCGGTTCGTCCAGAACATCCGGCAGCAGCAGGCGCAGCTCGAGGTCCCGCCCGTATTTGAGGTAGACGCCGATGGTATCGATGCGTGGCGGCGTTTGCTGCTCGGCTTTGCTGAACTTGGCGCGCGCCCGGTCCAGGGCATACAGAATATGCTTGCAGGTGCCCAAGGTGTTCTTGCGGAAATCGGGACACGAACAGTAGGATTCCCCCGGTTCCCAGCCCCGCAGCGCCACCCGGTAGCTCTTGCCCGAGAGCCGGTTGGTGATCACGTAATCGCTCCACAATTTTCCCGGGGTCATGGCGGTGAGCCGCATCTTCTCCTCGGCGGCCCGTTGCCTGCGCTCGGCCAAGGCCTGGGCCATGAGCGCCTCTTCGCTCAAACTCTCCATGGGCGTCGGTTCGGGCGGCGGCGCGGACAACCCCAGGGCCAGCTTCTCTTCCAGGATCAAGGCCAACGCCGCGCCCTGGTGCACGCAGGCCCCGTTGCAACGGCTACAACTCAGATTGAAGCGCTGGCGTTTGTCGTCGCTCAAAAGAATATTCACCACGGCCTTTTCCACGCTCAGGCGGAAGCGGTGATCGTCCAGCGACACCTGTTCGGAAATATCGATATCGAATTTGCCACCCTCCATGATCAACGCCTGGCCCTGGGGCCCCAGCAGCTTGCAGGCCTGGAGAAACGACAGGTGGGAGAGTTTGTCCCGAAGTGTTCGCATGCAGTGCCTCCTTGTGTTCGTTCGCATCGATTCGGCGCTATCTATCGTTCCACAAATCGATTTGCAAGGACGTAGAGACGCAATATTTTGCGTCTCCGATATTTTGCGTCTGCAAAATGATGCGTGGGTCGCAGAGACGCAATATTTTGCGTCTCTACGCGGACCACGCGACCCACACAAATCGTGTTCATCGCCCAAATAAATGGCTCGACATCCACCATGGCGCATTTGTTGCGGTCTGTAGAGACGCAAAATTTTGCGTCTCTACGCGGTCACGCGACCCACGCGGGTCACGCCCGCAACGGGATCACGCCTCCCCATCGGCGGTTTCATCACCCAAACAAACTGTCCGACTCCCAATTTTCAGGGTTGGTTTGGATATATCTTTCGATGCGGGCGTATTCATCTGCGTCGCGGATGACACGGTCATGGTAGCGCGCCTGCCACCCAAATTGAATACCATTCTGGCGGGCGAATTTGGTCACGCCGATTTTATACCCGCGCACAATAGCGGCCAGGTTTTGGGATTGGGGGCCATATCTATTAGGCGGTTTTGGTGGGATTCGCACGGTTTGTAGAGACGCAATATTTTGCGTCTCTACGGGGTCACGCGAACCCACGGGGTCACGCGAACCCACGGGGTCACGCGAACCCACGGGGTCACACGAACCCACGGGGTCACGCGGCCCAACGGAATCGGCGGATGCGTCGGGTTTATCGATGACGATAATTCCATGTATATGATTTGGCATGACCACGAACCCACCCAGCCGCACAAAAGGAAAATGATCAGGAATCTGCAACCAACAATCCCGGACTACCTGGCCAACAGGCGACAGAATCATTTCTCCGCCGGCGATCTGGCCGAAATTGTGTACCCGCCCTTGTGTGCAAATGGTGACGAAATAGGCGGCGTTGCGGCTATAATCCCAGGCAGCCCAACGGGCGCTGGCGATGCGATATTTGCCCCTGAATGTATCCACATCCGTATTTCCTGTAATGCGGTAGAGACGCAATATGTTGCGTCTCTACGGGGTCACGCAGCCCCGCAGGGCGGGCACGGCTACTACGCAAATCGCGTTCATCCCCAAATAAATGGCCTGAAATCCATCATGCACATTTGGTGCGGTTTGTAGAGACGCAAAATATTGCGTCTCTACGGGATCGCCCGCACCGCATTCCAGGCGTCGGGCCAGGCAATCCGTTCCTGTTCGAGGCGCACATTGAGGCCCCAACGGTGTTGTTTGAGGCCGCTGTAGACGTTCTGCTCGTTATCGGTCAGATTGGGCAGCCTGTCCGCCGGGTGCGGTTGCTTCTCTTCGACCCATAAATCCTTGTGGCAAAGCAACGTCTCTTCGTCCATGAGCAGCGATTGCACGTGCGGCAAATGGGCGCGGGCACGGCTCAAGATGGCGAAACCGTGGGTATCGAGATCGCCCCAGTAGATACAGGTGACATTTTGAAGCCATTTCACTTCGGCCAGCAGATCCACGCCGTACCCCAATCCCATAAAGACCGCGGCACCCGGCAATTCGCCGAACGCCAGGCCCGTCTGGAGGTTTTCGACGATGAAGATGCGCTTAACGGGAAGCACGAGCCGGGCGACCTCCCCGGCCGGTGCGGCGATGTCGCCCAGTCCGCCGACGCACTCGCGCAGGGACGGATCGAGCATGCGCATGCGCATCAGGCTGGGCAGTGGGCGCAGGCCGCAGCATTGGTAGAAATCCATTCCGGACGGGTCCGCCTCCCGCAGCGCGGCCATCAAATCCATGATCAATCCCCTGCGGCTTTCGAGCCATTTGCTGTCCAGCCCCGCGATCGGCAATTGGCGGGGATAGAGATTGGAGGCCGGATTCGCGCTCAACCAGACCAGCAGACTTTCCAGTCGATTAAAATCCATTTCCGCATATTCGGCCAGTACTTCAAAATGAAGGGCAAGGCGGTTTTTCAGCAACGGCCATCGCGCGCACCATCGATGGTAGCGGCTTCGGGCCGTTTGCCAACGCTCTTTTTCTCCCAGCCACGCGGCCACCTCTTCGGCGGATTCGAGCAGCAACCGCTCGGGGAGGCGTTGGGCGCCCAGGGTGCGCCAGTGGTGCTCCCGCCACGCCAAGGCGCCGATCCCGCGCCACGCCTGCCACGCGCCGATCCAGGCGCGAACGACATCGACGTGGCGGGCCGCATCGGCTTCGCCGAGGCGACCCAGGCCGATCGATAGGGGCCACTGGCCGTCGCCCGCGAGCCAATGCCGCTTGTGCCGGGCGTAGTGTCTTCGCAGGGTCTCGCGAACGGCGTCAGGAGAGTGCAACGCTTTCTTGGTCATGGGCCTGCTCCGGCAGATTCAGGCGGTGGCGATCCGGGTCGTATTCGATCAGCAGCACGCCCGATCGATGCTGATCGTCGATATCGACGAAACAGGCGCCGCCGATGAAGGGTTCCAGGGTCATCACCGATTTAAGGGGGGTGGCGATGATCATCTGAAAGCCGAAGCTTTTGAAGATATTCATGGCCAGGGCGGTGAATTCGTTATCGGATTTGTCGAAGGCCTCGTCCAGAATCACGGCGGCGTAAGAGGGCGCATGGGCATCGGTGCCGCCCAACTGGTAGCGCAGTGCCGCCGCCAGGCAGGTGGTGGCCAGCTTCTGACGCTGGCCACCGGATTTTCCCGCGCCGCCGCGGTAGACTTCGATTTCGCCGCCATCGGCATCCAGTTCCCGGGCGATGAATTCCACATGCTGGCGCACGTCCAGCACGGTGTCGCGCCAGCGCCGCTGCTGGGGGTCCTGGTCGGCCAGACGCTCGACCAATTGCCGCAGGATCATGAAGCGGCGCTCCGCCATCTCGCGCTCTTCGCTCCAGGCGTGACTCAGGGCTTCATGGATCTCCCGTTTAAACGCCTGGACATCCGGCAACTGCCGGTCGCCGACATCGATGCTCAGATAGGTGCCGCGGTTGAATTCGGCCTGGCGCAACCCCTCGTTGACCACTTCCATGCGCTCCCGGATCTCGTTGCGCGCCTGGCGCAGGTGGGTGTTCAGCGAAGCCAGGTTCTGGTGGCTCTGGTCTTTGAGCAGGTCGAAAAAACGCCGTTCGTGACGCGGCAGGCCGTCGACTTCCAACCGCCGCAATTTGGCCAGGAAATCGCCGGCGCTGGCCAGGGTGGCATCCAGGCCGTCCGACTCGGCCCGCCAGGTGTTGATAAACGTGGCGAACTGCTTCTCGATATCCTTTTCCAGTTGGTTGCGTTCTTCCGCCAAGTGCCGGATCTCTTCGTTCAGCTTGCGCTCGACCAGTTTGGTTTGGGTATCGAGATTTTCAAGCGAGGGCCGCTCGCGGAGCCCCCCGAAGCGCTCTTCGAGGCCCGCCTGCTGTTCCGGCGCGAGTGCGCGGGCGGAAGATAAATCAATCGATCGACTCAATTCGGCCTTCCTGGCCTCGATCTCTTTTTCTACTTGCCGTATATCGACTTTGAGCTCCTGGAGCGCCTCTTCGCCGATTTTCAGATCCTTGCGCGCCGCATCGATGCGGCCCATGATCTGTCGCAGCGCCTGGTTGCCGTGGCGGATCTCGTCCAATTGCCGGTCGATGGCCGCGATGCGCTCGACCAGGGGCGCGACATCGATCTCTTCCCATTGCAGGTTGACCAGCGTCTGGCACGCCAGGGCGCGCTGTGCCCGCTGGTTCTCCTGGGTCTGCAGCGCCTCGATTTCTCCTCGCAGGGACTCGATGCGCCCGGCCAGTTCCTGGGCCTGCTTTTGGTAGAGCGCCAGCTTTTCGCGGTTATCGAAACCCAGCACCCAATGGCGCCGGTCGTCGATGGCGTGCCGGTCGTCTTTCTCATGATGGGCTTTGCCGTGGCGCACCAAACCTTCGCGGGTCAAGGCGCGGTCATGTTTTTTAAAGGCGCCGACCGAGTCCACGCAGGTGTAATTGAAACGATGGTTGAGTTCCGCCCTGAGCCACTTCTGGTAAGGCCCCTCTTTTAACTTCAGTTTGCCGGCCAGCGAATCCATGGAGACGGACAAGGAGAGCGCCGGGCTGATGCCCGCGATACGGTAGTAAACCAGTCGGTTGCCCAGGTGCATGCCGTTGACGCAAGCCGATACCGCCGGGTAATGGCGATCCTCCACCAGGATGGAAAGCGCGAAGCCGTGCATGACGCGCTCGATGGCGCCGCGCCAGGGAGCCTCCTCGGGCAGTACTTCGATCAGTTCGCCGACAAAGGGCAGCGCCTCTTCGCCCAGCGCCAACTGGGAGGTAATCTTGCGGCGCAGGTCGAGCATGGGCCCCGGAATGTTCGACGGCTGGCGCTTCAGGGACGCGACCTCCTGGACCGCTTCCTGGAAGGCCTTCTCCGTGTCGTTGCGCGCCACCGCCAATTCATCGCGCCGGGCCTGAATCTGCCGGGATTGGGCCTCGCGCGCCTCGAGCTCCCGGCGCGCGCCATCGAGCAGTTCGGACAAGGCGGCGGGCGCATCGGGCAAGCCCCACCCCAGTCGCTCACAGGCTTGCCGGGCCTGTTCCCGTTTGGCCATGCGGCGCGACCGCTCGGCTTCGCGCTCTTTCTTTTCGGCCTCCAGGCGCTCGATGCGGTCGCCGCCCAATTGGCGATGCTCGTCGAGCAAGTCTTGCAGCAGGCGCTTGTGGTTGTCGCTCTCGGCTTGCTTTTGCCGCAGGGCACCGCTCAGACCCTGGGCGCGCACGCCAAGGGCTTGAATGCGCTCTGCCAGCAATTGCGCGCGGACCTGGTCGCGGTAGGCATCGACCCCTTGCCGCAACCCCTCCAGGGCGCCTTGTTCCATCAGGACGCTTTGCAGCCGCTGGTGCTTTTCCCTGGCCGGAGCCAACGTCTGCACCTGTTCGCGGGCGGTCACGACCGCCTGATGGGCCTGGTTCAACTCGGCGAACTCGCTGACCAGGGTCTCGGCCACGGCAAAGGTCCGGGGCGTATCGAGCATGAATTCGCGCAGAAAGGTATTCAGATCCCCCAGGCTCTTGGCCGATTGGGTCTTGTGCAGCAGGCGCAGGGCCATTTCGCTCTCGATGTGCAGCAGCCGGCGAAACCGCTCGCAATACGGGTTGAAATGATCGAAATAGGCGCCGTCGGCGAGCTTTTGCTTCAACCGCCGCAGGTCGAGGTTGAAATCGTGCAGTTCCGCAAGATCGAACGGCCGCTGGAAGATGATGTAGTGCCTCCGCACGTCGCCGCTGCCGGTGGCCCGGCCGCGCAGCCAGAAAAGCCCCACCAGGACCACCACCCGGTCGTGGGCGCCGCGAAAGGTAAGGGCCAGGGCCGACCAGGTGGTCTTGGGACGCAGAAAGCGGGCGGCGATCTCTCCGGTGGCATCGTCCTTTTGTTCGGCCCAGGCGCCGCGCACGTAAGTGGCCCAGTGACGATCCCGCCCCCGGTGGGCGGCTTCCCGCGCGGCGGCATTGAAATCGATCCATTGGGGCCGCACGATCAGCGCCGCGATGGCATCCAACAGGGTGGTCTTGCCCGATCCCGAGCGCCCGACGAAGAGAAAGCCCTCTTCGGATATGGGGATGTCGTGCAGGCCATCGAAGGTGCCCCAATTGAACACTTGCAGGCGGCGCATGCGAAACTGCTCATGCTCGGCAAACAGTTCCAACTGCCTATCGGCGGGCTTCATAGGTCGGCATCCTCTTCGTCATCCGGATCGGCGGCCCTCAGCGACGGCTTGCCCCCGGACAGTTCCCGGTACTGTTCGGCCAGGGCCACCATCTGCTCGGCGGAGAAGAGCAGTTTGAGCGTAGGGGATATCTCGTACCGCGCCTCCTCGCCCCTGACTTTTTGCAGAATGCTGTTCTTTTTCATCTTCTCGATGGAAGCAGCGATCTTCTTGTTGAAACCGGCGTGGTCGGTGCTGACCGCACGCTCGTAAGGGCTCACATGCTCGACGATATCCGCCGCATCGACGACGGCCCGTTCGCTGCGTATGTCGGCCTGGGTCAACTGCTGGCGCAAATAGAGCAAGACCACCGAATCGATGAAGGTCAGCGGCGAACGGCGCAACAAGATCGGCGCGTCGAGTTCGCCCACATCGGCCTGGCGTGTAAACGCCACCTTCTGATCGGCATCCACGACCAAATCCAGGAACAGATCGGCCAGCCGGCTGCGGATGATGGCTTCGTCCCGCAGCAACACGGGCCAGAGCCGCGAGTGGCGGCGGCCGTCCACGGATGGTCCCGACAGCAATTGCACCAGCACGCGCCGCGTATCGAGCGGCAACTGTCCTTTATCGCCTAAGTAGAGCTCGCCCGCGCCCTCTGCTTCGCCTTCGACTTGCGAAGATTGCGGCGCGGCGTTTGGCGTTGGATCGAACGGATCAGAAGTGTCCACGCATTTGCTCCTGAAGAAAATAGATCAGCGGGATGCGCGCCCATCGCTGCCGGCAATCCTCGCCGACCCACGTCACGACTTCGGAACGCTCCTTGATCGATAGCCCCTGGCGGCTGCCCAGGGCGATATAGCCCACGATGCTGCCAAGCCCCTGGGCCGCCGGAAAGCGATCCAAAATAACGCCGATACTCACCTGGGAGCGCTCCTTCAGACAATCCAGGATATGATCGGTCAAAGAACGGAAGTCGATTTCCGACTGCTGCACCAAGGCGGCCACCGAATCCAGATCGATGAGCGCGGCCTGGCCCGGGGGCATGCCGCTTTCCATGGTATGGACCGAAGGATCGAAGGGCACCCATTGGGCCAGGGACCGGATCTGTCCGCTGGTCAACCGCAATTGAAAATCCAGTTTCTCGGTGGCCTTGATCTCATCCTTGAGCGCCAACGCGGCCCGTTGGGCCTCCATGATCAGGCGGTTGATGCGCCGCTGTTCCATATATTCGCGGCTCTGTACGAATTGCTTCAAGCTGCGGGCGAATTGCTGAAGCACTTCGTGCACCACGCCGCCCTGTTCCAGCAGCGTTTGAATCAGACGCATGAGAAAGCGCCGTTCGCGCGAATCCAGACGCTTGCTGAATTCCCGTCCGAAGATCTCTTCGAGGGCCTCCTCCAGGGCGGCATTCTGTTCGGGATCGGTCAACAGGCGCCAGAAGGCATTGAAGGTGCGCCCGGATTCGCTTTCGGCGATCACATCGATGCCGGCGAACAGCTTTTCCAGGACATCCCCGCGGCTGCCGGTGTCGTCCATGATCCTTTCGCGCAGATCCCGGTTCAACTGCTCGAAATCGTCGCGCACGCTGCTGAAATCCGCGATCAACTCACCCGCCAGGGCGATGATTTCACGGGCGCGTTCCAGGGCTTGATCCTCCGGAAGCGTCTTGAATTGCCCGTGCCGAAGCGCGTCGATGGCGCGGTCGATCCGGTCGCGTTCGGCCAACAGGGAGGCCATGCGGCTCTCGGGATCGGCATCGGTCTCTTCGATCAGGCGCGCCAGTTGCTGGATCACCGTGGAAAGCCGACTGCCCGTGACCACGGTCCGGTGCTCCACCAGGCCGGCGGCGACATGAATCGCTTTGGCCGCCGGCGCGGAAAGCTCATACTCTTCTTCGGTGGCGCCCGCGGGAAAACGCCGTGTCAACCAGCCCTTGGCCAGCCAGTCGGCCACATACCCCTGGGCCGTCTGGGGCAGGCTCTCGCCATCGGCGCGCAACGCCTCGATATCCCGCGCCAGCCGCTCGTAAAGGATCGCGGCGGATACCTTGCGCTGGCCCTCCATCAGGTTGTTCTGAAGCAGCGCAATCACCACCGGCGCGCTGTCGGCGGCCAACAGCCGCCAGAGGGGCTCGTCGCGCAAGCGGCGATAAGTGGCAACGGCGTTATTGAGTTTCATGAACGATTCTTATCTGTTAACCGCTTATAAAAGCATCATGCGGTTTTCATGGACTGGGGAGGCTTAATCCCGCCACGGCCTCACCGGGCAGCCCGTCTATGCTTATTGGTTCATATATCTGTCCTGGGAATTTATGGTTCCTGACAGCTTCCGATGTTTTGGCTGGTTTATAGCCTATTGAAACTACGTGTGAAAGGGGTATGGTGTCAACGGTCGAATCTTGGCGTTATTTGTATCGGAAAAGGAGAAATCGATGAGCGACGAACTAATCCTCGACTCTTTGCGGCGGCGGATGCGGGCGATGTTTTCGCTGTATGAGGAGGCTACGGCCACGATGACAGCGGCGCAGGTGAATCATCGGGAGCGCGAGGGCATCCTGCCCATGGCGTTCAGTCTGTTTCACTATATCCATTTGCTCGACACGGCGCTGATGACGCTCAGCGGAGAGCCGCCCGTCTGGAACGAGGCGTGGGAACGGCGCATCCAGCCGGCGATTGCCGACCACGGCAAGCACCGCACGGTGGCGGAGATGCAGTTCCAGCAGATCGGTGACTACCCGGCCTTCATCGACTATATGCGGGCCGTTTTCACGCACACCGAGGCCTGGCTGGCACGCCTGGCGCCTGCGGAACTGGGGCGGTTGGTGGTGCCGCGGCCGTTTCCGCCGCAGATCGCCAGCACCTTCAGCGCGCGCGTGGCCGGAGAACAGGGGATCACTGTGCTCGACGGCATCGAATGCTGGATCTACCAGCACGGCCTGCGGCACATGGGAGAGATCGAGCTGGCCCGCAGCTTCGTGGGCTTGCAGGGCATGACGTCATAGGCAGAAAAGGCGACCGGATCGGAAAGTTGATCACGGTCGAACCAATTAGAACAGGATCGACACCGCATCAATTTCCGTCCGTGACGATGGGTACGCCGCCCGCATTGAGGATGTCTCCGGCGCGGCTCTGCATGAAGAGTTGGCCGTCGGTGTAAACGTCGTTGGTGCAGTAGGATTGGCCGGCGGCGCCGGGACCGAAGAGCAGGGCGATGGCGCCGGCATCGGCGAACTTGCGCAGGTGGTCGGTGCCGTTGGCGAAGAAGTATTCGGGCCGGTTGTCTTTGTAGCCCTGGCGCGGGCCGCCGTCGTTCCAAACGTTGAGGTGGTTGGAATTGCCCAGCGGTATTTGCCAGAGCACCCAGCGCTTCCGGGACTTGATGTTCCAGAGCCGCATCCATTCGGCATAACGGTTGAAGCTTTTGCTGTCGAGCGGCGCGTCGTCGGAGGCATCCCACCAGCGCGCCTGGCCGAGCCCCTGGTTTACTTCATAGAATCCCGAGTCACGATCCAGGGGGTCGCCCACCAGAACATCGTAAGTCTGGCCGGTGACATTGGCCGCCAGTCCCAGCTCGGCCAGGAAAGCGTAAGCCTGGTCCACTTCGGGCTGCAACGGGATGTCGGTCTGGTAGTAGGCGATATCCTTCCCAGTGGCCCAACCGGAGATGTGCATGCCCAGGATCGCCTTGTCGGCGCCCACGGCCTGTCGGATCTTCAAAAATGCCAGGCCCCAGCCCGCGGCGGTATTGGGCAACCCCGCGAGCTCCGGCATGCCGGTGGCGGCCACGGCCGCAAAGGCGTCGGGGTTGCCGCCGGATTGAATCTGCATATAGGCGTAGCCGTCGCCTTCCATCAACACCAGCACGGGCTTGTCGAACTGCTTGCAGCGCTGCATCAGCACCTTGAAGTCATCGAAGTAATCCGCCATGGTGGCAGCATTTTGCGCCGTGGCCAGAAAAGCGCTCTCGTTGTAATCGGAATAGCCGTTCATGCAGTAATACTGCACCACGGGCAGGAAGCCGTGGTCGTCGCATTCACGCATGAAGTCCAGCCCCCATTGGCCGCTGTTGGTGGCGTCCCAGCCCCAGTTGTCGCGCCAGCCTTTGACGAAGTAGTGATAGCGCATGTCCCAGGCCACGCCGCTGTCGCGCATCCAGGTCCGGCCCGGGTCCTCCACGAGCCCCACGCTCAGCCGTGCCGGGAGCCCGGCCGGGACATCGCCATAGGCCTGATCGCCGGCCGGTTCGATGGCACCCACCGCTACGATTACGGTGGCACTGTCGTTGCCCTCATCGTTCTCGACCTGAAGCGTGTAGGTGGTCGTGACCACGGGATGCACGGCGGTAGTGCCGCCGGCACCGCTCACCGCGCCCACATCGGGGGTAATGGTCAAGCGATCGGCATTGGTTACCTGCCAGACCAGCGAAGCACCTTCGCCGTTACCCGAAACGAGGTAGCCGGGTTCGGCGGCAAAAAGCTCGATCACCGGGGCCGAAGCAGCGGGCGTATTTCCATCGGAGCCGCCCTCTCCCCCGCCACCGCAGGCATTCCAAAGAAGCGACAGCGTCAGAATGGGGAATACCAATTGGCCAAAGGACAATCGCGACGAACGCATACCGCCTCCTGATTCAACGAAGCCTGATGGTTGGCCGGCGCCCGATCATGATGCCCGCTCATGTCCAATCGACCGACAGCGCCTCGGCCTGCGACAAGCACAAGGCGTGCCTGTTCGAGGCACGAGGATCGGCCTGATAAAAGTTGTGATAACGAACTGTTGCAAACGTCATCGCGATGCAACTCCCGCGTCGTTACCAAGCAAGTCGACCATGTGTGCAGATAAGGTAACAGCCAACCGAATTCAGACACCAGGTAAATGCGGCTTGCACCGAGGGTGTACTGCCGCTCAAGGGTCCCATCGGGGTTGAAAGCCTTTTGAAAAGTCTGTTCTTTTTAACCGCAATTGCGTTATTATTATCAAATTAAATGGTTGCCACCGTCTTGGATGCTACACACTTCTCCGTGTTAAAAAGAGTCAGCGCTTGTTTTAGATTCTTTCAATGAAAGGAGGATTTATGTTCCCGATCAGGAAAATCATTGCTCCTACCGATTTCAGCGATGCTTCCCAAGAAGGGCTTAAGGCCGCCATCGAAGCGGCCGAAAAATTCGCTGCGGAATTGATCGTGGTCCATGTGAACGTCCGACCGCTGATCTCGGGCGCTTATTCGAAGCCCGACATTCAATCCAAGGTAGACTTGTTGATGAACAGCATGCAGACGGAAGTGCGCCGGCATTTGGATGAAATGCTGGCGGGCCTGATACCCGGCAACCTGCGCTGCCAGGTGCGACTGATCGAGGGCCAGCCGGCTTACGAAATCGTGCACCTGGCCAAACAGGAAGGCGCCGACCTGATCGTCATGGCCACCCACGGCCATTCGGGCTTCAACCGGCTTATGACCGGATCGGTGGCGGAAAAAGTGGTCCGCACGGCCCATTGCCCTGTGCTGACGATTCGGCCGAAACAACCGGAGTAGGCATATTTCACCCGGGCCGTTGCGGGGAGTCGAGCGCTTTGCTCAGCATAGCTGCCGTATGCGCCAAAGTGATAGATTAGCGCCTAAAATTAGTTGACAATCACAGTCGGCTTTAATAAAAAGCCACTTTCTTCGGGGCGCCCACCACAGCGTTCCAAGACTCGATCCCTGATAGCTCAATCGGCAGAGCGGGTGGCTGTTAACCACTAGGTTGTAGGTTCAAGTCCTACTCAGGGAGCCAATCAAAAAGAGCGTTTTTTGAGCGTTTGCATATTTTGCGCAAAACCCCGAGGAACCGGTTCCTCGGGGTTTTGTCGTTCTGGAGCTCCGTAAGGCCTTAGCTTGATACGAGGAAATGGACGGCCGGGACGCCACGTCGTGAAATGAACTGCTTACGGCGCACCGGCTTCTTATGGGCACGCTGGTGGATGATGCCTACCGCTTTCGCCCCTGGGCTGACCATAACCATTTTCGGACGCCGAAGCACAGAATTTAAAAAACAGCGCCATCAACAAAGGGTTCTGGTTTTTCGATCGCAATTACGTTATTTTCGGTCATATCTCCGCATCATGCGCCACCACCCAATAACCAAAGGAGCCAAAGACCATGAAAGTGATCGTCTATCTTCTTGGTTTCGGGCACATTGCCGCCTATTCGTGCCTGATTCTCTACACCAGGGAATCCGTCGCCGCGCTGAAGGGCTTATTCCAGAAATTCCAACTCAAATACCTATCGGCCATTCCAGCGGCGCTAGGGTTCCTTTTGGTAATCTGTGCATCAGCCACAACCTATCCGTGGGTATTACGGATTGTCGGCCTGCTGGCCATCGGTGAAGCGGTCGTGGCGTTCACCAACCCCAAAAAGATCTATAGTCGGATACTGGATTGGTATTTTGGAAAGGCTTCCGATCAGACCCAGAGGCTGTTTGGAATCATCGGGATCATCTTTGGAACGGTAATCCTGAGTTGGATCAAGTAGATTACACCACCTTGCGAACTCAAATGATACTCCCTTTGCCGGGCTGCGTAAAAAATGGTTGGGCTGTGAAGAACAGGCGGCGCCCATGAAATTCATCCACACCGCCGACATCCATCTGGACAGCCCCCTGCATCGCCTCGAAGCCTACGAAGGCGCGCCAGTCGACGAGATCCGCCAGGCTTCCCGGCGCGCCTTCGAGAACCTGATCGACCTGGCCGTCGACGAAGCCGTGGACTTCGTGCTGATCGCCGGCGATCTGTTCGACGGCGACTGGAAAGACTACCACACCGGGCTCTATTTCATCCGGCAGATCCTGCGCCTCGACGCGGCCGACATCCAGGCCTTCATCGTCTCCGGCAACCACGACGCCGCCGGTCGGATGACCCGCAGCCTGCCTTATCCGCCCAATGTGCGCCTCTTTTCCGAGCGCAAGCCCGAAACGCACCGGGTCGACGACCTAAAGGTGGCCGTCCACGGCCAGAGCTTCGCCAGAGGCGCCGAGACCGACAACCTGGCCCGCGCCTACCCCGCACCCGTGGCCGGTTACTTCAACATCGGGCTGCTGCACACCAGTCTCACCGGCCGACCGGGCCACGAACCCTACGCCCCCTGCGCCCTGGCCGATCTGACCCACAAAGGGTACGACTATTGGGCACTGGGACATGTGCACCAGTTTGAAATCGCGGCCCCGGACCCGCCCATCGTTTTCCCCGGCTGCATCCAGGGCCGCCACATCAAGGAATCGGGCGCCAAGGGGTGCGTGCTGGTCAGCGTGACCGAGGGCGCCCGGCCCGACATCGTACGTCACGCCATCGACGTGGTCCGCTGGGAACCGGTGGCGGTCGACCTGGCCGGTGCGGCCAACGGCGACGAACTCCTGGAGCGCTGCCGGGCCGCCCTCGAAACCGTGCTCGAACGGCATGACCCGCGA
>JAKAFO010000070.1 GCA_021819735.1 Deltaproteobacteria bacterium
GGGCATCCACCAGCACCACGCGGTTGAAGCGCGCCGCATCGATCTCTTCGAAAGGGATCATGCTCACCCCGATCAGCCGGATCAGCACCAGATTGTCCGTGCGCTTCACCACATTGATATTGGCGATGGTGACGCCCGCCACCCGGCGCCACAGCAGCCGCTTGACCGCCATGGCACTGGCAATGGCATCCGGATCGGCCACGATGGGAATCAACACGTGGTCGTCACCGCTGAACTGGGCGTAGAATCGTCGCAAACGCTCTTTGGCCGTAACGCTCATAGACCTGGCACCTCATGGGATGCCTTTTACATTACAGAGAGTTGCGGCCGATGACAACCTTCAATTCACCGCGCCGCGGGCAGATGCACCCCCTTTGCGGCAGGTTGAAGATCGATTCATGCATCGCCTGCGACGGCCGATAATAGAACAGCAGCATCGAATGCGCGGGGTGCCGGATGAGCATGGGCCATAAAGACAATTGTTTAAAGATTCTTCTGGTGGAAGACGACGACGCCCAAGCCGGCCGCATCGACGCCATGCTGTCGGGCCTCGACCATTTGCCGTGCCAACTGCATGTGGCGCAAAACCTGGCCGATGGGTTGAAGGCGCTCGGGGCTTGGAAATTCGATCTCGTTTTACTGGACCTCGTCGTTCCGGACAGCGCGGGCCTGGAAACCCTTGCCCGCCTGCAGCAGGCGGCCCCCCGCATCCCCATCATCGCCCTGGACGATTCCGGCAACCCAGCCCTGTGCTGCGAGGTCGCCCGCCAAGGGGCGCACCACCTTTTTCCTAAGGAGGAACTTGCGGCCGACGATTTGTCGGCGGCGATCCTCGTGGCCGTTGAAAGCCACCGAAAAGAACTGGCGCTCAGCCAGAGCGAAGCCAAATTCCGGACCATCATCGAAACCTTGGAAGATGCCTATTACGAGACCGATTTAGATGGCACCTACACCTACGTCAACGACACCTTGTGCCAGCACCTGCAACGCTCGCGGGAAGAGATTATCGGGTCCCAACGCAGCGCCTTTTCTTCGCCCCAGGCCGCGGAGCGGATCGATAAGGCCTTAAGGGCGCTTTCCGCCAACGGGATTTACGACCAGGTCATTGACGATGAAGTGCAACGGGCCGACGGTACCATTTTGTACGCCGAACTGTCGCTCGTGCTGATGCGCGATATTTCTGGAAACCCCATTGGATATAGTGGCATTTCCAGGGACGTGACCCAAAAGAAAAATGACGAAATCGCCTTAAAGGAAAGCGAAGAAAAATACCGCAATATTCTGGCCAGTATCGAAGAAGGATACTTCGAGACCGATCTGAAGGGCCGCTTCCAATTTTGCAACGATGCGCTGCCCCGACTGCTGGGATACGGCCGGGAAGAATTGCTGGGCTTGAGCCATCGCGACCTGATGGACCCGCGCAACGCTGAAAAAGTGTACCTGGCCAGCAGGACGATTTTCGAAACCGGAAAGCCCGAACCCTGCTTGTCGTATGAAGCATCGAAAAAGGATGGCTCCAAACGCTATTTCGAGAGCTCGGTCTCTTTGATCAAGGTCGATGGGAACCAGCCGGTGGGGTTCCGCGGTATTGCCCGGGATGTCACCCAGCGCAAACAGGCCGAATGGGACCTGGCCCTGGCCAAGGCCCTGGCCGAAGAGGCCACCCTGGCCAAAAGCGATTTCCTGGCCAACATGAGCCATGAGATCCGCACCCCCATGAACGGCATCATCGGCATGTACAACCTGCTGCTGGCCACCGACCTGACCGCCGAACAAGCCGATTTCATAGCGACCGGCAAGCGCAGCGCCGACAGTCTGATGACCGTCATCAACGACATCTTGGACTTTTCCAAGATCGAGGCCGGCCGGTTGGATATCGAGGCCATCGATTTCGACATCCGCAAGTCCGTGCAGGAGATGACGGCCTTGCCGGCCATCCAGGCGCACGCCAAGGGACTTGAATATATCTATCGCATCGATCCGGATGTACCCTCTTTTTTGATTGGCGATCCAGGGCGATTGCGTCAGATCGTCATGAATCTATCCACCAATGCTATTAAATTTACCAAACGCGGCGAGATCGTTTTATCCATTACCTTGCTGGAGGAAGATGCGCACACGGTCAAAATTCGTTTCGCGCTCAAGGACACGGGCATCGGCATCTCCACAGCCGATCAGGAACGCCTGTTCCGGTCGTTTCAGCAGGTGGACGCCTCGACCACCCGCAAGTACGGCGGCACCGGGCTGGGTTTGGCCATCAGTAAAAAGCTGGCCGAACTGATGGGCGGCGAAATGGGGGTGGCAAGCGCCGTGGGGCAGGGGGCCACCTTCTGGTTTACGGCCCTTTTCGCCAAACAGGAGGGCACCGCGCCGCGCCTCTTCGAGATGCCTGAAACCGTTCGCGATAAGCGCATTTTGATCGTGGACGACAACCAAACCAATCTCGATATCCTGGCCGGATACTTTAAATTTTGGGGCTGGGATCATGACCAGGCCACCAGTGGCGAGATCGCCCTGTCGCTCCTCAAGGCCGTTGCCAAGACCAGCGCGCCCTACGACCTGGTCATCTCCGATATGCGCATGCCCGAGATGGATGGCGCGGAGCTCGGCCGCCGGATCAAGTCCGATCCGGTGCTCAAGGATACGCCGCTGATCATGCTCACCTCCCAGGGATTGCGCGGCGACGCGGCGCAGATGCGGCGCATCGGCTATGCGGCCTATCTGACCAAGCCGGTGCGACGCTCCCAGTTGTTCGATTGCGTGATGACCGTGCTCAGCCAAGGCACCAATATCGTCAGCGAGACCGGACCCGCACCGTTGGCGCCGATCCCAATTCCTGTCGAAAACAAACCGCGCGCAGCACGCATACTGCTGGTCGAGGACAACCTGATCAACCAGAAACTGGCCCTGCACCTGCTCACCCAATTCGGTTTCAGCGCCGATGCGGCGATCAACGGCCGGCTGGCCGTGGCGGCCTTGGAAAAGAGCCGCTATGACCTGGTGCTCATGGATATCCAGATGCCTGAAATGGACGGGCTGGAAGCCACGCGGGTCATTCGCGATCCAAATTCGGCGGTACTCGATCACCGCGTGCCCATCATCGCCCTAACCGCCCACGCCATGAAAGGGGACCGCGAAAAATGCCTGGAAGCCGGCATGGATGACTATGTTTCCAAACCGATTCAGCCCGACATCCTGCGCAAAGCCATCGACGCGGCCTTGGCCGGCCCAGCGGGCATCTCGTCGGCCCCCGAGGCGCCGAACGGACGGCCGAATTAGGTTCGATACCGCCCCCCCCGGTAGTCGGCACCGGCGTTTTATCTCATGGTCACCAGCACTTCCGAGGGCAACGCCCCCTTGCTGCCGAAATTGCGGATCGAGCGTATCGATATCTCTTTGAGCTGGGTTCCCTTGGAGATCAACAGCAACCCGTCGTTCATCAACAGATCTTCCGCCAACACCATGCCGGCCTTCAATTTTTCCAGCGGCAGGGGGATCGCTTCCTCCGCGGGTCGCTCGCCGGTGCCATTTCCCAGCTTGGACATGGCCGCTTCCAGCTTTGCATTTTTCATTTTGATATTGGCCGCGACATTGAGAATATCCTGTTGCATGCGCCGGAGGCTCTCTTCCCGTTCGATGCTCCTGATCCCTGTCCGCACCCGCGCCATGAGCTCTTCAGGATCGAACGGCTTTTTGATGTAGTCATCGGCTCCGGAATTGAGAACGGTCAACATGTCCTTTTTGTCGTCCTTGGCGGTCAGCATGATAATGTAGATATAGCGCTCAAAGGATGCGTTTCGAATTTTGCGGCATAAGGTCAAACCATCCATTTGGGGCATCATCCAATCGGTAATCACCAACCCGCTGGCCCTTATTTGCAGGCGCTCCCAAGCCTGGAGGCCGTTTTCGGTTACCGTCAAGCGGTGCCCATCTTCCTTGAGTACCTTTGTCAGCATGGCACGCGTAATATTCTCATCTTCCGCGATCAGGATGTCCATAATCTCTTGGTCCTGTTAGTCAATCGAGATAGTTTCGCAGCGTCCCATCCCCGCTGAAAATCGGCGGGATCTACGATGGTATCGCCCATCTAATATTTTTCTTTAAGGACGCCGGTCATTCAGCGACGCTTTGCCCGTACCCTTGCAAAGGTTCAAGCGCCGCGCCGGGAATATGATCCCAAGCCGCTTCGGGTTGCGCGCTTAAGTTCGGTCCATATCCGCCGATATGGAGGATTGAAAGAATGGGTTCGAAAGGACCGTAACCGCGGATCGACGAAAATCCCATGGAAATTTTACTGGTAGAACACAACCGCGAGGATGCCCGGTACATTGACCAGGCCTTGGCCGGTGCCGAGGGGCTCGATTGCCATACCCGGGTCGCGGACCGGCTTTCCCGGGGGGTGGCCGCGCTGTCCGAGCAAGCCTTCGATGTGGTGCTGCTGGACCTGTCGCTGCCGGAGTGTTCGGGCATTGAAACGTTGGAAGAAATGAGGGCGGCGGTCGACGACCTCCCCATCGTCGTGTTGCTCGACGATGGTCATCGGGCCCTGGCTCCCCAGGCTGCCCGCCAAGGCGCCAAGGGGGTTTTGTTCAAAGGCTCGCTCAGCGCCTCCCGCTTGTGCCGAAGCATCTGTTTTGCGGTCGCGCGCGGTAAAAACGAACGGGCCCTGCGCTTCAAGGAGAAAAAGTACCGCACCTTCATTGAAACATTGAAAGACGCCTATTTGGAAATCGATCTTTCCGGCGTTTTTACCTTTGCCAACGACGCGGGCCTGGCCCATTTGGGCCGTCCCCGGCATGAGGTCATCGGCTCCAACAGCCTGGACTACAATCACACGCCCGAGCAACGGGATAGAAACATCAAGGTCTATGCGGAGGTTTACGAAACCGGCCGCAGCGGTGTTTTGGCGTCGACCCTTACCCGCCCCGACGGATCGCTGATTACCATCGAGCATCGGGCCTCCTTGATCCGCAACCATAAGGGCAAGCCCATCGGTTTCAGCGGCATTACCCGGGATGTGACCGAGAAGTACGCCATTCAAAAGGCCTTGCAGGCCAGCAAGGAGAAGTATCAGAACATTCTCGAAAGCATCGAAGACATCTATTTCGAAGTGGATCTAAAGGGGCGGATGATCTTTTTCAATCGAACCGCCGAAGGCTTGTACGGCTATAGCTTGGCGGAGCTGCGGACCATGGACAATCGCAGCTATATGGATGAGGAGAATGCCAAGCGTGTACTGGATGCCTACACCCGCATCTATGCGACCGGCGAGCCGATTCGCGATTTGCAATATGAGGTGGTCTATCGCGACGGCCGGCGGGCTTTTGTCGAAAGTTCCATTTCGCTGAGGAAAAACGATGCCGGCCGGCCCATCGGGTTTCGCGGCGTCGGCCGCGACATTACCGAGCGCAAGGCCAAAGAGCTGGAGCTGATCCGAGCCAAGGAGAAGGCCGAGGAGGCCACCCGCGCCAAAAGCGAGTTTCTGGCCAACATGAGCCATGAGATCCGCACTCCCATGAACGGCATCATGGGCATGTACTCATTGTTGCAAAGCACCGCGCTCGATGCCGAGCAGCGCGACTACGTCCAGACCGGCAAACGCTGCGCCGACGGGCTGCTGACGGTCATCAACGATATCTTGGATTTTTCCAAGATCGAAGCCGGCAAACTCGATCTTGAAACCATCGACTTCGATCTGCGCGCGACCATCGAGGATCTGATCGCCTCGCCTGCGGCCCAGGCCCAGGAGCAGGGGCTGGAGTTCGTCTACCATATCGACCCCGAGGTGCCCGCGCGGCTCATGGGCGACCCCGGCCGCCTGCGTCAGATCCTGTTCAATCTGATTCAGAATGCCGTTAAGTTCACCCAACACGGCGAGGTCGGTCTTTGGGTCACTTTGGATGCCCAAGACCCTTGCATGGCGGCGATTCGATTTGCCGTCAAGGATACGGGCATCGGCATCTCCCCGGATGAGCAGGCCCGTTTGTTCAAATCGTTTCAACAACTGGATTCATCCACCACGCGCCGGTATGGCGGCGCGGGACTGGGCCTGGTGATTGCCCGGCGCCTGACCGAACTGATGGGCGGCCACATCGGGGTGGAAAGCCAACTGGGCCAAGGATCGACCTTCAGGGTCGCCCTGCGCTTGGCCAAGGCCCAGGGCGCGCCGCAGCGGCAACCGGCCGCGGCAACCGGTAGCCTGCAGGGCAAGCGGATTCTGGTCGTGGACGACAATCAGACCAATCTGGCGATCCTGGAGCGCCTTCTGAAAGGCTGGGGCTGCGACTGCGACTGCGCCGCCGGCGGTGCCATGGCCCTGACCCTGATGCGAGCCATTGCCAAGGCGGGCGCGGCCTATGACCTGGTGATCACCGATATGCAGATGCCGGAGATGGACGGCGCCGAACTGGGCCGCCGGATCAAGGCCGACCCGAATCTGCGGGATGCCGCGCTGGTGATGCTGACCTCGTTGGGCCTGCGCGGCGACGCCGCGGATATGAAACGCATCGGCTTTGCCGCCTATCTGACCAAGCCGGTGCGTCCCGACCGGTTGCACGCTTGCCTGTTGACGGTGCTCGGCCGCGGGCCAAAGCAAGCGCCGGCCGCCCCGCTGGTCACCAGCCACACCTTGTCCGAAGCCAAACGGGGCAGCATCCGCATCCTGCTGGCCGAAGACAATCCTATCAATCAGAAGATCGCGCTGCACTTGCTGGCCCGTTTCGGTTTTCAAGCCGACGCGGTGCTCAACGGCCAAGCGGCGATCGAGGCCCTAGCGACGACCCCCTACGACCTGGTGCTCATGGACGTGGAAATGCCGGAAATGGACGGCTATGAAGCCACGCGCACCATCCGCGATCCGGCCTCTAAAGTGCTCGATCACGGCGTGCCCGTGGTCGCCATGACCGCCCGGGCCGTGGACGAAAGCCGCCAGGCATGCGCGGCCGCGGGCATGGATGGTTATATCGCCAAGCCGATCCAACCAGATGAGCTTTTGCGGGTCATCGAAGAACAACTCACCCACTGGAAGTAAACACCGTCGCCTCGCCTTCGGCGGCCACCGCGAAAGGGGTGATCCCGCGTCTCGCAGATCTTCGACTAAAATGCGCGCGTGGCGCCACCCCTCCTTTTTCTTCCTACGCAGGAACTATCAGTCGAGGGGGCGTTAAAAATAAAGCCGGAAGCTCAAGCGTGTGGTGAGCTGATCTCTGGTTTCATCATCGTTATAAAAAGCTTCATCGGATTCATACTCTATTTCGGAACGGATTCCACGCAAGGCGAGCCCCAGGGAGATGTCTTTGGAGAAGAAGTACTCGTAACCGGCTTCGGCATAAAAAGTTATAATTTCCGTGTCCAAGGGAGGGCCATCATCAAGGTCATATGATCCAAATCCATAGCCGCCACCAATACGGCCGTAGATATTGGACTTGGCGTTGAGTGGCCAGTGGTATCCGATGTAGGGCTGCAGAGAATAGGTTTCATAAGAAGCGTAACTGTCATCGCCAAATTGCAGGGCCAACGCAACGCCTGCTTCCCAATTCTTGTAAAAAAAATAGCCTGCTTCAATCTCTATGGAAAGTTGTTTGTCCTCGTAACGATCAGAATCCGTCCAATAAAAAACGGCATTTGATGAGGCGCCCATTGAAAAAGTGCCGTTTTCAATATCGCCTGCAACTGCATTCGAAACCATTAACAAAATTCCCAGCACAAAACAAAACGCCACATTTCGTCTCATAATTCCTCCGATTTTTGATTGCGATTCTGGATTCTGACTGTGCCTAACAGGGAGCGGCTTTCATAGCGCTTCCCCGGTATGGGGTCAAGAGTGGCGTGTGTAAGAATATTGGTTCGGCTGAGGCCTGAACCAAAAGGATGAGTCCTTTGTAGGGGGGCTTCTAAACAAAAACCGCGTACAAAAGTACGCGGTTCAAGCGCTTAATTATCGTTTAATTCAACTACTCGGTCTTAAAAACCATTCGCTCTCCTTCGGCGGCCACCCGCAGATGGCTGCCCTCCAGCACCTTGCCCTTGAGGATCTCCAGGGCCAAGGGGTTTTCGATGAACTGCTGGATGGCGCGCTTGAGGGGCCGGGCGCCGTAGATCGGGTCGTAGCCGTGGGCGATGAGCAGGCGTCGGCCGCTGTCGGTCAGCTCCAGGGTGATCTTGCGGTCGGCCAGGCGCTTGGCCAGGCGCTGCAACTGGATGTCCACGATGGCGCCGATCTGATCCTGGGAGAGATTGAAGAAGATGATCGTCTCGTCGATGCGGTTGAGGAACTCGGGCTTAAAGCTGGCCCGCAGGGCCTCGGTGACCCGGCGCTCCATCTCGGCACGCTGGTTGCTGCCCAACTCCTGTATCCACTGGCTGCCCACGTTGGAGGTCATGATGATGATGGTGTTTTTGAAATCCACGGTCTTGCCGTGGCCGTCGGTCATGCGGCCGTCGTCCAGGATCTGGAGCAGCACGTTGAAGACTTCGGGATGGGCCTTTTCGATCTCGTCGAAAAGTACTACCGAATAGGGCCGGCGGCGCACGGCCTCGGTGAGGTAGCCGCCTTCTTCATAGCCCACGTAGCCCGGCGGGGCGCCGATCAGGCGCGCCACGGCATGCTTTTCCATATACTCGGACATGTCGATGCGCACCATGGCCTGCTCGTCGTCGAAGATGAACTCGGCCAGGGCCTTGGCCAGCTCCGTTTTACCCACACCCGTCGGCCCCATGAAGATGAACGAGCCGATGGGCCGGTTGGGGTCCTGCAAGCCCGAGCGGGCGCGGCGCACGGCATTGGAGACCGCCTCGATGGCGCGCTCCTGGCCGATGACGCGCCGGGCCAGGCGATCTTCCATGCGCACCAGCTTGTCGCGCTCGCTCTCGAGCATGCGGCTGACCGGAATGCCGGTCCAGCGGGAGACCACCTCGGCGATATCCTCGTCATCGACCTCTTCCTTGAGCATCTTGCGCGTGGTTTGCAGGGCCATCAGCTCGGCCCGGGCCTGCTCCATCTGCTTGTTGAGTTCGATGGCCCGGCCGTAACGCAGTTCGGCCACCCGGGCCAGGTCGCCTTCGCGCTCGGCCTTTTGCTGGGCGATGCCGCTCTGCTCGATCTCTTCCTTGATCTTGCGAATGCGCTGGATCAATTGCTTCTCCTGGTCCCAGTGGGTCTTCATCTGGGCCAGATCGGCGCGCAACGTCTCCAGATCGTTCTCCAGCTTGACCAGCCGCTCTTTGGAGGCGGCGTCGGTTTCCTTTTTAAGGGCCTGGCGCTCGATCTCGGCCTGGGTGATCCTGCGCCGCACCTCGTCGATCTCCACGGGCATGGAATCGATCTCGATGCGCAGCTTGGACGCGCACTCGTCCATCAGGTCGATGGCCTTGTCGGGCAGGAAGCGGTCGGCGATGTAGCGGTCGGAAAGCGTAGCGGCGGCCACGATGGCCGCGTCCTGGATGCGCACGCCGTGATGGACTTCGTACTTCTCTTTCAAGCCGCGCAGGATGGAGATGGTGTCTTCCACCGTGGGCTCGACGACCAGCACCGGCTGGAAGCGCCGCTCCAGGGCCGGGTCCTTTTCGATGTGCTTGCGGTACTCGTTGATGGTGGTGGCGCCCACGCAGCGCAGGGTGCCGCGCGCCAGGGCCGGCTTGAGCATGTTGGAAGCGTCCATGGCCCCTTCGGCGGCCCCGGCGCCCACCAGGGTGTGCAGCTCATCGATGAACAGGATCACTTCGCCCTCGGCCTTTTCCACCTCCTTGAGCACGGCCTTGAGGCGGTCCTCGAACTCGCCGCGGTACTTGGCCCCGGCGATCAGGGCGCCCATGTCCAGGGCCACCAGGCGCCGGTTCTTGAGCGATTCGGAGACATCACCGGCCACGATGCGCTGGGCCAGGCCCTCCACGATGGCCGTCTTGCCCACCCCCGGCTCGCCGATCAGCACCGGGTTGTTCTTGGTGCGGCGCGAGAGCACCTGCACGATGCGCCGGATCTCGTCGTCGCGGCCGATGACCGGGTCGAGCTTGCCCAGGCGCGCCAGGGCGGTCAGGTCGCGGCTGAATTTGTCCAGGGCCTGGTATTTTTCCTCGGGATTGGGATCGGTGATGCGCTGGGAGCCGCGGATCTCCTGGAGCACCTTGAGAATGCTTTCGCGGGTCACGCCGTAGCGCTGCAGGATGCGGCGGGCGTCGCCGCTCTTTTCATCCACCACGGCCAGCAAAAGGTGTTCGATACTGACGTACTCATCCTTCATCTTGGCAGCCTCGGCAAAGGCGGCATCCAAAACGGCCCGGCTGCGCGGCGAGAGATAGGCCTCGCCGACGGCGCCGCTCACCTTGGGCAAGCGCTCCAGGGCCAGGGTCGCCTCCTGGGCCACGCCGTCGGGCGAGACCCCCAGTTTGCGCAGGATGGCCCGGGCCACGCCCTCTTTTTCGGCCAGCATGGCGCCGAGCAAATGCTCGGGCTCGATCTGCTGGTTATGCTGTTGGGCCGCCAGGCCTTGGGCATTTTGAATGAGTTCCTGGGACTTGATGGTGAATTTGTCTAACCGCATATAAAGCTCCTTGGCACGCTCCTTTTTGGTGGTCTGATATTTGCATGGAATTTTAAGCACACCGCTCCGGTTGTCAAACCCCCCGGGGCCTTGAAAATTGCTCGTAATATCGGTTCGCTAAAAGAAAGATGGAAAATGCCCAAGCTGATCCTGATGTTCAAAGACAAGATCCTCAACGCCTATCCCTTGACGCCGGGAGGCGCCCTGACCATCGGCCGCCACGGCGACAACGACATCGTCATCGAAAATCTGACGGTTTCGGGTCACCATGCCCGGCTGGATCACCGCGACGGCGTGATCACGCTCACCGACTTGAACAGCAAAAACGGCACTCGGCGCAACGGGGTCGCCATCACCCAGGGCCCCATCGAAGACCGGGACATGATCACCATCGGCAAACACACCCTGCAGGCCGACTGGGCCGATGCCATCGCCGTGGCACCCAGCCCGGAACCCCGGGCCGAATCGCCCGGCACCCTGAACGCCACGCGCACCATGGTCTTGCGATCGCCGCCCGCGCTCTTCGAGGAGCAGAAGCGTCCGGTGCCGGATAAGACGTCACCGCCGCCCAAACTCGGCCCGGCCGGGGATCACCTCACCTTTCTGGAAGGGGGCCAGGGAACCTTTGCCCTCTACAAGCACCAGGTAACCATCGGCAAAAACAGCGATGCGGACATCGTCATCGGCGGCACCTGGGCCCTGCTGCTGGGCAGCCCGGCGGCCGTGATCACCAAGCAGTCCGGGGATTACTTTCTGCGTTACGTCGGCGGCCTGATCCGGCCCAAACGCAACGGCGTGAGCGTCAAGGGAACGGTCAAGCTCAACCACGACGATGTCGTGGAAATCGGGCCGGTCAAACTCCAGATCCAATTGGGACAGCGGCTGGCCGCTTAGCGGTGACGATTGGCAACGCATAACCAAACCAAAGGGCGCAGCCTGCGCGCCATCCTCCTCATGCTCCTGTTCGCCCTCTGCTGGGCGGCCGTCGCCCGGGGCGCCCAGCCCGTCGAGGCACCTGTCGGAAGCTTGGCGCCGTCGGTTTCAGGACCGACGGCCGATGGTCCGCGCAACCCGGCGCTCGCGTCGCCTTCGGTGGTGGCCCGCTTCAGGGCGCACATGGCCGCGCGCTTCGCAAGCGTGGGCATCGACGCCGAGTTCGTGCGGCTCTATGCCCGCTGGGTGGTGGGCGCGCCGGTGCTGGTGGTGTCGATCCTGATTGCCATGCTGCTGCGGCCGCGCGGCAGCGTCGTGGTGACCACCACCCTGGAGCGATCCGGGGCGCGGCCCGCCCCATCGGCGTCCGGCCAGACCCGGCCGACGACAGCATCCAAGCCCAGGCCCAAGGCTCACAAGAACGCCGTCAAGCTTTCCGACCAGCAGCAGGTGCTGCGCTTCTTTTTGGAGCTCTTCAAGCGCCAGAACGAGGCCGAACCGGACGTGCCGGCCCAGATCGTGCGCACCGAAACCCGGCCCACCTGTCCCAACGAAACTTACGAAATGCGCATCCTGATCGACGAGGAGTGGATGAGCCGGCGCATGTCCATCGGCCTGCTGGGCCAGGGCGGCGGCAGCCGCAGCAAATGCTTCTATGTGATCTACGACAGCCACATGGTGATCAAGATCCCGGCCACGCCCATGACCCGTTTCAGCGACTACAAGCGCCAGATCGAAACCGAGGGCCGCATCGTGTCGCGCCTGGCCCCCCGGCTGTGCATCGTGCCGCGCGTGTCGGTGATCCTGAAACTGGTGCATTCGTTCCCCCAGGAGACTCCGGTCGGCGAAGAGGCCCTGGAGGCCAAATACTTCCAGCTCGTGGAAACCAACGCCGAGCTGCAGGAGCATCTGAAGATCGGCGACTCGTTCGCCCTGTTCATGGACTTGGCCAAACACCACTTCCTGAGCACCACCCTGGACGAGATCCACGCCGGCTACGGCCGCCTGATCGACGAAGCTCGCCAGCACCCCGAGCTGCTCTGGGACCACCATGCCTTTGTGTGCCGCTATGGCGAAGAGTCGGGGGCCGTGTGTCACGCCCTCCAGGAGGTGTACCATCACTGCGAAGAGCACCTGCGTCAATTGGTGACGGCCGCCGGCGCGACCCAGACCGTTTCCACCTATCACCTGCGCCAGTGGTTTTTATGCCATGTGGCCGGCGAAATCATCCAGCGCGAGGATCACGACCTGCCCCAGGAGCTGACCGACCAGGCCAACAAGCTGCTCTCCCAGGTGATGCGCGACAACCGCGCCGTGGTAAACCCCTACCGCCGCCGGATCAAGGAGTATATCCGCGGCACGCGCTTTACCCAGTACCTGCGGCCGGTGGAGAGCCTGTGCAGCAACATTCTGGACCTGCTGGCCTGGATCGGGGAAAAGGGCCTGGCCCTGCGCGACCTCAAGCCCGAAAACCTTTTCGTGGCCGGCAACCCGGAAGATTATCCCGGCTTTCTCAACGATGCCGAGAAGTACTCCATCGGCCTGATCGACGTGGAGACGGCCGTGGCCGTCGACGCCGAAGACCCGGTGCTGATTCCCCAGCCCCAACTGGCCGGCACGCCGCTGTATGCCACGCCGGCCCACCTGATGCCCAACTCCCTGTTAATGGAAGTCTATGAGGACTTGCGCACCATTTTGCATCTCCAGGATTGGCACGCCACCATCGCCATCCTCTACCGCATCATTACCGGCGAAAATCTCTTCGGCACCACGGCCCATATCTTTCCCGAAATCCTCAACCGCCTGCGGCTGCTCGATCCGGCCGGCCCGGACGTGGAAAAAGAGGTGGCCGCCATCCAGCGGCTCTTCTGGAACAGCGCGGTGGCCGAGTTTCAGGAAGGCATGGCCAAGAATGCCGCCGATTTCGCCCGCGTCGAGGTGCGGGTGCCGGCGGCCTTCGTGCCGGAAATCAAGGCCAGCCTGCACAAGGAAGTGCGCGAAATCGAGCGTACCGTGGAGCGCGCCGTGGCCGAGCAATCCTTCTTCAACAGCGGCGACAAACGCCGTTTTCTCAAGCAGGCGTCGTCCGAAAAGATCAGCCAGATGAAGAACAAATTGGCCCAGGAGGCCGAAAGCGGCCAGGGCCAGAGCGCCAGTCAGGTGTTGCTCTATTTCGAACTGCTGGAAAAATTCAAGAACCGGCTGGAGCACAAGCAGCAGGCCCAGGCCACCCTCGACGCCCCAAAGCCCGCCATCACCGTGGACCACCTCATGGAGGTGATGTTCCAGCGGGTTTTTACCACCATGCACCCCGAGCGCTGGCCGGAACTGGCTCCCAAGCTGTACGGCAGCAGCGCCTTCCTGGCCACGGACATCACCACCTACCAGGCCACGCTATAGCCGCTCCTTGAGAATATACTGCTCCAGATCGTCGGGATGCACCGCTTGCACCGAGACCGCCCAGGCGCGCACGGAGATGCCGGCCGCGTGCACCGAATCGGCCGAGCCGCTCACCAGGGGGTGCCATGCCGGCAGATCCTTGCCCGCGGCCACCAGGCGGTAGGCGCAGGTCTTGGGCAGCCAGCGCAGCCGGGGGATGTTGTCGGGCCGCAATTCGACGCAATCGGAAACCAGGAGGTGGCGCAAGTCGTAATGGGTGCAGCGGCAGGTATGGATGTCCAGCAGTTGGCAGGCCAAGCGGGTATATTGGATTTTGCCGGTGGTGGGGCGTTTGAGCTTTTCAAGGCAACAGCGGCCGCAGCCGTCGCACAGGGCCTCCCACTCGTCGGCGCTGAGTTGCTCCAGGGTTTTGCCTTGCCAGAAGCGGTTCATGGGTTCTATGCTTTGCATGCTTTCCGACGATAGGCAACCCTTCACTCGAAATCTCCGGCACGGCCGGAGCGGGAGTCGTCACCATGAAACAGCTTCTCTGGCGCCTGCTTTGGTCCCTGGGGGCGCTGGCGCTCGTCTCCGGTTGCCGGGCCATGATCCCCGCACCGCAAACGCTCCGCCTCTACGACCTGGCCGCTGGCCGGGAAGTTGCCGACCAAGCGGCCCTGGCGCGCCTGGCACCGGCCCGCATCGTGCTGGTCGGCGAACACCACACCGATGCGGCCCACCATCAGGCCCAACTGGCCGTCATCCAGGCCTTGCACCGCTCCGGGCGCAAGGTGGCCATCGGGCTGGAGATGTTCCGCAAGGATGCCCAGGCCGAGCTGGACCGCTGGGTGGCGGGCGGCCTCGACGAAGCGGCCTTCAAGCCCATCTACCTGGACAACTGGAACTTCGACTGGCCCCTGTACCGACCCATCTTCGCGTACGCCCGCCAGAATCGACTGCCCATGGTGGGCCTGAACGTACCCCGGGAGGTGACGCGCCAGGTGGCCCGCGAGGGCTTCGACTCCCTGTCCGAGAGCCAGAAGGGCGCGCTGGGGGAGATCTCCTGCGAGGTCACGCCCCAGTACCGCGAGTTCGTGCGCGAAGCCTACGGTTTCCACCCCCATGGCCGCATGACCTTCGACCACTTCTGCCAGGCCCAACTGCTCTGGGACACGGCCATGGCCCTGCACGCGACGCAATACCTGGACCAGCACCCCGATACGGTCATGGTGCTGCTGGCCGGCGCCGGCCATGTCCACAAGCTGGGCATACCCGCCCAATTGGATAAGCTCGGCGCGGTGCCGCATGTGGTGATCATGCCGCAATCTTCCGAAGCGCCGGAGCCGGATGGCGTGACGATCGAGGAGGCCGATTACTTGATATTCTCTGAATTCTAACACCCCCTGAAGGAGGTCATTATGAAAATCCGCCCATGGATGCTCCTCGGCACCGCACTGCTGCTGACCCTGCCCCTGGCCGTGCGGGCCGGCGACGAGCGGCCGCCCCAGGCTCCCGGCCAGCGCCATGCCTACCCGCCGGTGGGCATCTACCTGGATCTGACCGAAGAGTTCAACCGCGCCATGCAGTACGACAGCGGCGGCAACCGCACCCTGTCCACCAACATGTCCGAGGATTACCTGCACCAGATCGCCATCGCCACGCGCTACACGGTGGAGACCAACCTGCAGATCCTCAAGCAGCAGGAGCGCATCATCCAGTTGCTCGAAAAGAATGCCGGCAAGACCCCGTAGCAGCCAGATAGGCGGTTTCATTCGGATGGCGGCGCGGTGGGTTTGCGCTGCACGATCGGCTGCAGCCAGCGGTTGTTGAGGCCTTCATAGAGCCACTTGTCGGGAAAACCGCTGCGCCGGATATAGGTGGGATTCTTCGACCACTCGATCAATTTTTCGTATGCCTCTTGGATCGTCCTGAACATGCGGGCATTGCCGCCGATGTCCGGATGGTGGCGTTTGACCTGGCGGCGGTAGGCCTGTTTGATGCGGCCCTGCATGTTGGCCGGCGAGAGGTCGCCGGCCCGCAGCTCCAGGGCGATCAGGCTGCTGGCGCGCACCGAGGGCACGATCAGGGCCGAAGGAATCACCGCCTCCTTGGGCAGCGGCGGTTTCTGGGCCTGCTGCAGCAACCGCTCCGAGGCCACGTAGCGCTTCTTGGTGCGGTCGCGGATGTCCCACCACTGGCTGCCCAGCATGTTGGACAGGTCGCAAAAATCGGCCACCGGCTTCTTGCCGAACGAGCGCGGCAGCATGTAGCTGAAGATCTGTTCGCGGTCGTAGGGCAGCATGTCCATGACGATCACGAATTCGGTGAAGTGGAAGGTGGCGTAACGGATGTTGAGGGCCTTGAGCAGCCCCGTGCGCCGGTTGAGGGTGGCCAGCAACTGCATGCGGCACTCGTTGGCGCAATAGCGCCGATGCCGGGGCGGCAGGGCGCCGCCGCAGGCCAGGCAGGTGCGACGCGGCGCATCCTGGCGTACGGGTAACATCATTTTTGGGGCTGCGGTCATGGGGGCTCGCGCGTCCTTCCTTCACCCAGAAGGATCGGCCTTTCGGTCCTTTGACTTTAACGCTGATCTCCGGCGCGGATCAGGTGGGGTATCATTCCAATCCGCCCGGGCTTTGTCAAGCCGGGGTCGGCGGCTTTTCCAGGGGCGGCTTTTTGGCCCGGGCGCGCAGGCGGTTGATGGCCGCCAGGACCCGGCGCTGGCCCAGGATGCGTTGGATGAGGCGATGCTTGCCGGGAAAATTGATCAGGGCCAGCCCCAGGGCCAGGGTCAGGAGGCCCTGGCCGGGCAGCACCAGCATGGCCAGGCCGGCCGCGATGAAGAGCACGCCGAAGATGTTTTTGACGACGAGGTAGGGGTAGCGCCAGACGGACGGAATCCGCTCGCGCACCGGGAAGCGGTCTTGGTCGGCCAGATAGTCGGCGGGCAGCCAGACGATGACCAGCGGCACCACGATCAGGGTGCCGATCCAGAAGAGAACCGAGAGGATGATCATCGTGGTCCACATAATGGCCGGCATCATACCCATGGCGAGGCCGGATGTCCAGAACACAAAGGGCGTTGGGGAGTCCCCAACGCCCTTGAAGGTTGCTTCAAAACGGCATCAGTCGTTGAAAAAGCCGCTCTCCATCGTCACCGTCAGCGGGTTGCCGTCGGTCAGGCGCTGAACCAGATAGCCGATCTTGGGCAGTTCGTAGGCGAAGAAGTAATTGGCCGTGACCAGCTTGCCCTGGTAGAAGTTCTGGTCGGCGGCCTTGGCCTTGCCGTCCAGGGCTTTCTGGGCCGTGACGGCCTGCTTGAGCCACTGCCAGGCGATGGCGATGATGCCGAACATCTCCAGGTAGAGCGTGGCGTCGGCCAGGTAGACTTCCGCGCCGCGGGTCGCGGCCGAGCCGGCCAGTTGGGCGGTGAGCTGCGCCAAGCTCTTCAAGGCCGCTTCGAACTGCCGGCAGAGCGGTTCGACGGAGGCCAGGCCCTGGGCCTGGGCCAGGGTGGCCTGGGCCTCTTCCAAAAAGAGCATGAAGGCCTTGCCGTCTTTCATCACTACTTTGCGGCCCAGCAGGTCCATGCCCTGGATGCCGGTGGTGCCTTCATGAATGGGATGGATGCGGCAGTCGCGGAAATGCTGCTCCACCGGGAAATCCTCGCAGTAGCCGTACCCGCCCAGGCACTGGATGGCCTGGCTGGTGGACAGAATCGCCATCTCGGACGGATAGGTTTTGGCCATGGGGGTCAGCAGGTCCAGCAGCAGTTCGTACTTTTCGTGCTCTTCCCGGGGCCGGCAGTACATGGTGTCTTCGTAGAGCGCACACTGCATCAGCAGGCTTTCCGAACCCTCCACCACCGCGCGCTGGAACAGCAGCATGCGCCGGATGTCGGCATGCTCGATAATGGCCACCTGGGGCGTTTTGGGGTCTTTCTGGCCCAACTTGCGGCCCTGGGGCCGGGTCTTGCAGTACTCCAGGGAGGCGTAATAGGCCGCGGAAGCAATCGCCGTGGCGCCCAGGCCCACGCCGATGCGGGCACCGTTCATCATCTGGAACATGTAGGCCAGTCCACGGTTGGGTTCGCCCACCAGAAAGGCGCGGCACGCGTCCTTGTCGCCGAAGCTCAGTTCGGTGATGGGCGCGCCGCGGTAGCCCATCTTGTGAAACACCTGGGAGACGTTGACATCGTTGGGCACCAGCGTGGCGCCTTCGACGCGCAGCTTGGGCACCAGGAACAACGAGATGCCCTTGACGCCCGCCGGGGC
>JAKAFO010000071.1 GCA_021819735.1 Deltaproteobacteria bacterium
GGGAGACCGCCGAACTGCTGAGCACCGTGGAATCGGCCAAATTCAGTGGCCGGAAGTTGAACGCCGACCAGCGCCGGGACCTGCTGGCCGCTGTGCGCCGGACGATCGGGAGGTGGGCCGCATGAAATCCAAATCCATCATCGCCAAGGCGGGCCTGGCCATGCTGCTGCTCTTGGGCCTCCTTTCGCCGGTGCGGGCTTCGGACCAGGCGCGTCCATTTCTCTCCGGCCTGGAAGCATATAAGGCCGGCGATTACGCCCAGGCCATCGATCGATTCAGCGCCATCGCTCGGAGCGGCGTGGTCAATGCCCAGCTTTACTACAACCTGGGCAACGCCTATTTGAAGAACAACGAACTGGGGCCGGCCATCCTCTGGTACGAGCGCGCGCTGGCCCTGGGCTCCGGCGATCCGGATCTGATCTTCAATCTGGAATATGCCCGATCCCTGACCAAGGATGTGGCCGAGGAGCAGGCCTCCCCCCTGGTGCGCATCTTCTTCTTCTGGAATTACCAGCTCAGTGCGGGCACGATCGCGGCGGCGGCCATCGCATCGAATCTGCTGGCCTGGCTGCTGGCCGGCGGCTGGTTGCTCACCCGGCGGCGCGGCCTGGCCCGGGCCGCTTTGCTGGCGGCCATTCCGGCCCTGGTGCTCACGCTGACAGCGCTCTGCAACTACTTCATGGCAGCTCGTTTTCAACCGGCCATCGTGCTTGCCGAGCAGGTGCACGTGCGCGCCGGATTGGAAGAGCGCGCCACCGAGCTTTTCGTTTTGCACGCGGGCGCCAAGGTGCGGGTGGTCAAAGAACGGGCGGATCACTACCAGATCCGCTTTTCGGCGGACAAGCTGGGATGGGTGCCCAAAAATCAAGTGGGACTTGTTTCCGGGCCGCAGATACAGGGTTGAAATCCGGGACCGAATCAAGTTATAGTGCCGTCAGTGAATTCAATTCAGCGAAAGGAGAAGCAGAATGGCCAAAACGCGCGACACCAAGAAAGAGACCAAAAAGAAGCCCGCCCAGAACATCAAAGAAAAGCGCAAAGCCAAACAGGAAAAGAAAAAGGAGAAGGCCGGCTCGGGGGCTTGATCCTCGGAATCCTTCGACGACAGCCATGAAACCGGCGGGGCCGCCCGGCCCCTCGGAAGATTTTTGCCTTTAAAGCGCCCCCTATCTGGTGAGGCGCTTTGTTATCTGGTGGATGCGGAAGGGAAAGTGGCCGTTGTCGCGATCCGCGAAGTAGTGGCGCAGGGTGCTTTCGATGGCTCCGAAAGCGATGGCGTCCCAGGGGATCTCTTCCCTGCGCATCAACACAACTTCGGCGCTTTCAGCCGTGATCTTGAAATCCGGGCTTTGCATGCGGGCTCGAAACATCAGGTACAACTGGTTTACGTGCACAATGTCGAAGAGCAGGTAGGGTTGCAGTTCGACGACTGCCGCGCCGGCCTCTTCCATGGTTTCGCGGCAAGCGCCTTCCATGACCGTTTCTCCGTTCTCCAAATAGCCGGCCGGCAGGGTCCATTTTCCCTTTTGGGGTTCGATATCGCGGCGGCAGAGCAAGATCTTGTCTTCCCACTGGGGAATGCAACCCACGACAAGTTTGGGATTTTCATAATAGATGCGGCCGCAGGCAGCGCACATGTGGCGCGGGCGATCGTCTCCCTGGGGAACATGCAGCGCTACCCGAGCGCCGCAGTGCGAGCAAAAGTTCATGGTTCTCTTCTCCAATGCGTGCTGGATCTCCGGCCGGATGCACTTACGGCCCCTACCGGGGCGGGCCAAATAGCGTAAAGGCCGGTGGGGCATTTATTGTCGGCATGATATCAGGTCATGGCCCGGATGCAAGCCGCTGCTCTTGCTTTTTTCAGCTCCCTGGGATAGCCCAAGGAACGGGAATCGCCATTGACCGGCGGCGCCCGTGCAAATACGATAAGCCTGTTTCCCAGCCATACTCAGTAGAAAATCAAGGGGGACCACCTATGAGGCGGGTCATGTCCGGCATCTTTGCCGTGCCGTTGTTGCTGTTGCTGATGTTGGCGGCCACGACCGGGGCGGCGGCATCCTTTAAATTGTCGCTCAAGGCCGGCAAACTCTCGGTGCAGGCCCAACGCGTGCCGCTTCAGGAGCTCCTGCGCGGGTTGTCCGATTACGGCGTGGCCGTACGCATCGACCCCGCCATCAACCCCATGGTCAGCGCCTCGTTCCAGGATAAGGAGTTGGAAGCCGGACTCAAATCGATCCTGCGGCCCCTGAACTCCATCTTCATCTGGATTCCGGAAAATGCGACCGGCGACGGCAAACAAAATCTGCGCTTGGATGAGGTCCAAATCTTCAAGCCCGGAGAGAAAGAACGCATGCTGGTGCTGGATCGAGAGCCCGACGATGCAGGGCTCGATCCGGCCCAGGACATCGGGCGCGGGGCCAATGACTTTGAGACGCCGGTGACGATCAAGGCCGACCGGATTTTTGTGCCGGTGGTGCTGGGTTATGACGGCCGCAAGGTGGAGGCCACCATGATTTTCGATACCGGCGCCGGCAGCCTCGTGATCCATAAAAACGTGGCGGACAGCCTGGGGATCAACTCTTTTACACGGGCCACGGGGCATGGCGTGGGCGGTATTGAAATCGATGCCCGGATCGGTCGGCTGAATTCCGTCCAGGTGGGCCCCTACGAGAAACGGAACCTGCGTGTGGCCATTGTGGAATACCAGGGGCCGCCGGACGATGCATATGACGGCTTGCTGGGAATGAATTTCCTCAAGGGCCTCAAGTACGAGATCGACTTCGATGCCCAGGTGATCCGCTGGGGCGGAGAAAATCCGGAACCCTGACGCCCCGCGGCCGAGTGTCGCGCCTGGCGCGGCTAGTTGGCGCTGGCGCCGGCCCCGAACAACGCCATGGTCTCTTTAATGATCTCCATGGCGCAGGCTTGATCCCCCTCATACCCGAGCCGACCTTTGGAAATTGTAAAACGCACGCCGCAGTTGTACTTGTCGGCGACACTGTTTAGAATCTTCCGCCAGATTTCTCCGTTCCGCGTGATTGTGTGAATGGGTACCATATCAACCTCTCTTGGCAAGACAACGTGGCAATCATTGTCATCTAACCCTACAAACAGCGTGCCAAAAATCGCGATGCACGTCAAGGGTATGATTTATTGCCAAAATTTTATTCTCATGGCGGGATCCAAAGGTCAGAGAAGGACAAAAATGTTTTAAATAGTGTCGCTAAGTACATACTTGTATGTTCCCGGGGCCACAACGGAACACTGCCCGGAAAATTCGCCGCATTCCGCCGGCTTGACCCATGGTCGGGGCGAAGATATAAGCCTCAGGGAAATATTTCATTCCTGGAGGGACACAAGCTATATTCGAATCCCACCCATCGGGAGGAGCCCTAAACGCCATGCGGCCTGACGAACTGCTCGCCAAATACAACCACCAGGCCGAGATGCTGGCCAACAAGGTGAAAAAACGCTTTCGCCATCTGCACAAGCGGTTTGCCAAACAGAATATCGAGGTGTTCCGGCTCTATGACTGGGATATTCCCGAAATCCGGGCCGTGGTCGATTGGTATGGCGGCCATCTGGTGGTGGGCGAATACACCCGCACCCAATCGACCCCCGAATGGCTGCCCATGATGGGTGCGGCGGTGGCCGCGGCCTTGGGCGTGCCGATGGAAAACCTGCACCTGAAGGAAAGGATTTACGGGAAATCGGATGGCCGGCGATACCCGCGCATCGATACCACGCAGCAGACCTTCGTCGTGGCCGAAAGAGACCTGAAATTCCACGTCAATCCCTGGGATTTCGTGGATACCGGTCTTTTCGGCGATCATCGCGATACCCGCCAGATGGTCCGGGAGGCGTCGGCCGGCAAGGATTTCCTCAATCTGTTCTGCTACACCGGGGCTTTTACCTGCTATGCGGCCAAGGGCGGCGCGCGGCGCAGTCTTTCCGTGGATCGTTCCAAAAGCAACATCGCCTGGGCGCGGCGCAACCTGGAGCTCAACACCATCGATCCGGCCTGCCACCGGCTGGTCCAGATGCATGTCTTCGATTTTCTGGCCGCGGCCAAAAAGCAAGTGGAGCGTTTTGATTTGGCGGTGGTCGACCCGCCTTCCTTCTATACGATCGAGGAGACGGAAGATCGCTTCGACATCAACAGCGATCATCCCCTTTTGCTGCATGCCGTGGCCGAATTAATGCATCCGGGCGCCACGATCTTCTTTTCGACCAATCACCAGGATTTCAATGCGCGTTTGGACACCCTGGGCTTCGGCGAAGCAAAGGAAATCACCGACAGCACCATTCCCGAAGATTTTCGACACAAACGCAAACGCATTCACCGTTGCTGGAAAATCATTGTCTAAAACGATCGATCCGCCCGGCATGGCGTCGCATATCTTCGCTTGAGGTCGCGCCGAGCGGTGCCGCGTTACATCATCCCCGACCGGACGATGACCCCCGCCATTTTTTCTTTTTGCTTAAAAGCATCGAGGGCTTTGGCAGCCTCCTCGCGTGAGCCGAAATGGCCGAAGCGGACCATGTAGAATGATCGCTGCTGGGCATCGGTGACTTGAAAGATGAAAGGCGCATAGCCCTTTTTGGTTAACTGGGAAAGGACTTGATCGGCGTTGGCTTTGTTAAGAAACGCGCCCACCTGGATGGTGTATGGCGCCATCTTGTCCAGATCCATACGCGCCATGCTTGGCGCCTTTTGATTTTTTCCCGCGGACTTAGGCTGCGGTGCCGGGGTGGGGGTAGGCTCGGGTTTGGGTGCAGGGCCGGCTTCGGCAGGGGTTGTCTCGGGCTTCGGTGCTGCGGGCGCGGCATCGGCCTTGGGCGGTGGAACCGTCGGCAGCGCCAACGGCACGGCCGCCTCTTTGGCGGAGGCTTTTGCTTCGGCCGGAGAAGGCTTGGGTGCCTCGGCCGTTTTCAGATCCGTCGTGGCCTGCGGTGAAGGCATCGGCCCGGGGCTGGGGCTTGCATCAGCACTTTTGGGTTCCCCGGCAGGCGTCGGGGCCGCCTGCATGGTTTGCGGTGCTGGGCTCGACGCCGGCGGGGCGGGCGGGGCAGGCACTTTGGCCCGGGAAACAGCCGGTTGTGGTTCGGGAGCGCTCTGCGCTGGCATGAACTTGATGATTGCGGCCGCGGCAACCATCAAGATCACCAGGATGACAATTAAAATCCACAGGAGCGAACCCTTACTGCCTTCCATTTTGCTGTTTCTCAAAGCCGATACCTCCGATTTGTGGGGCCTGGGTAGAATACCGCGTTTGGCACTATCTTTGACAACCTTTGCTCGGCGGACCTGGAATCGTTGGCGCCGCCTCGTCGGGCGGTCCTGGGAAGCCAGCTACAGAATGAACATGGGACGCGTCAAGAGCCAAGTGCTCGTACTTGTGATGGATTTTCATACTTCGGCGCCATTTGTCAATATCAATCATTCCAGGCTTGAACATCACCGCGGACGAACCTATAATCGACCGCTTCGAATCGGATCGAATACTTCCCGGCGAGGTGTCGCTTGTCCAAGAAACCGCTTACGCTTGCTTATGTCTTTTTCTATGCGCTGTTGTGGCCCGACACCTGGCAGATACTAACCGGTCTGCTGGCCGCCTGGCTGTTGACCCCGAAGTTGATTCCCTCCGGCTTGAGTATCCCTGCCACGATCCTCTTTTATGGAATGCTATCCGCCATCGGATATGCCGCCTCAGGCCTTATCGTCCGGCCGTTGTTGCGTCGCCTGCATGCGTGGATGCTGCGCCGCAAGCGATTTTAGCCCTGCTCTCTTCCGGCGACAAAATAGAACGAGCGCTCGCTTCAATTCATTGACACGTGCTATATGGCCTGTTAATAAATTTCAGTAGATGAATGCAATTCTGATTATTTGGGGAGATACGAATCTTGGAACCGATTAAATTGATCGACCATTGCCGCCGGACAGGTAGAACCACCCTGAACGAAGCCGAATCCAAACAGCTTTTGCGCCATTACGGCATCCCCGTGGTTGCGGAGGCCGTGGCGGTTACCGAGGATGAGGCGGTGACCTTGGCCCAAAAGATGGGATTGCCTGTCGTGCTGAAGGGTCTGGGGGCCCGGCTGACGCATAAGACCGAAAGAGGGTTGGTAAAAGTCAATCTCTCCTCGGAAGACGCCGTGCGCCAGGCTTACCAGGAGATCAAAGTCGGGGCTGCCGCCGATTGGGAAGGGTGTCTGATTCAGCCACTGGTGACCGGTCGGCGGGAGTTTGTGGCCGGCATGGTGCGCGACGCACAGTTTGGCGCCACGATCATGTTCGGCCTGGGCGGCATCTTTACCGAAGCCTTGGGGGATGTGGTTTTTCGCATCGCACCGGTGGACGCTGGCCAAGCATTTCAAATGACCCAGGAGCTGGCTGCCAGTGCGTTGCTTGGGGCCTTTCGCGGCGATGCAGCGGCGGACCAGGCGCATTTGGTACGGGTGATCGAGGGGCTCTCGCAACTGGCCCTGGCCCATCCGGAGATCAAAGAGGTGGATATCAATCCCTTGATCATCTCAGCGCAAGGGGGCGTCACGGCGGTGGATGCCCTGGTGGTGCTGGACGAACCAGGTGTCACGCCGGCGGTTCCGCTCGAGAGTGAAGCCGCGGTGCGGCAGCGTACCGAAAAGATCAGCGCAGCCCTGGAAGTCATGTGCCACCCCCGGGCCATCGCGGTCGTGGGTGTCGCCCGCACCCGGACCGGTGCCTTTCCCGGCATTTTCGGCTGCATCCGCAAATTCGGCTTTCCCGGCCGGCTTTATCCCATCAACCCCAAGGCCGACGAGATCGACGGCCTCAAGGCCTATCCCAGCTTGACGGCGTTGCCCGAGCCGGTGGACCTGGTGGTGCTCTCGCTCCCCGCCCCGCATGTGCCGGATGCTTTGCGCGATTGCATCGCCTCAGGCAACCGCAACGTGCATATCTTCACCTCCGGGTTCAAGGAGACCGGCGAACCCGAAGGCATGCGGCTCCAGGCCGAGATCGAACGCATCGCCCGAGAGGGCGACCTGAATATTGTCGGGCCCAACTGCATGGGGCTGCATGTGCCCAAGTCGCGCCTGCTCACATGGACGGCCGCTTCGGATATCAGCGGCCCGGTGGGCATGATCAGCCAGAGTGGCGGCAATGCCCAGGATTTCGTCAATTCTGCCGCGGATCGCTTCGGGCTGCATTTCAGCAAGGTCGTCAGCTACGGTAATGCCCTGACCATGGACAGCACCGACTACCTGGCCTACCTGGCCCAAGACGAAGAGACCCGCATCATCGCCATGTACCTGGAAGGCGTCCGCGACGGCCGCAAGCTGCTGCGCATGGTCACGGAGATCAATCGGACCAAGCCCATCGTCATGATCAAAGGCGGATTGAGCGAATCGGGGGCGCGCACCGTGGCCTCCCACACCGGTTCGCTGGCCGGCGGCGAAAAGATCTGGCGCGCATTTTTCAAACAGACCGGGGCTGTGCAGGTCGGCTCTCTCGAAGAGATGGCCGAGGTGATGGCTGCCCTGCATTACCTGCCGCCTGTTCGCGGCCGCGGCGTTGCAATCCTGGGCACCGGCGGTGGCGTGGGCGTGGCGGCCGCCGACAGTTGCGCCAAAGTCGGCCTGGACATGCCGGGACTGTCGGCGGATCTCATGGCACGTCTGCGCGAGTTTATCCCACCGGCCGGCAATATGATCCGCAATCCCATCGATGCGCATATCCTATTGATGAACCTGAAGTTGCTCGGGCCCACCTTGCAACTGCTCGCGGCCCAATCTTATCTGAACATGTTTGTTATTTCGCTGCACCTGGACTGGATCTTCGGCCTCGAAGAGGGCAAGCAGATCGAACGCATCGGTGATTGTCTGGCCGAGGAGGCGCGGACTTACACCAACGGCAAACCCGTGGTGGTGGTGTGGCGCCAGTATCAACCCAATCCAGCCATACGCCAGTCGCGCCTGAAGCTGGAAAAAAGACTGCTTGCCGCCGGCGTCCCGGTTTACGAAGGTTTGGATCGAGCGCTTTCGGCGCTCGCCAAGGTGGCCGGCTACTATTCCTTCCGGGATGGTTTCTGATCCACGCCTGCCGAGAACCCCAGCGAATTTTCCCTCGAACTTAAAATTCAGAGCTGGGTAATTGATTACATACTATTAGGTAGGAGGGGAAATAGTACGGTCTTCTCTTACCTACTTCCTCAGGCTCGCCAGCCGCTTGTCTGCCAACAACCGCCTGTAATTAAAAGATAAAAAATCTTAAGCGCGGCATGCCTATTTTGGCATATGCGTTGCTTTGGAGCTAGTCAGTGTTCTGGTCCCAAGAATCCGGGCTTTCATTGGGAAGCAAAAGAAGATGGGTAAGCGAGGGGTTTGAGATGAAAAAATATCTGCTGATTATCGCGTTGGTGTTCTTAATACTGGCCATTGCCCAGAGCGCGGTTGCACTGCCATGGGTTTTTATTGGTACCACCGGAAACGAGCCCGTAAGCATGATGTTGCTTGGTACCCTCTTGATTGCATTGGGCGGTGCGGGCCGCAAAAAATTTAAATAACAACTCCATATCAATTATAGTGAAGATTCAGAAAGCGGATTGGGGGAAGGATGAAAGTCCTTCCCCCAAATCTTTTTGATGGTGCACAACGTAACGTGTCGCGTTTGAATTCAGGACTGCCCGCCTAGTTTTGTTATTCCCCATTTTGTGGTTTAATGGCCCCATCTGCCGGCCGCGCGCACGCTGCCGGGGAAAATTGTGCATTTGGGGAAGCCATCACATGGAAATCAAAACCAAGGAACAGTTGGCCACGGAAGTCGTTCAACTTCACGCCAAGATTGCTTTGATGGAGCATTTTGTCCGTCGGCACGAGAAGGAACGCGCCGCATTCCAGGAAAGCGAAGCGCGCTATCGCACGGTCTTCGAGAACACCGGGGCCGGCACCTTCGTCAAGGAAGCGGACATGACCCTTTCCATGGTGAATCAGGGCTTTGAGCGTCTGACCGGATACACCAAGGCTGAAATCGAAGACCGGATGAAGTGGACCGACTTTATCCATGCCGACGACCGCCAACGCATGATCCAGTACCATGCAGACCGTCGCCATAACAAAGCGGCACCCACCGAATTGGAACTGCGAATTGTGGATCGCCAGGGGGCGGTTCGGGACGTTTATCTGAAATTGGGGCTGATTCCGGGCACCCAGCGCACCATCGGTTCCTTCGTGGACATGACCCAGCTCAAACAGGCGCGGTGGGAAACCCAGGAGGGCAAGGCACTTTTTCAGGCGATTGTCGAAGGCTTCGAAGGCTTTCTGTATGTCTGCGGTCCGGATTATCGCCTGGCCTACCTGAATCCCCAGTGTCGGCGCCGGGTCGGTCGCAATGCCATCGGCGAAATCTGCTACAGGGCAATCCATCGCCGTGAGACGCCTTGTCTTTTCTGTGTGCAGGACCAGGTCCAGAAGGGCCAGACCGTCCGGTTCGAGATGCTCAATCCCAAGGATCAGCGCTGGTATCAAAGCATCAACAGTCCCATTCACCATGTCGGCGGCAAGAGTTCCTTGTTGGCCATGGTTTCCGACATCAACGACCGCAAATATGCCGAAGCCGCGCTTCAGGCGGCCGGAATTGAAGCCAGCACCGAAAACATTTTCGTGCTCAACCGCGATACGGAACGGCAGCGGTTCGGCAATATCGTCGGCAAAAGCCCGGCCATGCAGAAGGTCTATGAACAGATCCTGAGCGCCGCGGCCACAAACGCCACCGTCATCATTTATGGCGAGCCCGGTACCGGCAAGGAGCTTGTGGCCAATGCCATCCACGACATGAGCGAGCGGCGCGCTCATCGTTTTGTGCCGGTGCACTGTGGCGCGATTCCGGAAAACCTGATCGAAAGCGAGTTTTTCGGTTACATGAAAGGCGCTTTTTCGGGTGCCGATGCCGATAAAGAGGGGTATGTCGATTTTGCCAACGGCGGCACCATGTTTCTGGACGAGGTGGGGGAAATATCCCTGCACATGCAGATTAAGCTGCTAAGGGTCATCGAAGGCATCGGGTTTACGCCGGTGGGCAGCAATCAGGTCCGGCAATCCGACATCCGCATTATCGCCGCCACCAATCGCGATCTGCGCGAGCGCATCGCCAAGGGACTCTTTCGGGAAGACTTTTTTTATCGAATTCACATTCTGCCCATCCAACTGCCGCCGCTCAGAGAGCGCAAAGAGGATCTGCCTTTACTGATCGATCACTTTTTAAAGCTTTATGGCGGCAAGCAGGCGCTGCCGCCGCTTACCGCCAAAATGCTTGAAAGGCTAAGGCAACACGATTGGCCCGGCAACGTCCGCGAGCTGCAGAATGTGATCATTCGATTCTGCTCGTTACAAGTCTTGGAATTGGGCGCCGGCCCACCTTCCGCATCCATGGCCATGGGCGTGCCCACGCTGCGTTATCGCATGGAGGAAGTAAAAGACCTGAAATCGCTGGTGGCCGGCTATGAAAAACAGGTGATTCAGCAGACCCTGGAGAAGCATCTCTGGCACCGGGGAAAGGCGGCAAAGCAATTGGGGCTCGACCGCAAGACGTTGTTCGCCAAAATGAAGCGGTATGGGATAGGGTGATTCCAATTTAGACGCTAAATGCAGTTCATTGTGCAAACGTTATGTGGAAAAATGGCCCCAATTCGTCAATAAAGCCCACATTCGCCTAATTGATTGGAATAAGTACTCTAGTTTGCACATCTGGCATAATCATGGGTATTTATCGCCCCAAATGGCAGTAGGTTTCCCCACCACCGTATTCTTGCATATCCAACTGAATTAAATATAGTTATTGCCGAATTTGTGCCTTGGCATAAATATTGGAAGCAAGATGCTGATTCGTTGGCCGGCACTCTTTGCACACATCGCACAATTGGCATAATGCATATGTTCGATTCCGATTCCCATCTGGTCAAACCATGTCTTGTTTTCGGTTGCGGCAATCCGCTTTTTGGTGACGACGGATTTGGCGCCCAAGTCATCGAACACCTGACCACCCACCATGAAATGCCCCGGCATGTGGCCTGCCTCGACATTGGCACAGCCATACGAGACCTGCTCTTTGACATCCTATTATACCCTAAGAAGCCAGAGCAGATAATCATTGTGGATGCCATGACCTTGGCCGGCGGCGTGCCGGGGCAAATCTATGAGATCGATGTGGATCAGATCCAACCGGAGAAAATCAGCGACTTTTCCCTGCACCAGTTTCCCACCACCAACATGCTCAAAGAGATCAAGGAGGGAACCAACATCGAGGTCCGGGTTTTGGTGGCCCAGACCGCCGACGTGCCCGACGAGGTGCGCCCCGGATTATCGCCGGCTGTGGCTGCGGCCGTACCGGTTATGTGCCGGCGCATCATGGAGATTGTTGCCCATTGTCCACAGCCAGCCACTTAGAGCGGAGAATTTGTATGATCGACGTTCGTATCGGCCGATTGGCCCAACAGCTCGGTGTCCACCGCAATACCATCACCAACTGGATCAAGAGCGGAAAGCTCAAAGCCACCGCCACGGTCGGCAAGCGTTACCTGATCGAGGAATCCGAATTTCGCCGGTTCAGCCAGGCCATTCGTCTTCCCGAACGGATGGTTGCCGCCATCGTGGCATCCGATCGTTCCGCCGATCCCGTGGTTGAAGCGATACTTCCTCAACCCCCATCCATCCAAAGCGAGGTGCGTATGTCAGACAAGCCCATCGGTTCCGTCATGGTCGTCGGCGGCGGCATTGCCGGCATCCAGGCCAGTCTGGATCTGGCCAATTCGGGGTACGCGGTCCATCTGGTCGAGCGCAGCGCCGGCATCGGCGGCGCCATGGCCCAGTTGGACAAGACCTATCCCACCAACGACTGCGCCATGTGAATTATTTCGCCCAAGTTGGTCGAGTGCGGTCGGCACTTAAACATTCAGCTCCACACCCTGTCCGAAGTGGTCGGTTTCAACGGCGAAGCCGGCAATTTTAACGTCACCGTAAAAAAACACCCGCGTTTCATCCGAACCGACAAATGCATCGCCTGCGGGGCATGTGCGGAAAAATGCCCTAAAAAAGTCCCCGATGAGTACAACATGGGGCTGAGCAAGCGCAAAGCCGCCTACATCAAATACGCCCAGTCGGTGCCGCTCAAGTATGCCATCGATCCGGAGGCCTGCATCTACCTGACCCGGGGCAAATGCCGCGCCTGCGAAAAGTTCTGCCCCACCGGGGCCATCGATTTCGAAGAAAAAGAAGAGATCGTCCAGATGGCGGTGGGTTCGGTGGTTCTGGCCCCCGGTTATACGCCTTTCGATCCTTCAGGCTGGGATTTCTATGGCTTTGGCCGCATCAGCGATGTGGTGACCAGTATTCAGTACGAACGCCTGCTCTCCGCCGGCGGACCGTACCAGGGCCATGTGGTCCGGCCGTCCGACGAAAAAGAGCCGGCCAAGGTGGCCTGGATTCAATGCGTGGGATCGCGCAACACCAACCGCTGCAGCAATGGGTACTGCTCCAGCGTCTGCTGCATGTATGCCATCAAGCAGATGCTGATCACGGCCGAGCATGCCAAGGGGCAACCGGTCGAGCAGACTGTTTTCTATATGGATATGCGCAGCCCGGGCAAGGAGTTCGAGCGCTACTACGAGAGCGCCAAGGCCAAGGGCATCCGCTTTCTGCGCAGCCGGCCGCACACCATCGAGCCCGGCGAGGGCGGTAACGGCGTGAGCATGCGCTACGTGACCGAAAGCGGCGAACTCAAAGAAGAAACCTTCGACCTGGCCGTGCTTTCGGTGGGCCTTGAGCCGGCCAAAGAGAGCCGGCAACTAGCCGAGACCTTCGGCATCCAACTGGACGGCTACGGCTTTGCCCAATCGTCCAACCTGTCGCCGGTGCACAGCACCCGGCCGGGGGTGTTCGTCACCGGGGCCTTCCAGGCGCCCAAGGCCATTCCCCGCTCGGTGACCCAGGCCTCGGCCGCGGCCGCGGCCGCCGCTGAATCCCTGCATGCCGTGCGCGGCACCATGACCCGTCAGAAGAGTTATCCGGCCGAACGCGACATAAGCGGACAGGCGCCGCGCATCGGTGTCTTCGTCTGTTCCTGCGGCATCAATATCGCCGGCATCATCGATGTCAAAGGGCTGGCTGAATACGCCAAGAGCCTGCCCCATGTGACCCTGGTGGAGAACAACCTATTCACCTGCTCAGCCGACACCCAGGACCTGATCGCCGCCCGCGTTCGCGAGCACAATCTGAACCGGATCGTCATCGCCGCCTGTACTCCCCGGACCCATGAGCCCCTGTTTCAGGATACGCTCAAGGAAGCCGGGCTGAACGGCTACCTGGTGGAGATGGCCAACATCCGCAACCAGAATTCCTGGGTGCATCAACGCGAACCGGAAAAGGCCACGGCCAAGGCCAAGGATCAATTGCGTATGGCTGTGGCCAAGGTAGCACTGGCCGATCCGCTGAATAAGCTCACGATCCAGGTCATGCAGAAGGCTCTGGTGATCGGTGGCGGCATCGCCGGAATGAGCGCCGCCCTGGGTCTGGCCGAACAGGGGTATCCCACGGTGCTGCTCGAAAAAGCCGAACGCCTGGGGGGCAACGCCTGGAATATTAGCTCCACGGCCAAGGGCGAAGCGGTGCGTCCCTACCTGGAGGGGTTGATCGCCAAGGTGAACCAACACGAGAACATCAAGGTGCTGACCAAGGCCCATTTGAAAACCGCGGACGGTTCCGTGGGCAGTTTCGTCAGTGATGTTGAGGTCGATGGGCAAATTCAATCGATTACCTACGGTGCGGCCATTCTGGCCACCGGCGCCCGGGAGAGCCGTCCGGATGAATATCTCTATGCTCAAGACCCGCGTGTAATGACTCAGTTGGAGATGGATACCCAACTCAACGAACAACCCTCAGCGGTGGCCAAGCTCGGCAGTGTGGCCTTCATCCAATGCGTGGGTTCGCGCAATACCCAGCGTCCCTACTGTTCGCGCATCTGCTGCACCCACACCGTAAAAAGCGCCATCCGCCTGAAGGAGCTCAACCCGAAGATGAACATCTATGTCCTCTTCCGGGATTTGCGGACCTACGGCAAACGCGAAGAACTCTACAAAAAAGCCCGCGATCTGGGGGTGCTGTTTATCCGCTACACGTTGGACAACAAACCCCGGGTCTCGGCCAACGGCCGCGGCCTGACCATCGCCTGTAGCGACCCGATTTTACAGATGCCCCTGGAGCTCAAGGTGGACCATCTGGTGCTGGCCGCCGCCGTGGAGCCCAATCCCAATCACGATCTGGTGGCCCTGTTCAAATGCGGCTTCAACGCCGATGGGTTCCTCACCGAAGCCCATCCCAAACTGCGGCCGGTGGACATGTCGGTCGACGGCCTGTTCCTGTGCGGCATGGGAAATTACCCCCAGCCCATCGAAGAGAGTATAGCCCAGGCCCAGGCCACGGTATCGCGGGCCTGCGTGGTCCTGGCCAAAAAGGAGATGCAACTGGACGCCATCAAGTCGGCGGTGACCGAAAAATGCGATGGCTGCGCCCTGTGTCTGGATGTCTGCCCGTACCGCGCCTTGAAGCTGGTCGAAGAGAACGGCAACGGCCAGCGCCATCGCAAGATCGCCAGCGATCCGGCCCTGTGCAAAGGCTGTGGTCTGTGCGCCGCCACCTGTCCCAAGGGCGGCATCTATGTGCATGGCTTTACCCTGGACCAGTTGCGGGCTCAGGTGGTGGCGGCGCTGCATTAAAACTTAAAACTCCTTCGAAGAAAGGAAGTCTGGCTTATGTCTCAAAACTTCGAACCCGTCATACTCGGTTTCCTGTGTAACTGGTGCGCTTATGCCGGCGGCGATCTGGCCGGGGTATCGCGGTTGCAGTACCCCCCCAACCTGCGGGCCGTGCGCGTGATGTGCTCGGGCATGGTCCACCCGGACCTGGTGATGGAGGCCTTCCAGCAAGGCGCCGACGGCGTCCTCCTCATGGGCTGACACCTGGGCGAATGCCATTACCTGGAAGGTAATCACAAAGCCCAAGCCCGTGCCCAAATTATTCGCATCGTAATGCAGGATAGCGGTATCGATCCGGAGCGTTTCGCCATCGAGTGGGTCTCATCGGCCGAAGCACCCCGCTTTGCCGAAGTCGTTACGAAATTCACCGAGAAGATGAAGTCCCTGGGTCCCAATCAACGGCAAAAGCACGCCGCGGCCGCCAATTCATAGGAGCCCTTATGACACCACAAGCAGTCACTCTTGGAGGAGCACCAAAGAGCTTGTTCAAGGACAAGGTCATGCAACTGTTGCCCGAAGGCGGCAATTTGAATGCCTGCCTGACCTGCGGCGCCTGTGCCGCCGGTTGCCCGGCCACGGGCCTGGAAGGCATGGACCCGCGCAAATTGCTGCGCATGGCCTCGCTGGGCATGGATGAAGAGATTCTGCGCACCCAATGGGCCTGGTACTGCACCATGTGCCAGCGCTGTATCTACGTATGCCCCATGAAGATCGACATCCCCCAACTGGTATTCAACCTGCGCAAGAGCTGGCCCAGGGATCAGCGGCCCAAAGGCATCCGCGAATCGTGCGACATGGCCTTGCGCAGCGATACGTGCAGCGCCATGGGCGCCAACGAAGAAGATTGGCGCTACGTGGTGGAAGATGTGGCCGAAGAGGTGCGCCAGAGCCAGTCCGGGTTCGAGCATCTGCTCGCGCCCATGGACAAGAAGGGCGCCACCTATTTTCTCAACCAAAACTCCCGCGAGCCGGTTACCGAGCCGGACGAGATGGTGCCGTTGTGGAAAGTACTGCACCTGGCCGGCGTGGATTGGACCTACGGATCCAAAGGCTGGGCCGCCGAGAATTACTGCATGTTCATCGCCGACGACGAGAACTGGGAAAAGGTGGTGCGCACCAAGGCCAAGGCGGTGGACGACTTGGGCTGCAAGTACTGGCTCAATACGGAGTGAGGGCACGAACTCTTCGCAGTCCGGGTCGGACTGAAAAAGTTCAACATCGCCCACAAATTCGAAATCAAAAGCATCATTCAGCTCTACGCCGAGCTGATCCGGGAAGGCAAGCTGAAAGTCAATGCCAACTGGAACAAGGACCTGAAGATCAAATTCACCTGCCAGGACCCCTGCCAACTGGTGCGCAAGAGTTTCGGCGACCCGGTAGCCGAGGACCTGCGTTTCGTTTTGAAAGCCGCCGTGGGTGAAGAGAACTTCGTCGATATGACCCCCAATCGCTCCAACAACTACTGTTGCGGCGGCGGGGGCGGCTTCCTGCAATCCGGTTTTCCCGAAGCGCGCCGGAAATATGGCCGCGTCAAATTCGATCAGATCCAGGCCACCGGTGCCGCCTACTGCGTGACCCCCTGCCATAACTGTCATGCCCAGGTTCACGACATCGGCGAGCACTTTGCCGGCAAGTACCACACGGTCCATTTGTGGACCGTGCTCTGCCTGGCCATGGGCGTGTTGGGAGAAAACGAGCGGACCTATTTGGGTCCGGATCTGGCGCAGTTTGGGCTATCCTAAATCGAGCACGTCGCCCTAAGGAGACATTATGAAGACTTTCTTCAACTTGATTCAAGAGGTGCAGAAACCAGGCCGCTGTCATCGCTGCGGCGGTTGCGTCACCTTTTGTACCGCCATCAACTATGGCGCCCTCAAGATCGACGACGAGGGCAAGCCCTGCTACGACGAGATCGAGAAGTGTATCGAATGCGGGTTGTGCCACGCCATCTGCCCGGAGATCGACGAACTCGAAGAAGAGATCCGGCGCCGGGCCAACTGGAGCGAGCCCATGGGCCGGGTGATCGAAACCTCGGTGGCCCGGGCCACGGACAAGGCCATCCTGGAGAAGGCCACCGACGGCGGGGTGGTTACGGCCCTGCTGCTGCATCTCTTCGACCGCGGCCGCATCGATGGGGCCATCGTCACCCGCCAGACTGGTCCCTTTCAACGGGCGCCCTTTCTGGCCACCAGCCGCGAAGAGATCATCGCCGCGGCCGGCTTTTTCTTCGATACCTCCCATGGCATGAAGCAGTTCAGCGAGCAGTACATGACCTACTCGTCCATCGAAGAGTTCGACCCCATGGTCAAAAAGGGCCTCAAGCGCGTGGCCCTGGTGGGCACCCCCTGTCAGATTAACTCGGTGCGCCGCATGCAGGCCATGGGGCTGGTGCCGTCGGACGCCATCAAGTTGTGTCTGGGACTCTTTTGTTCGGGCAACTTTGTCTTCGGCGAGGCCGAACGGGCCGAGCTGGCCGAGCTGGGCGGGTTCGACTGGGCCCAGGTGCGCAAGGTCAATATCAAGGATGCGCTGCTGCTGCATCTGAATTCCGGGGAAGTCAAATCGATCCCCTTGAACGACCTTTACGCCATCCGGCGCTACGCCTGCCAGTTTTGCTCGGACTACGCCGCCGAATTCGCCGACATCTCGTTCGGCGGCATCGGCGCGGCCGAAGGCTGGACCACGGTCCTCACGCGCACGCCACTGGGGCGCGCCAGCCTGGCCGATGCCAAAGGCAGCGGCAGCATCGAAGAGTTCGATTACAAGCAGAATGCCAGTTATGTCACCGACGCACTGGCCAGCGTCCGCGGCGGGTCGGCCCAGAAGAAGAAAAACGCGCGCCACATCCGCCGCGGACACACCCCGGCCCCGGTCTCCCTGCGCGAGTAGAAACAGGCGCAAGGCCGCGGGTCCGTACATGTACGATCGCCACGAGGAGGCTATATGACCGTAAAAGTTGCCAGTGATTGGCTCAATTCCTGTTCAGGCTGTGAAATCTCCATCGTCGATATGGGCGAGCGGCTGCTGGAGGTGCTCAAGGTGGCGCAGTTCGTCCATCTGCCGGCCCTCATGGATCACAAGTACTTCGGACAAGGCGGCACCGGCAAGCACATCGAGATCCCCGAGGCCGATGTGGGCATCCTCAGCGGCGGGTTGCGCAACCAGGAGCATGTGGAGGTGGCCGAGGCCTTTCGCAAGAGCTGCAAGATCATCATCG
>JAKAFO010000072.1 GCA_021819735.1 Deltaproteobacteria bacterium
AAGGATAGATGGCGCTGTTTTCGATGCCGCGCAGGATCTTGGCCTGGGCCGAGGCGCTCATCTCTCCGATTTCATCCAAAAATAAGGTCCCCTGGTGCGCCAGTTCGAACTTGCCTTTCTGGGAAACAAAGGCCCCGGTAAAGGCCCCTTTGCGAAATCCGAACAACTCGCTCTCCACCAGGTTTTCGGGCAAGGCCGCGCAGTTGACGCAGACCATGGCTTTATCGGCCCGCGGACTGCCGCGGTGGATCGATTGCGCCACCAGCTCCTTGCCGGTGCCGGTCTCGCCGGTAATCAATACCGCACAGTGGGAACCGGCCACGCGCAGCAGATACCTTTTCATCTCTTGCATGACGCTGCCCCGGCCCACGATGGCGGCCAGGGGATCGACCGAAGCTTCGGTCGGAACGGGCGATACCGGTACGCGATACACGCCTTTTAATAACCGGTCGATGGCTGCGAACAACCGGGCATAGGGCAGGGGTTCGGAGAAATAGTCGTTCACGCCGGCCCGGAAGGCGTCGATGGCCTGGGCTTCGCTGCGCCGGCCATTGATCAGGATCATGGGCAGGTCGGGGGCGGCGGCCTTGAGGCTGCCAATGATGGCGATGGCTTCCTCGAAACGGTCATTGGCTGCGCCGATAACGGCGACGGCGGGGATTCGCGATTCGGGAAATGCTTTTAATGGGCGGGTTTTTGCAATCGGTTCGACTTTAAATCCAAGCGGACCAAAACGTTCCGTGATGGCATCCGCCCACGCCCTCTCCAAACCTGAAAAAAGAAGCCTCTTTTCCATGACCGTGCACTTTCTGTGGGGTTCTGGATGAGTCAGGCTGTTATGTCGAAATCAAACGGAGTCGCCTTAACGGATGAAGGCTGCGTGAATGAGACTATAATTTAAAGCCTCATATGGATCAATGGGACAATTACAAATTTTAGACCATGAATGCGTCGGAAATGCAGTATCAGGCAAGATTAATATGCTTCTTCCCCATGTATAGGCTTATAACTCGTTTCACTCATAAGTGAAAGTTGCATTGCGAATCATTGTTTTAGCTCTTTCGATTCTGACTGGTGAATCAAATATTTCAGGATGGTTATCTACAAAATTGTATAGATCACTTTTGGTTTGCCTTGCTTCGGATGGATACACGTGCAATGCGTGAATCAGCCTTTCACTGAGTCCGGTTCGACTGGCCAGGTTTCTGCGATCGCGGAAATTATTCGGAATAAGCCGGATGCTTTCCCCCTGACGGGGTTCCGGCATAAGTATATCATTGCTATCAAAATGGACAGTTGTCCTTGAATCCTCTGTCCAGGCAACTCCGCTATTTTTCATCGTTCCGGCATCAATCATATAGCGTCTCGCAAAATAGTATTCTACTTCAGCCTGATTATTGGAATGATAGTTATTTAAGTTGATATTCATCCAAAGCACTCTTCGCTGATTATAATGACTTATTAAAGTACTATCGAATGAGCGTTGATTCTCATTGATCGATTGAGAAACAACCGCCAGATTACTGCTGACACCTCGTCCCCCCAAGGATCTATTTAATAGATGCGCTCTGGCCCAGTGATACTCTAAATGTAAATGCCTAATATGTTCCCATGCTTCCCTGCAACCTGAGGCATCAGTTCCATCTGCATGGTTGCCCTCTCCGATAAAAACATGCCGTACTCGGGTGTCCGTGGCTCTTGAATTCGTAAAACCCGGACTCACGCTCATCCTTGGAATAGGTGCCCTCTCTACACCGAGCAACGAGAATTTTTCGGCCATCTCCGTAAATAAGGGCTGCACATCGGTCTGCGCAATCGCCTGTCTGTTTCGTCCTCTGGGGTTGGTGATATTTCTGATTTGGTCATTGATCACAATGATTCGATTAAAATAACCTCTTTCGAGGTCATCCATCTCATCGATATGAATCTGTCTTTCTGCGATCCAAGTGTCGATTGGGGTTCTTATCGGGCTTGAAACCATCAGCCTGTGGGTATCAGCCTGTGGTTGAAAGAAAAGCGAATGCGACGCTCCATCTTGCGTAGTAAAATTTCTTCTAGCCCGCCACCAATCCACTACACTCTCCGCCCCTCGCCGGATCGCGCCGCCCACGGCGCGCAGGCCGCGCAGCACGGCGTCCACGGTGCGCACGCCGCGTTCGATGAGCCAGTCGAGGGCGCGGTCCACCTGGGCGCGGATGCGTTCGACCATTGCGCGGATGCGCAGTCCCAGGTTGCCCAGGCCGACCCAGTTGGCCACGAAGCCGATGGCCGCCGGCAGCAGGCGCACCAGGGCGTTTTCCAGTAAGGTGGCGGCCGGACCCAGGGCGCCGCGGGCGATGCTGGTGATGCCGTCCAGGAAGCGGTTGACGGCTTCCAGGATCTGGCGGGCGTATTGGGCCGCGGTCTGGATGGCCTGGTAAATGGTGACGATGATGTTGACCACGGCGCCGATGCCGGTGGGATCGGCCATGGTGGCCAGGCGCGCCAGGGCACGCGAGATGACCCGCGTGGAGATCCAACTGATGATGCTGTTGAGCACCGTCTGCCACAAATTGCCGAGGCGCTCGCGCAGCATGCGCCACAGTCCGGCCGGGCCTTCGCGCACGAGCACCCGTACCCACTCCCAGGCGCCGCTGAGGCGGCTAAAAAAGGTGCGCAGGCGGGCCACCCGTTCCGGGCCGATGCGCGGATGGCGGGCCATGCGCTGGAAGATCCGCTCCCGGGTGATGTCCAGCACCTGCAGGACAAAGCCCAGGATCGAAGCCAGGGAGAAATCCGAGGGCGGCTGGATGCCGGCCTGGCGCAGTTGGCCGAAGAGCCAGCCGGAGATGCCGCTGAGCAGGTGGCGTCCGATGTTGCCGCAGAATTGAACGAAGCCGCGCACCATTCCCTGGACCAGGTTGACGAGGAAGCCGATGGGGTTGGAGAGAATATCCCCTAATGCCGAGGCGGCTTTGCGGATGATGCCGGTCACCAGTTGGGCCGGTATATTGATCAGGCTGAGCACTGCGCGGAAAAAGGTCCAGGCCGCCCCCAGCAGATCGCCGCTGACGAACACCTGGCGCAGGATGCGCATGGCCGTGGCTTGCACGCGCTGCCAGATGTTGGGGATGCGCAGCAGTTGGCCGAAGACCGGTATGTTGCTCAGGATGCGCTCCACGATGAAGTTTTTGATGGGATCGCGGATGCAGCTCGGAATCAGGCGCCAGAAGCGGCCGAAGACCAGCTCGGAGAGCTTGCCGGCCAGATCGCCCAGGACCTCCACCACCTTTTGCAGGGTGCCGAGCACCGGTTCGATGAACTGGGAGAGATAGACCAGGCCATTGCCCAGATAGTCGAACAGCCGGCGCACCGTGGATTGGGCCCACAGGTTGAACCGGCCGACCCCCTCGGGCACCCAGCGCAGGATGGCGATCACCGGGCGCAAGAGGGCCTGGCGCCCCAATCCGCCGAAAAAGCCCTGCACCGTGTCGGCCAGGCGGCCGATGCATCCGGCCACCCACTGGCCCGCGCCGACCATGCGCGTGCGCAACCGGCGGATGGCGCGCAGCACCCCGGGCAGAATGTCCTGGCGCAGGCTTGTCTGCTGGTCGGCCACGCCGTTCTCCTGCTCCAGGCGCTGGGTCATGGCGCCCACATGGTTCAGCCAGCCGGTGATGGTCTCGCGCAGGTGGACGATGGCCTCCAGCGGCAGGATCTCCCGAATGCGCTGCACCACTCCCTGGATGGGCGCGACGACCGGCGCCAGCGTCTCGCGGATGGCGCTCCAGGCCTCGCCGGCTTTATCCCGCACCCATTGCACCAGCCCCCCCTGGTCGTTGCCCTGGTCCCCGCCCAGGCCCAACTGCGCCTTGAGCCACTCCCAGGCATCGGAAAAGGCGCGGCGCACCGGCGCCATCCACTCCCAGATGCTGCGTCCCAGGCCCGTGATATACGCCCACACATCGCCGGCCACATCCTGGATCCACTCGACCACCGGCGCGCCGAAGCGCCGCCAGATGTCGGCGAAGAAGTCGCCGACGGGCCGGAAGAATTCGGTGATGGCGTTCCAGGCGTCGCCGGCCACCTGGGCGACGGCCTGCTTCAGGCGCTCGATGGCGGCGAACAAGGGACGGCAACTGCCGCTGCGCAGGCCGCCGATAATGATCCCGGCTTGGGCCACGATCAGATTGAAAACCTGGAATAACCGGGCCGCCACGGCGTTGTTGGCCCGCAATCGATTGAAGATGCGGCTGAAGGCGCCGCCGATGCGCTCGCGCAAATAGCCCAGAATGCCCACCCGGCGGACGGCCTGGAGCAGCTCCGCCAGTTGCGGCGCGCGCTCCCGGAGCAGGCCCCATACCATGTCCGCGCCGGCCTGCATCAGCCGTCCGCCCGTGGCGTCCCAGATGCGGCCCAGCAGCCCTCTTTCGGCGGGGGCGTCATCGCGCTGAACGGCGCCGGCAGCGGCGCTGGCCTGGGTTTGGGTCGTATGGCCCTGCTGGGCGGCCCCTTGCTGCACCACATGGGTCAGCTCGTGGGCGACCAGATGCCGGCCGGCGTCGGATTCCGGGTTGTAGCGGCCGGCGCCGAAGTAGATGTGGCTGCCGCGGGTAAAGGCCTGGGCATTGAGCCCCTGGCTCATCTGGACGGCCTCGGCGCCCGTATGCACCCGAACTCCCGAAAAATCGGCGCCGAAGCCGTTCTCCATGCGGCTGCGCGTGGCCTCGGGCAGCGGCGCGCCGCCGCTGGGCGGACGCGTTAACTGCTCGTCCAGCGAACTCGATACCGAACTGCCGCCAAAGGCTTGCAGGGTTTGGGATTCTTCTTTTTCCTGATCGGTCTGGCGCAAGGACTTGGGACGCAAGCCGCCGGGGGGCAGTGCGGAGATAGGGGGAACGGGCAGACCCGCGGCCAGTTGGGCCGCGGCGCGATCCGCTTCGCGTTCATAGGGATCGCCGGGCCGGCCCAGCGCCAGTTTGAGTTGGGGCGTGGAAGCGGCGGCGGCGCGCAAGACGCGGCGGGTTCCGGCCCAGGAATCGCTTTTGCATTGCAGGCACACCGCGGGCTGGGCCGAACGGCGCGCCTGCCGGGCCGCGTGGGCGGTGGTACGTTGGTTTTCGGTGGTCTGGAAGGGCATGGGATCGCGTGCCTTTGCTTCAGAAGGTTTTACCCTCCTTTTGATACTCCCGGCGGATGCCGTCGAGCAGATCGTTGCGCAGGATGGTGCGCCGGCCGTTTTTGAGCGCCATCAAGGTGGCGTAGCGCACCACGTTGACGATGCCGCCGCCGGCCATCTCGTAGGCCGCCGCGATCGCGCCCAGATCGAGCCCTTCCTGCAGCGGCGTATGCGGTGAAAAAGCACTCTTCCACAGGCGCAGCCGCTCGTTCTGCTTGGGCATGGGAAAATGGATGATGGATTGGAAGCGCCGGGTAAAGGCTTCATCCAAATTGGAACGCATGTTGGACGCCAGAATCACCACCCCCGGATAGTCTTCCACCCGTTGCAGCAGGTAGGAGACCTCCTGATTGGCGAAACGATCATGGGCATCGGAGATCTTGGTGCGCTGGCCGAACAGGGCATCGGCTTCGTCGAAGAAGAGAATCCAGTTTTTGTATTCGGCCTGCTGGAAGACCTTCTCCAGGTTCTTTTCGGTTTCGCCCACATACTTGGAGACGACCAGGGAAAGATCGATGCGATAGACATCCAACCCCGAGACCTTGCCCAACAGGGAGGCCGTAAGGGTCTTGCCGGTGCCGGGCGGCCCGTAGAAAAGGGTCCGGTAGCCGGGCTTGACCTTGCGCGCCAGGTCCAGGCCGTAGAGCAGCTCCTGGCCGTATTCGATCCAGGCTTTGATCTCGAGCACCTGTTCCATGGTGCCGGCGTCCAGCACCAGCTCTTCCCAGTCCTGGGCGGTCTCCAGGCGTTTGGCCGGAAACCCAGCCCCGAACTTGGGCGCCCGGGCCGCGCCCACGGTCAGCAGGTCCACGATCTCGGGGTTCAATTCCAAAAACCCGCTCAACAGGGGTTCGCCGGGCTCTTTGGGACGCAGGCCGATGATGTTGTGGCGGGCGAACACATGCTCCGGGTCGAACAGGGCGCGCCAGGTCAGGCGCTGTCCCAGATCGTTGCCGGCCAGCAGAAACAGGGCGGTTTCGCCCGTGGGCAGGAAGGCCGAAAAGTCGTGGCCGTTGCGGCCCCCGAACTCGGTGAAATCGCGGTCGCTGGCGCAGTTGCGGGTGTGGAAGATATCCAGCAGTTGCGGCCGCACGTGGGGCGCCAGGCTGAGCACGAGCAGCAGCCGTTCCGGCGGGGAGAGCCGGTAGTGGTGGACAAAGCGGCCGTACATGGCGTCGGCGGCGCAAAGCTCCGGCGCCGGCAGATCGAAGATATCCCGGCAGGCGCATTCATGTCCGAACTGAAGCTTGACCCGCGTATCCAAGACCTGGGTCAGCCAGGCCAGCTCGGCCTCGATGACTTGCGCGTTCCTGGCGATATGGGGTTCCACCGTCAGCATCGGGTCTACCACTCTACGCTCAAAAGTTTCGGCATCCAGCTCAGCTTGATGGCCGCGATGCCCCAGGGCAGCCGATCGAGCAGCAGGTCGAAGGCTTGGCGCTCCACGCGCAGGTGCCAGCGGCCCTGAGCTTGCGACAGCAAGCCGAAGCGCTGCAGGAAAGTAGTTCGCAGCCCCGATACGGAAGTACTTTTCAAGGCGTGCCAGTGAGCGATCACGGCTGCGAGCAGCTCCGCGCACGCCAGTTTTTCCGTTTCGGTCAGGAGCGCACCGCGCGGCACGGGGGTCTCGGGCGGCAAGCCGCACAGGATCTTGTTGAGCAGCAGGTGCGGTTCGGCGCTCTCGGTGCTGTTCCAAGCCAAATACTGGAGCAGATGAACGGCGCGCTCGGCCGCATCCATATCGATAAAACCGTGGGCCGAGGTCAGCTCGAGGCTCGCGAAAAATCGCCCCAGATACGGCCACAAGAGCACCAGGCCGGCATTGTGGATGGCCGCCAATGCCGGGGCCGCATCGTTGAACACGTCCGGTTCCCGTGCCTCGCTGTGCAAAGAATGCTTCTCTATGACTGCTTCCGTTTCCGAAGATGCGCTGGAAAGCAAGGCGGGGTCGGGGATTGTCGGTTGCCCGGGTGCGAGATCGTCCGGCGTCGGCGAATCGGGGCTTGCCGCAAGTTTTGCTGAAGAAATCTTCCGCCCCTCGGGTAAAGGCGTCTGGTGATGTTCCGCGTCCACGGTCTTTTGGGCGCCTGTTTCTGCGGGCCAACCGGATAGAACCCTTGCTTCCAGAGCGTCCAGGTCGAAGCGGCCGTCGGGCGCCGCCGCCATGAGGGTCAGCAATGCTTCCCACACCATCTCTCGCATGGGCGCGGCGTGGGGCTGGCAAGGGCGCCTCGCCTGGATGCGTTGCTCCAGGCGGGCCACGGTGCGCCCAACGGCTCCCGGCGTTTGGTGCCGGAGCAGGGCCGCGATCCGATCTATGATCTCCGGCGGGAACTGGCGCGCCAAACGTCGCCGCACGATGGGGTCCTTGAGCAGGGAACCCAGCCACGATCGAAGGTCGGAAGCATTTTGATCGAGCACATCGGACAAAATGGCGTCCAAGCGGTCCGCGGCTTCGGGCTGCGCCCAAGCGGGCAACCGGCCCGATTGCAGGAAAAAGGCCAGCAATTCCTGCTGCGCGGCGGCAAGGGGCAGGTATTGATGGGAGAGCGCCGCGGCCGGCAGGCCTGTAGCCGGGTGAGCGCGGAACTCGCCCAGCTTCTCCAGGGCGGCCCGCAGCGCTCGTTCGACGCCGGGTAGAAATTCGGCCTCGAACCGTTCGGGCGAAGATATGTTCAGATCCAAGGTCAGCCGGTCGATGCGCAACACCTGATCCGGCGCCACGGCCGCCGAAAGGATCTTGTCCAGCGCAGCCGCGACCGGGCCGCGGCAGAGCTGTTCGGCCTGCTGCCGGACCTGCCGGGCAACGGCCAGGTCCGGGGCCTGGATGAGCACCTCCTGGCGCTGGATGGTATGGGACAGGGTCGCAGGCATCGTTTCGTCCATGAGCCTGGGGCGTTATTTGTTGATGAAGTTATTGATCTTGTTGACCAGAATCGGTTTCCTGCCCGAGGTTCCGGCCACGGCATTCATCTCGCGGGAGACGTCGTTCTTGACCTCTTCATTGGTGATTTTGGACCAGGAGCGCGTGGCGGTGTCGATGAACTTCTCCTCTTCGGAGCCCGGCTGCAAGTCCTTGGCGCCGCCGGCCACTTTCTTCATGCTCTCCTTGATGATCTCGCCGCTGGCCTTTTCCATTTGCGCTTTCATGGTGCGTTCCTCGGCCGTGGCGGCGTCGCCTTTGCCTTCCACCATCTCGATATAGCTCGCCTGGGCTTCAAGCAGGGCCGCCTTGGCGCCCATCTCCTTGTCGCGGTACAGGCCCGCGCCGGCTGCGGTTTCCTCCTGCTGGACCTTGAAGAAGGTATCGGCCATCTTGCTGGTGCTGGCGGAGTAGATGTTGAGCTTGTCCGATTGAAGCTGTAAGTCGATTTTCAGATCGCCGAAATTCTTGCTCAAGGTCTCGATGTTCTTCTCAAGGATCAGGGTCTTGCTGGGCCGGATGGCAAAATCGTTGAGCTGCAGCCAGTCGTCCTTTTCGGTCACCTCCAGCTCCTCTTCTTCGGCCTCGTCATCGGCCGGCAGATCGTAATGCCAGTAGGGCAGGCAGAAATCGGCGACCACCCGGCTGGTGCGTGCGGCATACACCAGGATAAACGTGCCGCCGGGCTGCACGCCGGCCAGGTGGGCCATGGCGGGCGCTTCGTTCAGGAACTTGGCGAAAATGGAAAGCGCCTTGCTCTTTTCTTCTCTTTTCTTCAAGATGCCGTCGATCCAGTCCAGCCATTTGAACTTGGTGTCGTTGACCAGTTTTTCATAAGGGCTGGCCGCCGTGTTGTAGGCGATGCCCTTGACGCGCTTGTTGATGCCGGCGGTTTTTTGGACGGCCGATTGGTAGCTGGCGGCGAAGTTCGCGTGATTGAAGTTGCGATAGGAGGCTTTCAGATGGTTGCCGACCTCGGAAACGGCGGTTTGCAGCTCATTGGCACTGTCGTTGATGAAGGCTTTGTAGGAGATGGTGTCGTCGCCCACCTCCTTTTCCGGCAGATCGGCGGCGGCCTGCACCTTTTGCTTCACCGTGCCGGTAAAGGTCTTGATGTTGCCCAGGGTCCGGCCGATGTCGCGGCGGTGCAAGTAGTGCAGGGATTTGAGATCCTTGAGCCCGATGTGGGGCCTGGGCCGCAGGACCGGCAGCGCGGTTTCGATCTGCAGGGCGATCACCTTGATCGGCAGGTTGTAGGTTTTGATCAACGCATTGAGCTGGTTTTCGGCATCGTCCACGGTCAACCCCAGATGGCCCTCGATGCGGAAGAAATCGGCATCGTCCAGGCCGTACCGCAAGGGGCTGAGGGCCTGGGGCAGGCGGCTGTAGCGATCGGCGTTGTAGGAGACAATGGCGTCCTGGTTGCGCCGCAGGGCGTGGGTGTAGCTCCAGCACATCTGGATGGAATTAAGGGCGTCATCCGTGACGGCGTAGTAATAGGGCAACGCCTGTTCTTCCAGGGCCACCCGGGCGGTGCGGCTGGGCGTGACCCGCACCTGCGTGGCCGCGGGAATGGCAAAGGCCGCGATCAGGGCATCGATGCGTTGGTGCAGGAAGCGGGCTTTTTGCAGGCGCCGGTCCTGGGGCAGTGCCGGCGGCGGGGCGTAAAAGCCGTGGCGAAGGCCGGTCTGAGCGTTTCCGGCAGCGCCTTCCAGGCGGCCCAGGAGCACATGCTTGGGGAAAGCCGCTATGTCCGGGCAGCAGATCTCGTCGGCGCCCCACAAGGCTTCCCGAAACTCTTGGTAGGTCGCGGCGATGTTTTTAAGATGCCCCCAGATGTACTGGATGCCGGACGTGCTACGGGCCAAACCGGCCACCAGGCCGTCCAGGGCGGCGCTCCAGCGCGTCACCGGGTTGGCGTTGCCGTACAGGTCGCCCAGCAGCAAACGCCAATCGTCGCCGTAGGTCTGGGCCAGCACCGTCTTCAGGCGCGTGACGGCTTCGGTGATGGCGTTGACATAGACCCTGGCCAGATCGGGGTAGTCTTCGACGCCGGCGCCGGTGAGGATGGGGCGGGGCAACGCAAGCGCATCGAGCGAGAGAAACAGCGGCTTGAACGGCGGCGCCGAATTCATAAGCTGGGCAACATGGTCCTGGTGCAGCAGCAGCACTTTGAGTTGCGTGCGCTGCTGTTGCCCCAGGTTGTCGCAATCGCCGCCCGTGCAAAGGTCGGGATCGAAGAGATAGCTCTCCAGGTAGAGCACTGCGCAGGCCTGGGCCAGGGGGATGGCGGTGCGGGACTCGAAGTCGCTCAGCAAGGGATCGTTGGTATCGTTGCCCAGTTCGTAAAGTTCCAGCAGCGCGCCCGCGGGACGGAAGGGGGCGTACCCGGCATCCGGGTCCGTGAAAAGTTTGAAGCGGCCGAAGAGCTGGTCATCGGCCAGGTGCAGCAGATCGCCCTGGGAGGTGACGGCGCTGCCTCGGCTCAGGCGGATGCGGCCGCCCTCCAGGCTGAGATTCAACCCGCAGACAATTCCGATGCCGTGCAGGCGCACCCGGGAGAGCCGGGTCTGCTGATCCAGGTAGTCCATGCGCTGGTTCAGTTGGCCGGCGGTCAACACCTGGTTGTCTTCGAACACGGTATAGGCCTGTATCATCTGGTTTAAGGTGCTCATGGTCGGCTCCTTGCTTGACTTGCAAACTGGAAAATTATCGTTGCGTCCCCATGATGGTTTGATTCAGCAGGAACGGTTTGCGGTCAATCTCCTCCGCACCGCAGGGCAACAGCTCGGCTTCCGGATAGACGCTGCGCAGCCGGCTTAGAATGGACACCAGATTTTGCAGCGCGCGGGTTTTACTGCCCCGGGCCCGGCCGTAGCGGACCTGCAGCCAGCGCTGATAGGCCTGCTCGAACTCGCCCATTTGAGGCGCATCGACCCAGCAGATCTTGGGTAGAATATGGGCCGGCGTCTCCAGGCGGATGGTTTGTTCCACCAGGCGCCGGAAGGCGATCTGCTCGAAGCGCCGGGCCCAGGCCGGCAGGATCACGCTGATGCGGTAGCTGTAAGGATCGATGAATTCGCCATCCGCGCAGTCCGGCCGCACGCACACCGGCAGCAGCAGGGCGGCCGTTGCCTCGGCCTCGGCGTCGGGCGCGCGCGCCGCGGCCAGCACGTCATCCGGCAGCCGGAGCAAGATATGTTCCACGATATGGAAGCCTTCATCGCAGTATTTGTCGTTGAGCAGGGCGATCAGGTATTGGATGGCCGTTTCGCGTTCTTCTTGCGTTTCGAAATACTCGATGCGCCGGGCGACGATATCCTCGTCGGCATCGACCACCACGAAGTGAAAGCGGCCGTCGCGGGTCTCTTTGAGCCGGTAGTTGTCGCGGTTCATGGCCAGGGCCAGCGAGGTGCGCATCAGATCCATGGCCTCCCGGTGGTCCAAGTACTTCCAGGTACCGCTGAGCAGGATCTTGGGCCCCGTTTCCGGCGTCTCGTCGACGATCCTGAAGCGGTACTCGCGCAGCGCGTCCTGGTCGCGCTCTTCGTAGATGTCCGGGGCAACGTCGGATAAGGTGCGGCAACGGTAGTTGCGGATGCCCAGCAGGCGCGCCAGGCGCTTGGCCAGGCCGGAGACATTGTCGGTGTCCCACAAGGCGTCGGGCCGCAGGTAGTTGAACGCCCCGCCGCGCTGGCTGCTGATTTCCGGATAGTCCCGCAAAAAGCCCAGCTTGGCCCGGATCGCCTCGGCCGGGGCATGGTCGCGGTCCAGGACATTCAGGGTCCAGGCATAGCTCTTGAAATTCTCCGCGAAGCGCGCCAGCAGATGGTCCAGAAAAGCATTGCGCCGTTGGCGAAATTGGTCCGGCTTTTCGGTCAAGGTCTGAAGGGTGGCGACGATGTCGGCCCCCTCCTTGTAGATACCCGCCATATCCGGCAAGGGCTGCACGGTCTGGGTGAAATAGGTCCGGTCGACGGCATCGTCCAGGGAGAAGAGCTCGGGCAGGTGGGCGAGCTGGGCGAAGAAATCGGTCAGGATTTGATCGAAGAACAAAAGGTAGGCCCTGAGCTGCCGGGCCCGGGCCTTTCGCTCGGCCGATGCCGAAGCCGGCAGCCCGGCCTCGCCGATGCCGTAGGTGGCCGGGAAGTGATTCTGGAGCGGTTCGTAGCCCGAAAGGTCGCGCAACCGGCCGCGCGGGACCATGGTGCCGGGACCGGCCGCAGGCCGGCGCGTGGACGCTTGGGCGGCCCGCAGCTCCGCCAGCAGCGCCTGGACCGCGGCATGGCGCGTAAAGCAGGGGACCCGATCCTTGAAAAAAGCCAGATTGGTGTCCGCGGGACTCAAGATGGGCTGCACCGGGCCTTCACCCGCCGCCCGCACGGCGATGCGCCACTTGTCGGCATCTTCCGGCAGCGCCGTTTGCCCCACCGGCAGCAGCAGGATGCGGCCCACGGCCGTTACCCCCGGCACCTGCATGACCACGCGGACGATATCCGACAGGCGGATCTCTACCTTGAGCTCGGAAGATTGCAGCTCCTCGCGATCCACGAAGCCTTTCGAAAGCAGCGGCCCCTCGAAAATTTGCGACCGGGTTTTGCCCCTGGCCGTCATCTCTTCCAGGGAATAGAAACGGATCGGCGGGGTCAGGTGGTCCTGCACGGCCAGCAGTATTTGGGCCTCGATCAGGTCCGCGTCGGCCTCGGGCGCCAGTTCGATCTCGGCGCACAGCTTGAACTCTTTGCGCGGCACGACGCCGATGTGCACGAAGTCCTCGCACAAATTGCGGTGGCGGTGTAACTGCTGCCGCACGGCCTCGTAAATGGGCGCCAAGGCTTCGGGATCGGCCGAATCGATGGTTTCATCCACCTCCAGCAGCACATCGTACAAGCCTTTGAGCGCCAGCGTGCGATGGGGCGTCGCATCCGCCGGGGGCGCCGCCAGCACCCGGCTCCGGCGGCACGCCAGGTAATAGGTCACCTCCGCCGGCAATAGCCAGGCGTTTTGCACGCCGTTCAGATCCACCAGCAGCTTGCGCCAATCCAGGATTGAGACCGGCCGGCACGGCAGGATGGTTTCGGCCGGGAAGAGGAGCGACGGGGCCGCATCGGGCCGGTCCGGCCGCGCCAACAGATCCTGAATGGGGAAATTGGCCCGGTATCCCAGCTCGGTCAGCGCGTAGCACAGCGCTTCGAGAATGGTGATGCCCGGATCGTGGATGTTGAAGTCGTTCCAGAGCCGGTGGGTCAGCCGTTCGAGATAGCCGAGCCCCTCGGCGCGCAGCAGGGCGAAGTTCAGGGCCGGCTGGTCCGGCGCGGGCTTGGATAGGGTCAGGGGCGCCATCATGTCGATTCAATCTTTCTTATGTCGTGCGTCTTGGCCGACACCAGCACCGCGCGTGGATCAGATGCTTCGGCCACCTCCACGCTCCGGCGTGCTGAGCCGAGATACAAATTGAGTTCGGCTGCATAATCCACGTAGGCGCGCGTCTCCACGAAGCGCAGCAAGGTCGATGGGTGGACCCGGCCGCCGAACGAGAGTGCTTCGCTTCCCTGGTAGACCCAAGGCGATAAAAGCCGCTGAATTTCGTCATTGAGCAGCGTCCGGTAATGGCCGGCCTCGGCTTCATACGGCGGGTGAAACCGTACGCCGAACGAGAGATACAACTCTTCGTAAACCGGATTCTCCACGTGGATCTCGACGCCGGGACCGCAAAGGCCCGCGATATAGGTTTTGATTTCATCCAGGGTGTTCAAATCCACGCGGGGTTGCAGGGCATCGGTCCCGGCCGCCGACGCCAGACGCGGCACAACCACCAGCGTCACGTGACCCGGCGCCAGCAAAGCGCCGGGCGCGGTATGGTTCAGGCATTTAACTTTGTACACCGCGGGGAATTGCTCCAGGATCAGGCGCTCGTAATCCCAGGCGGTCACGGCCCGCTGCTTGTGGCGCAGGCGTTCGCCGGCGCGGGTGTAAAAGGCGGGATCGTCTTCGCGCCCGCGGCCGCCGAACGAGGCATAGGGCTGCATGACTTTCTTGATGCCGGCCACGGGGGTCACGAAGCCGATCACGCTGCCGGGCGGCAGTGCCTGGCGCAACCGGCCCGGATCGTTGCCCTGGTCGACGAAGGCGGCGCAGCCGGCATTGGGCCGCACATCCAGCAAGCGGCAGAGGGCATCCGCGTCCTTTTGGACCGCCGCGCGCAGCCAGTACCAGCCGAACGGCAATGTCGTATTGGTGTCGGTGGCTTCCGGCGGGATGGCCAAGACGATGCGGCCGCTGGTCAGCAGACCGTTGGTGCTGTCGTTGAGAATTTGGTCGGCCTCCAGAGGCTTCCAGTAGTTGTCCGCCAGGATGCTCCACTGGATGGGTTGCTTGGGCTTCAGGGGGTTGGCCGTGCCCTCGGCCACCTGGAAGAGAAGCGACAGCGATTGCTCGGGAAGCATTCCCGAAAAGCCGATGTAAAATTCGCCCGCATGGGCATAGGCGGGCAGCAGGGGCACGGCCTTGGCCGGGACGTAGGGCAGTTGGCCGCGGATATAGGCGTGGTCGCACATCTGGCCGAAGGCGGTGAGGTGGAAGAAGGTCACCTCGTCGTTCAGAAAATCCGCCTCGGAAGCGCCGCTGATGTCCACTGTGGCGCTCGAAGCAACGTAATCCAAAAGAAGACTCTCGATCACGGGGGTATAGGGCGCGTTGGGCAAGGAGGTATTCTCGACCTTGTTGGCCAGATCGATGACTTTGCGCGTATACAGCTCGCGATAGGCCTGGTGCAGGAAGCTTTGCTTCAGGCCCAGGGAGATAAAGCCGGGCCTGGCGTCCACCGACGCGGTGCCTTTCAGGGGCCTGGCTTTACCCACGCCCGGTTGGCGCGCGTGCACCTTGCTGGTCTGGCGGATGCGCAGCAGCGCCTTTTGAGCCCAGCGCGACCCCTGGCGCGCCAGGGCGCGCTCGCGGGCCTCGGCTTTCGGTTTGCGGCCCGGACCAGGGCCGGCCGCACCCTCGGGCGGCAGGGTCAGCTCATGGACGGCGCCGGCATTGCCGTCGTCGAAAAGCGTTCGATTGGCGAAGGTTTGATAGACTGCTCCCAGGGGCGCGGCGACATCGACTTTGAAGTGGCTGTTGTCATTAACCTGGTAGCCGCTCATGTTGTACAGATTGGAGAATTTGCGGGGGGCATCGCGCCAGGTCAGATGCAGTTCCAGGCGGTCGATGTTTTTGTCCAGGGCTTCGCTATACCCCACGTGCAGCTTGGCGCCCACCCGGGGTTCGGGGCCGAAGGGCATGAACGGCTTGGTGCTGTCTATCTTGCCCAGGTCATTTTCCAGGGCCAGGCTGCTGACGCCCAATGCTTCCACGCTGAGGCGGCAGCTTTGCACGCTCAGGTGCTTGAAGGCCGCATATCCGCCGGAACTGTTTGCGGTCTTCAATTTGAACTGCATCACCGGCGCCTCGGCGGCGAAACGGCCGCCGTGAATCTCCTCCTCGAAATCCACCACCGCGCCCTGGTCGGGTGTCAGGGAAACGCTGAGCCGGTAGAGCCCTTGGGCGGCTGACAGCAAACGGGTCGTGATGGCCAGCGGTCCGAGCCAACCTTTCTCCCCGCTCAGGTAGACCTCGAAGGCGTTGTCGAAGAGCGACGGCGCCGGGCCTTTGCCCGTCAGGGTCAGGTCCGCGTGAATGGTCCGCCGGCCCTGCTGCAAGCGCAGCACCGGCGAGGCCAGGGCAAAACCGATCTGGGCCAGGGGCAAATCCCCATGGCCGAAGGCCGGCCAATGGGGCGCGGCTTTGTCCAGGGCCTGGCCCAAGCCGTCGCCGGAATCGGCCACCGGCGCGATGCGCACGGCCTCCTGGGCCGTGGCATCTTTGTACACCGACCGCAAGGCTTCGATCTTGGCCGGGTAGACCATCAGGTCCTGTTCCAGGCGGAAGTGCATGGGCTTGCCGGTGGCATCCTTGCCCGCGCTAAAGCGCGTGTCGGCGGCCAGCATTTGGGAAGCGACCTTTTTCTTCAACTCGAAGAGCAGGTGCACGCGGTCGCCCACCGCGGGCCGGAGCGCGAACCCCAGGACATCGCGCAGGTAGAGATCCAAATGCTTCTGGGTCAGGCCGTTGATTTGCCGACGGCCATGGCGGTAAAGCCGCAGGAAAGTCAAAAGCAGGGCCAGGTGTGGCGGCACGCTGCCGGATGAGGCGAGTGCCGCCCGGGCCTGTTCGTCATCGTTGGCGAAGGATAAGGCCGAGGCCAGATCCGCGGGCAGAGCGTCGAAGAATGCTTCCCAGGTGCTTTCATCTTCCCCGGGGTCTGAATCGGGGAAGACCACTTGGGCGGCATAGCCGCGGACAAAGGCATACAGATCGGCCAGGCCGCGGTCGTCGATTTTGACGAACCCGGGATGGGTGGGGTCCAGGGCCGGGTCCCGCCGCCCGTCTTGGCTTTGGCCGTCCCGGAAAAGGATGCCGGCGCCCATGTCCTGCCTGCGCGTATTCATCGCACCGTGGCCTCTGCACGATAGAATGGATAGACCAGGTTGTAGCGTGAGTTGGTGGTCCGGATCGTATAATCCACCACCAGATCCACGCGGCCCGAGGGTTCGTCGAGCATCTCGATGGCCACGTCGTTGAGCTGGATGCGCGGCTCGTAGATCAGAATGGCCTGTTTGACCAGGCCCCGGATATAGGTGCGCACCGTGGTGTTGAGCGGTTCGAACAGCAGATCGTTCAGGTTGCAGCCGTACTTGGGCTGCATGACACGCTCGCCCAGGGCTGTGGAAAGCAGGATCTGCAAGCTCTGACGGATATCCTCTTCGTCGGCCGCCATCACCACCCCTTTCTGGGCAAGGGAGAAAAGCGGCGGAAAGGACCAGCCTTTGCCGAGAAAAGAGAGGGTTGTGTTTTCTTCCTGGGCCATGGGATTCGCTTTCCTTGGTTTACCCGATTTGCACCGTGGGATCGCCCACGGCCGCCGAAGCGCCGCAGATACACACATCGCCCACCCGCAAGGCCGGCTTGCCGCCGATCAGCACCGTGACGCTGCCCACGGGAAAAATGCTGGCCGTGGGCTGATGGGAGACCGGCGGCAGCACGCATACATGATTGTCCAGGGCCACGGCCGCCGGGCTTCCGCCCACCAGCACCGTGGGCACACCCGGCCCCACGATGGTGCCGCCATGGGTGGAGATGTCTCCGACGCGCGCCGCGGGTGGCATACGCTTCCTCCGTTTCAGTTGATCTGCACCATAGAGCCGCGCAATACCGCCGTGGCGCTGGAACTCAGCTCCGCGCCGGCCGAGCCTTCGGCCTTGAACTGGGCCGAGGCCTTGGCGTTGGTGTTGACGCCCTCGATATTCACGTCGCCGCCGGCCTTGATGTTGATATCCGAGGCGCTCTCGATGGTGATGCCGTCGGCATTGAGCACCAGGGTATTGCTGTTTTCATCGGCCAGGCGGATGCCGCCGTCGTCATCCGAAAGCGTCACGGTGTTGCCGTTGGGGGTCTGGATCGTCACGCTGACCTTGTCATCGTCGAAGCGCACCGCAATGCCGCTGCGCGTGACGAAGCCCTTTTGATGATTGTCGTCGCTGGCCGCGATGGGCGTGGGTTTGGCGCTGCTGTGCAACATGCCCAGCACCACGGCCTGGCGCGGGTCGTCGTGGAGAAAGCCGAGCACGACCTCGTCATCGATCTCGGGCCGGAAGATGGCGCCCCGGTTGTTGCCGGCATCCAGGCTGGCCAGGCGCGCCCAGAGCCCCTCTTCGTCGGCCCCGATCAGCGGCATGCGCACCTGGATGCGCTCCTCGCCGTCCGGGTCGCCGGCAAGGGCCGTGACGATGCCGATCTGAAGCCCGCTCACCGGCGGGATCAAGGCTCCTGCCGGCGGGGCGGGCGGGTGCTGGCCCAAGAACCAGCG
>JAKAFO010000400.1 GCA_021819735.1 Deltaproteobacteria bacterium
TCGGACGACTACTGGCTGCCGGACAAACTGGCGGCCCAGGTGGCGTACTTCCGGCAGCACCCGGCGCTGATGCTCTGCCAGACCGAGGAGATCTGGGTGCGCAACGGCCGGCGGGTCAATCCCAAGGCGCGCCACCGCAAATTCGCGGGCATGATCTTCGAAAGGACCCTGCCGCTCTGCCTGATCAGCCCCTCGGCCGTCATGCTGCGAAGGTCCTTGCTGGATGAGGTCGGACTGTTCGATGAGACGCTGCCGGCCTGCGAGGATTATGACCTGTGGCTGCGCATCACCTGGAAATACCCGGTGGGGTTGATCGAAACCCCTCTGATCGTCAAGCGCGGCGGACACGCCGACCAGCTTTCGGCCATGCCCGAAATGGACAAGTACCGCATCCGGGCCATCGTCAAGATTCTGGAGCAGGGATGCCTCTCGCCATCGCAGGCAGCGGCGGCCGGGGCCATGCTGGCGGAAAAGTGTCGCATTTACGCGGCGGGATGCCGCAAGCGCGGCCGCCTGGAAGAAGCGCAATATTACGATTTGCTCATACCGACCCCATAAACCGGCTCGGCACACTTCGGACAGCGCCCATCGACCACCCCATTGTGCCGGATGGTAAAGCCCCAGCGCTCGATCAACAGCGTGCCGCACTTGTGGCAGGCGGTGTTTTCGCCATCTTCGCCCGGCACGTTGCCCATGTACACGTAGCGCAGCCCGGCTCGCACGCCGATCTCCCGGGCCCGACGCAGGCTCTCCACCGACGTGGCCGGCCGGTCGGTAAGCCGGTAGGTGGGATGGAAGCGGCTGATATGCCAGGGGGTTTCCGGCCCCAGGTCATTGACCAGAAAGGCGGCCAGGGCCTCCAGTTCCCGGGGGTCGTCGTTGAGGCCGGGGATGAGCAGGGTGGTGACCTCCGCCAGAATGCCCAAGCGCTTCATGTTCCTCAAGGTCGTCTTGACCGGCTCCAGCCGGGCGCCGCACTGCTGTTTGTAAAAATCGTCGCTGAAGGCTTTCAGATCCACATTGGCGCCGTCTAAAAAGGGCGCAGCCATCTCCAGGGCCTCGGTCGTCATGTAGCCGTTGGTCACGAAGACATTCTTGAGTCCCTGGCCGTGGGCCAGTTTGGCCGTATCCAGGGCGAATTCGAAGAAGACCGTGGGTTCGGTGTAGGTATAGGCGATGCTTTGGCAGTCGTGCTTGAGGGCGTCGGCCACCACCTCCTGGGGCGTGCACGGGTTGCCCATGATCAGCCCATCGCGGTCCCGGGGCATCTGGGCGATATCGGCATTCTGGCAGAAGCGGCAACGGAAATTGCACCCCACGGTGGCGATGGAGTAGGAGCGGCTGCCCGGCAGCAGATGGAACATCGGTTTTTTCTCGATGGGGTCCACATGACGGGCGATGAGCCGGCCATATACCAGGGCGCGCAGCGCGCCGCCCTGATGTTCGCGCACCCGGCAAATTCCCCGGTGTCCCTCGGGAATCACGCACCGGTGGCCGCACAAATTGCAGCGGACACTGCCATCGTCCAGCGCATCATACAAAAGGGCGCGCATGGGATACCTCCATCCATTTACCAGACGATTTAACGGCGCGATGGCGCATCAACCGGCGGAGTCGATCAGCGCCGGCTTGCGCTCGCTTTGCAGCCCATGACCGGATCGGGCGGTTCCGGCGGTCAATCCGGCCACTGCCGGCCGGGCTTTCTCCGGAAGGTAGCGGATGGCCAGGGGCCGCGTGCGGAAGCGGGGCACCAGGGTGGCCTTCAGTCCGGCAAAGGTTCCGAAGGGACAGCGCTGGACCAGTTCCGAATGCTCGATGCCGTGAAACATCCGCACCGGCGCCTGGGGCAGTTGGCAGACGGTGCGCCAGGAGACGGGAATCGACCCGGCCACGGCGCGCACGATGCGCTTCAACTCCCATACGCTGAAGAGCCGGGCCTGATCGAATACCCCAGGGCCCCAAGCCTCCTTGTGCCAGCGTTGGGCGGCCTTGAGGGCAAAACGATTCAGAAAACCGATGAAGATCCTGTCCTTGGCCACCCGACAGGCCTCTTCCACGGCCTTGATCGGATCGTTCACAAATTCCAGGCTGACGAAGAAAATGGCATGGTTGAACGAATTGTCGTCAAACGGCAGATCCTCGGCCACCCCGCGGTACAGATCCACGCGTTGGCCCAGGCGCTCGGCGCAGAGCGACAGCATGTAGGGCGAAGGGTCCAGACCGGTGAGGTTCAGCCCCATTTCGAGCAAGGGCAGCATGGCGGTGCCGGTCCCGCAGCCGATATCCAGCACCGACTCCCCCCGGGCCGGATGAAGCATCTGGAGCATCAAGCGGCTCTGCATCCGGGTGCTCCAGTGGTCGCCCTGATGGGAGGCCCAATCGGCGTAGGCGCGCGAATCGTGAAAATCGAAAACATAGCCCATGGCCGTCCTCCGTTGCGCTGATGGCTCGCTCGATCCCGGCGGATCGCTCCCGGGAAGAATCATACTATTGAACACCGGCCGTGGCCTTGTCAAACCCCTTTACAGCCCCACTGGAATATGTTCTGAAGAGAAAAGTCCGATTCTTTTCCTTCTAGGGAGCCATCCGTCATGCCGCCACATTTTCAGATCATCCCCATTGGGACCATCCATAACGAGGAAGGCGCACCCGTCTGGGTCGAGATCGACCCGCAATACGCGGACGGCCTGCTGGGACTGGAGAACTTCTCGCACGTCACCGTACTCTACTGGCTCGACCGCAACGACACGGCCGAGCAGCGTCGCATCCTGCAAGTGCACCCCCGCAAGGACAAGGCCAATCCCCTCACCGGCGTCTTCGCCACCCATGCGCCGGTGCGGCCCAACCCCATCGCCCTGACCACCTGCAAATTGCTGGCGGTGCAAGGCTGCCGCCTTTACATCGAAACCATCGACGCCCTGGACCGGTCGCCGGTGGTGGACATCAAAGCCTACATCCCGCCCCGGCAGGAAGCGCAAGAAGCGGTGCGGGTGCCGGCGTGGGTCGGACGGACCTGAGCTATTCTTGACAGGCTTCGATGGGGCTGGGTATAGTCGCAACAGCTTCAAACCTAAAACCCGAATAGAAAGCATGACACCATGAACTTGACTGCTCTGGAAGCGATTTCGCCGGTCGACGGCCGCTACCGCCGCGTGACGCAACCCCTGGCGGCCTTCTTCTCCGAAGGCGCCCTGATCAAATACCGCGTGCAGGTGGAGATCGAATACTTCATCGCCCTGTGCGAACTGCCCCTGCCCCAACTTCGTACGGTAGACAAAAGCCTGTTCGCGTCCTTGCGCGCCATCGTCGGCCAGTTCAGCGCCGAGGACGCCCAGAAAGTCAAAAGCATCGAGCGCACCACCAATCACGATGTCAAAGCCGTGGAGTACTTTCTCAAGGAGAAGTTCGATCACATCGGCCTCGGCATCTACAAAGAGTTCATCCACTTCGGCCTCACTTCCCAGGACATCAACAATACCGCCATGCCCCTGGCTCTCAAGGAGGCCTGGCAGAAGATCATGGCGCCGGCCCTGCAGGCGGTCACCACCGATCTGACCGAAAAAGCCCTGGCCTGGAAGAAGACCCCCATGCTGGCGCGCACCCACGGCCAACCGGCCTCGCCCACGCGCCTGGGCAAAGAGATCTACGTCTTCGTCGACCGCCTCACCAAGCAGTACAACTTGCTCAAGACCATCCCCTTCTCCGCCAAATTCGGCGGCGCCACCGGCAACTTCAACGCCCACCTGGTGGCCTACCCCGAGGTGGACTGGATGGAATTCGGCAACCACCTGGTCAACGACATCCTGGGCCTGGACCGCTGCCGCGTCACCACCCAGATCGAACACTACGACAACCTGGCCGCCTTTTGCGACAACCTCAAGCGCATCAACACGATCCTGATCGACATGTGCCGCGACATGTGGAGCTATGTATCCCTGGATTACTTCAAACAGCAGATCAAAAAGGATGAGGTCGGCTCGTCGGCCATGCCCCACAAAGTCAACCCCATCGATTTCGAAAACGCCGAAGGCAACCTGGGCCTGGCCAACGCCATCTTCGAACACCTCTCCGCCAAGCTGCCCCTCTCGCGCCTGCAACGCGACCTGACCGACTCCACCGTGATCCGCAACCTGGGCGTGCCCCTGGCCCACACCCTGATCGCCTTCCAGTCGATCCAGAAAGGGCTGGGCAAACTGCTGCTCAACGAGGCGGC
>JAKAFO010000073.1 GCA_021819735.1 Deltaproteobacteria bacterium
TTGCCCTTTAAAAATGGAAATTTCAGTGCAACCCACCACTTGCACAACGATCTGGAAGCAGGGGTGGGTGACCACTTTGCGGTCATAGACAAAGTCAAGCGGGCGCTTATGGATCGGGGTGCCCTGGGTTCGCTCATGACCGGCAGCGGTTCCGTGGTGTACGGGCTTTTTGCCGATGAAATCGGCGCAAACAGGGCCAAGGCCGCTATGGACCTGGAGCCGATGCCTGGACAGCGAATTTTTGTGGCCAGGCTGTTGGTTTAATGCGGAGCGGTTGATTTTGTACTGAAATTGATGGTTTTTTTGCTGGGGCGTCGTCAAGCGGCTAAGACACAGGATTTTGGTTCCTGCATCCGGAGGTTCGAATCCTCCCGCCCCAGCCACTTTTTGGCTGTGCGCCGTGGAATCAGGGCCAGCGCCGGCAAGGGGGCATGAATCGCCGTGGCAAGCAGAACACTCAACGATTTCTGGATCTTCTCCGGTAACTCCAATATTGCGCTGTCAAAGAAGATTTGCGAGTTTCTGAAAATGCCCCTGGGCGGGGCCAAGGTGACGACCTTCAGCGACGGCGAGATTCAGATCGAGATCGAAGACAACGTCCGTACCAAGGATGTCTTTATCATCCAATCCACCTGCAACCCCGTAAGCCACCATCTGATGGAGCTGCTGCTGATGATCGACGCCATGAAGCGCGCGTCGGCCAGCCGCATCACGGCCGTTATCCCCTATTATGGCTACGCCCGGCAGGACAAGAAGGTCGCGCCGCGGGTACCCATCAGCGCGAAGCTGGTGGCCGATCTGATCACCACCGCCGGGGCCAACCGCATCATCACGTTGGATCTGCACGCCGGTCAGATCCAGGGATTTTTCAATATTCCGGTGGATAATCTCTTTGCCGCGCCGGTGATCCTGCGCTACATCCGCAAGAATTTCAGCAACGACATCGTGGTGGTTTCCCCCGATGCGGGCGGCGTGGAACGCGCCCGGGCATTTGCCAAGCGTCTCGATGCCAGCCTGGCCATCGTGGACAAGCGCCGCTCGGCGCCCAACGAAGCCAAAGCCATGGCCGTCATCGGCAACGTGAAAGACAAAACCGCCATCATCCTGGACGATATGGTGGATACCGCCGGCACCCTGACCGAGGCCGTGGGCGTGCTCCTCAAAAACGGCGCCACGGAGGTGCATGCCTGTTGTGCCCACGCCGTTTTGTCCGGACCGGCCATCGGCCGTATTCAACAATCGCAACTGAAAAGCCTTATGGTCACCGATACCATTCCGCTCACCGCGGAAGCCGCCGCCTGCGACAAGATCAAGATGCTGTCCATTGCCGAATTGGTGGGCGAGGCCATCATTCGAAGTAATCGGGGAGATTCGGTGACCTCTTTGTTCGTCTAACCCCATTTTTTGCCTTGAAGGAGGAAGTTTCTTTGGAAACCATCGCGCTTAAAGCTGAAACTCGTAAAACAAAAGGGAACAGCCCGGCCCGCGCCTTGCGCCGGGACGGAAAGGTGCCGGCGGTCTTATATGGCCCCAAAACCGAACCCAGCATGCTGACCCTGCAGGCCTACGACCTGGAGGTCGCCATGAAGAAAGGCGGTCTGGGGCGTACGGTCTTCGATCTGGTTGTGGACGACGGCGCCGGCTCCCGACCGGTGATGATCAAGGAGATGCAACGCCATCCGCTTTCCAATGCCATGCTGCACGTGGATCTGTACGAGGTATCCATGGATCGCAAGATTCGCGTGCGCGTGCCGGTGATCGCTACCGGTAAAGCCGTGGGCGTGGAAAACGGCGGCGTGCTGCAAATTATCCGCCGCGAGTTGGAAGTCTACTGCCTGCCCAACGAAATCCCGGCCAATGTCACCATCGATGTGACCAACCTGGACGTCGGCAATGCAGTGCACGTGGAAGATATCCCGATGCCCGGCAATGTGGAATTCCCCCACGAAACCAACTTTACCATCCTGACGGTTTCGGCCACGCGGCGTGAAATGGAAGCCGGTGCCGAGGGCGAGGCGGCAGAGGGTGAAGTCGCGGCGGCTGAAGGCGAGGCCAAGAAGGAAGAAAAGAGCGAAGCGTAGTTTTGCTGGGGCGCTCACCGGAAAAGTGATGGCAACCGATGCCGGAACGAAGCGTGCACTTGGTGGCCGGACTTGGCAATCCGGGGGCGGAGTATGCGGGGACGCGCCACAATGCCGGTTTCATGGCGCTGGATCTTCTGGCCGCGACCCATGGAATCGACTTGCAGCGGCGTAAGTTCGATGTCGTCTTTGGTCGCGGGCGTATTCGAGGGGTGGAGGTCGTGCTGGCCAAGCCCCAGGCGTTTATGAACCGCAGCGGTCCGCCGCTGCGCCAATTGGCCGATTTTTATAGAATTCAAAGCGAAGCAATGGTCGTTGTCCACGATGACATCGACTTGGCTTTTCAAAGATTAAAAATCAAAGAGAAAGGGGGCGATGGCGGACATAAGGGTATAAGATCGCTCATCGGTGCTTTTGGGGGCGGGCAATTCGCCCGTGTACGGATAGGGGTGGGACGCTCCGAGAAGGGCGCTCCGGTCGTGGATCACGTGCTCAGCACCTTCAACCGCGACGAACGCTCCGACCTCGAAGAACTTCTCCAGCGCGCCTGCGATGCGATCACTACGATTTTGTGTGCGAGTATTACGGAAGCCATGAACCGATTCAATCAAGATCCAAGTAAACTTTAACAAATGTATGGAGGAGAGAATGGACGTAGCAATGAAGAATATTCCGCTCATTTGTACACTGGTCGGTGTCGTCGGGGTGCTCTTTGCGATCATCCTGGCCACCGTCGTTAAAAGCGCGCCTGCCGGCAATGAGAAGATGCAGCAGATCGCCAACGCCATTAAGGAAGGCGCCATCGCCTACCTCAATCGCCAGATGAAAAGCATGGGCGTTGCCGGTATCATTATTTTCATCGTGATCTTCGCCACCATGAACGCCAAAACCGCCATCGGCTTCCTGATCGGCGCCGTGGCCTCTTTCTGCGCCGGTTACATCGGCATGCGCGTATCGGTTATCGCCAACGTGCGTACCGCCGAAGCCGCCAAGAAGGGCTTGGCCGCCGGTTTGGGCATGGCCTTCAAGGGCGGCTCGGTCACCGGTATGATCGTGGCCGGTCTGGCCCTGACCTCCGTGGCCGGTTACTACACCGCCACCCATGACGTTATGGCCCTGGTCGCTCTGGGCTTTGGCGGCAGCTTGATCTCCATCTTCGCCCGGTTGGGCGGCGGTATCTTCACCAAGGGCGCCGACGTCGGTGCCGACCTGGTGGGAAAAGTCGAAGCCGGAATTCCCGAAGACGATCCCCGCAACCCGGCCACCATCGCCGACAACGTGGGCGACAACGTGGGTGACTGCGCCGGTATGGCCGCCGACCTGTTCGAGACCTATGCGGTGACCGCCGTGGCCGCCATGCTCATCGGCCACCTGATGTTCCCCAAAATTCCCATGGCCACCGAGTTCCCCCTGATCCTGGGCGCCATCTCCATCATCGCCTCGATCATCGCGATCTTCTTCGTCCGCCTGGGCAAGAGCGAGTACATCATGGGCGCTCTGTATAAAGGCATGTTCGGCGCCGCCGTAATCGCGGCCATCGCCTTCTACTATGCCTGCACCAAGTATATGGGCGGTCTGGTCGAGATCTCCGCCATGAACATCTATTACTGCACCCTGATCGGTCTGGTTCTGACGGTCGTCATCGTCATCATCACCGAGTACTACACCGGCAAGTACGGCCCCGTGAAGGGCATTGCCGAAGCTTCCACCACGGGCCACGGCACCAACATCATCGCCGGTCTGGCCGTCTCCATGCAGTCCACGGCCGCTCCGGTGCTCGTGATCTGCGTCGCCATCTTCTTGGCCAATCAGTTCGGCGGGCTCTACGGCATCGCCATGGCCGCCATGTCCATGCTCTCCATGACCGGTATGGTCATCGCCATCGACGCCTACGGCCCCATCACCGACAATGCCGGTGGTATCGCCGAGATGTCCAACATGGATGAGAGCGTGCGCGCCGTCACCGATCCGCTGGATGCGGTGGGCAACACCACCAAGGCCGTCACCAAAGGCTATGCCATCGGTTCCGCCGGTCTGGCCGCCCTGGTGCTCTTCGGCGCCTATGTGGAAGAGTTCAGCATCCAGGGTGCCGCGCAGGCCATCAAGTTCGACCTGTCCGACGTGAACGTCATCATCGGTCTGTTCATCGGCGGTCTGCTGCCCTACCTGTTCGCCTCCATCGCCATGAAGGCCGTCGGCAACGCCGGTGGCGCGGTCGTGGACGAAGTGCGTCGTCAGTTCCGTGAAATCCCGGGCATCATGGAAGGCACCGGCAAACCCGATTACGGCGCCTGCGTCGATATCGTCACCAAGTTCGCCCTCAAAGAGATGGTAATTCCCGCTCTGCTGCCCGTCGTGGCGCCTCTGCTGGTGGGTTTCATCCTGGGCAAAGTGGCCCTGGGCGGTCTGTTGATCGGCTCCATCGTCACCGGCGTGTTCGTGGCCATCTCCATGACCACCGGCGGCGCGGCCTGGGACAATGCCAAGAAATACATTGAAGACGGTCATCTGGGCGGCAAGGGCAGCGATGCCCACAAAGCGGCCGTCACCGGCGACACCGTCGGCGACCCGTACAAAGATACCGCCGGCCCGGCTGTCAACCCCATGATCAAGATCCTCAATGTGGTGGCCTTGCTCATGGTTCCGTTCCTGATGTAATCGCAGCAAACGCCTGATCTTCAGGCGCTCGATCCTCAAGGATCGGCTCCCCATGGGGGCCGATCCTTTTTTGTTGCAAGCCTATAGCGACAATGGTATGTTTAGCACCTACTTAGGCGCTTCAGGCGCCGCCAAACAGATTGATTGCGGAACCCTTATGGCCAAACCCATCGAAGAAAAACCCACGCCTCCCAAAAGCAAATCCGGTCGCTTCAAGGTAGGCGATTTAGCCGTTTATCCGGCCCATGGCGTGGGGCGTATCGAAGCCATCGAAACCCGTGTAGTCAACGGGGAAAAGCATGACTTCTACATCATGAAGATCCTGGAAAACAACATGGTCATCATGATTCCCACCTGGAACGTGGAGTCGGTGGGCCTGCGGGATGTGATCGGTGAAAAAGAGATCCCCAAAATCATGGATGTGATCAAAGCCAAGCGCGACTTGGCCATCGACAACCAGACCTGGAACCGCCGCTATCGCGAGTATATGGATAAGATCAAGACCGGATCGCTCTTCGAGGTAGCCGAAGTGTTTCGGGATCTGTCGTTGCTCAAGATGAACAAGGATCTCTCCTTCGGCGAACGCAAACTTTACGACACGGCCCACACCTTGCTGATCAAAGAGCTCTCCACCGCCAAAAAGACCGACGAGAAAAAGGTCATGTCGGAAATCGAAGCCCTTTTTGCCGCCGGAGCGGAAAAATAGGCATTCCTTACCCCCCGATGTCCCCTATTGAATTGGGAGAATTTCATCTGACGGTGGCACCCCCCGAAGCCGGTGTGCGCTTGGATGTTTTCTTATCCCGGCACCTGCCGGGTTGCTCACGCTCGCACGCCGCCCATTTGATCGACCAGGGGCATGTGGCGGTGGATGGCGCGGCGCGCAAAGCCGGCTATAGACTCAAGCCTTGCGAATGCATCGATGGAAACCTGCCGCCGCCGGCGCCTGTGGACCTGATTCCCGAGCCGATTGCCTTCACCATTGTTTATGAAGACGCCAGCCTCATCGTCGTGGACAAGCCCGCGGGGCTGGTGGTGCACCCGGCGGCCGGGCATGCAACCGGAACATTGGTCAATGGGTTGCTGCACCATTGCCATGATCTGGAAGGTATCGGGGGCGAACGGCGGCCGGGCATCGTCCATCGCCTGGATAAAGATACCTCGGGGCTGCTGGTGGTGGCTAAGAACGACACCGTTCACCAGAGCCTCTCCCAACAGTTCAAGGCGCGCCAAGTCCATAAAATTTATCTCGCTTTGGTGTGGGGCTCACCGCCTGAAGAGGGCGGCTGCATCGACCGTCCCGTGGGACGCCATGCCGTCGAGCGCAAGCGCATGGCCGTAGTGGCTTATGGCGGTCGCGAGGCACTTACCTTGTGGCGTGTTCGGGAGCGATTGCCTTCGGCTACTTTACTCGCCGTGGAACTCAAGACCGGGCGTACCCATCAGATCCGCGTGCATTGCCAATCCATGGGGCATGCCATCGTCGGCGACCCGGTCTATGGTCGGCGGCGAATGATGTCGCGGCCGGCCGGCAGTGAGGCCGATGCACTGGCTATTCTGCGGCAAGCCCGACGTCAGATGTTACATGCCGCACAATTGAGCTTCACCCATCCTGTCACTCACCAGCCGATGACCTTTCTGGCTCCGCTGCCAGCGGACCTATCTTCCCTGCTGGCCGCGCTGCGTAGCCTTCAGAGAGCTGCCCAAGCCTAGAATCTTATTGACTCGGTCCAGCTTTACGGGCATATTTCGCGGCTATTTCTTCGAAGCCAATCGCTATTCGAAGTGTTTACAGCGCAATAGGTGAAAATGATACGCCGGACGGCGGTGTCCGGCGAGTTCAGGTTGTACGGGCGGGTCGAACCGGCCAAAGAATTGGAGGATCAGTATGAAGTGGATTGTTGCTATGTTCTTGACGCTCTTTCCGACCCTGGCGCTGGCCAGTTCCGGCGTTCCATCCATCGGTCCGATCCGATTGGAGTTCATCATTTTTGCATTAACCCTGGTGGGTGTGGCGACATTGCACAAGCATGCCATGCAGGTGGCCCTGACCGGCTTCGTGCTGGTAGTCCTCACCAAGTATTTCTTCGCTGAGCATTTTTCCCTGTTGCACCATATCATCGGCGGCAACGGCGAGGAGGGCGAGTGGCGCGTCCTTTTGAATCTGCTGGGGTTGCTCTTCGGTTTTGCCATTCTGGCCAAGCACTTCGAGGAATCCAAATTGCCGGACGTGCTGCCGAATTATCTGCCGGGCGGCTGGAAGGGCGGCTTCGTGCTCCTGGCCCTGATCTGTATCCTATCCTCGTTTCTGGACAACATCGCGGCGGCCATGATCGGCGGCACCATCGCCCTGGTGGTGTTCAAGGGCAAGGTGCACATCGGCTATCTGGCCGCCATCGTGGCCGCCAGCAACGCGGGCGGCGCGCCCAGCGTGGTGGGTGATACTACGACCACCCTCATGTGGATCGCCGGCGTCAGTCCCCTGGCGGTGATTCATGCTGCCGTGGCGGCGCTGGCATCGATCCTGATTATAGGTTATTTCGGAGCCAAGCAGCAGCATGCGCACCAACCCATCGTTAAGAACAAAGTGACCGTTCAAGTGGAATGGGTCCGTATCGCCATCGTCTTTTTCATTCTGGTCTGCGCCATCGCCACCAACTACCTGCTCGATTTCCCGGCCGTGGGTGTCTGGGTGGCCATTTTGCTGGGCGCCATGATCTCCAAAACTCCCTGGGAGGAAATCAAGAATGCCTGGCGCGGCACCGTCTTTCTGATGGCTCTAATCGCTTGCGCCTCCTTGATGCCGGTTGAGGAACTGCCGGCCGCCTCGCCCTGGACCGCCTTCGGCCTGGGGTTTGTCTCCGCGGTGTTCGACAACATCCCCCTGACCAAGCTGTGTCTGGACCAGGGTGGCTACGACTGGGGCTGTCTGGCCTACAGTGTGGGTTTCGGCGGCTCCATGATCTGGTTCGGGTCGTCGGCCGGCGTCGCTCTTTCCAACAAATTCCCCGAAGCCAAGAACACCTGGGCCTATGTTAAAAACGGCTGGCATGTCACCGCCGCCTATGTGATCAGCTTCTTCATCATGTGGGGCGTGATGGGCTGGCATCCCACGGAGATCCAAAAGGAAACGGCCAGCGTGCGGCACACCCAGGAAGCCATCGTGCCAGTTCCTGCCGAGGCTGCGGTCAGCGTTCCGGCGGCAAAGTAATTAAATGCCTTTAAACCTTGGACGGCGACCGGTGAAGCCCGTGACTTCACCGGTCGCCGTTTTCTATTCCGAAACCGTGCCTTGACGGATAGAGCCCGATTGATTAGCATCCTCTGCATAACAATCAAAGGAGGACGCCCATGAAGAGATCTCTGATTTTCGGTTTGGTGGGATTGCTGCTCGTCGCGCTGGCGGGTCCCGCGCCAGCGGCCGACACCCAGTTGATCCTGGCCACCGGCGGTACGGCCGGCACCTATTATCCTTTCGGCGGGGCCCTGGCCCGGATCTGGAACACCAAGATCCCGGGTATGAATGTCACGGCCCAGACCACCGGCGCGTCAGCCGAAAACGTGCGTCTGATCAACAAAAAAGAAGTCGAGCTGGCCCTGGTCCAGAGCGACACGCTGGATTTTGCCTATAACGCCAAGGAGTCCTTCAAGGAGAAGTTGACCGGCATGCAGGCCGTGGCCGTGCTATACCCGGAGATCATCCAGGTGGTGGTGGCGGCCGGCAGCCCTGCAAAATCCTTCGCCGACCTGAAGGGCATGAAGGTGGGCGTGGGGGCTCCGGGCAGCGGTACCGAGGCCAACTTCCGGCAGTTGCTGGATGTCTATGGGATGGGTAAAGAAGATATCAAGGCCAACTATCTCTCTTTCTCCGAAAGCGCCGAGCAGTTCAAGGACAAACACATCGATGCGTTCATCGTAACGGCGGGCATTCCCAATGCGGCGATCATGGACATCAGCACCCAGAACGAGATCCGCCTGCTCAATATCGCGCCGGACATGGCAGCCAAACTGGCGACCCGCTATCCCTTCCTGTCGACGGCCAAGGTTCCGGCCAACACCTACAAGGGCCTGTCCGAAGAGGTGAGCACCGTGGCGGTGAATGCCGTGCTGATCGCCTCCAGCCAGTTGAAAGAGGACGTGGTGTATCAACTGACCAAGGCGCTCTTCGATAATCAGGCTGAACTGGCTTCCGCCCACGCCAAGGGCGCCGAGCTTTCGCTGTCGGCGGCGGTCAAGGGTGTTTCGATTCCCTTCCATCCCGGGGCGGTGAAGTACTACAAAGAGAAAAAAGCGATGTAGGCAAGGGTGAGGCGCTTTGGCCGTTTCAGGGGCAAGCCCGACGCAGGGCCTGATCCGACGACCTGCCTTCTGGCTTGTGGCGGGTGCGGCCGCGGCAGCAATTGGATTCATTGGATACTGGCCGCTGTTCAGCGTGCTGCGGATCAGTCAGCACCAGAGCGGCCAGAGCCTTTACTGCGCCCGCATGCAACCGGGCGAAGAGTTGGTGCTGGCCTACATTCATTCGGTGAATCGTCGGCCGGTTTATGATACCTTGCGCGCGGAGGGCGATCATCTGGTGATCGTCGGCTCGCGTTTCGACAGCTTCGGCGCGGGCATGCCGGATGGCTCTGACGGTCAGCTTTCCGTGGCTCCGGACGGATGGCTGGTGTACCGTGTGGAGCGGCCGACGCCGGAGGTCGTGGTGCGGGTGGGGCGCGTGGCCGAGCACAGCTTGCGCCTCAAAGGACAGGAACTGGCCCTGACGCAGTTGGCGCCGCCGGGAAGCCCCTTGCGGTTGCAGGTGACGCGGGTCGGAATCGTGAATCTCATCAAAGACAGGTGCGCGGCGTGGCAGTAGAACGGGCCGAGGAACCCATCTCCAAGGAAGCGCTGGAAGAGATCCTGCGCAAGGTGGACAAAGAGGCGACCGCCCGCAAACTCAGCGGCTGGCCGCGCTGGATCGTTTACATCATCGGTGTGGGCTGGTCGGTGTTCCAGGTATGGACGGCGGCCTTCGGATTACTTCCGGCCCAGTTGCAGCGCTCGGTCACCCTCTCTTTTGCCCTGACCCTGGTTTTTCTGCTCTATCCGGCCCGCGTCTCCGGGAGCAGCGGGCGGCTGCGCTGGCACCATTGGCTGTTGGCCGCCGGCGCGGCGTACGTAGGGCTCTACCTGGCCATGAACTATATGCGCATCATGGAGGCCGGCGGCGACTACGCTTCCATGGATTACGTTATGGCCGGCTGCGGCATCGCGGTGGTTCTGGAAGCCACCCGGCGCACCGTGGGCTTGCCCATCGTCGTGCTGGCCACGGCCTTTCTGCTCTATGCCTACCTTGGTCGTTATTTGCCGGGTTTTCTCAGCCATCGCGGTTTTTCCCTCGAGCGCATCGCCTCGCACATGTACCTGACCACCGAGGGGATCTTAGGTATTCCCATGGGGGTCATGGCCTCGTTCATTTACCTTTTTATCCTTTTCGGCTCGTTTCGGGAAAAGACCGGCCTGGGGCAGCTCTTCATGGACATCGGCAATGCCGTGGCCGGTTGGGCCTCGGGCGGCCCGGCCAAAATGGCCGTGATCACCAGCGCCTTGGAGGGGATGGTCTCGGGCAGCTCGGTGGCCAACACCGTGGAGTCGGGCAGCTTGACCATTCCCATGATGAAGCGCCTGGGCTACCGCCCCGAGTTCGCCGCGGCCGTCGAGGCCTCTTCGTCCACCGGCGGCCAGATCATGCCGCCCATCATGGGGGCCGCGGCCTTTATCATGGCCGAGTTTCTCAACATGCCCTACCTGGATATCGCCAAGGCGGCGGCCATCCCGGCCTGCCTCTATTTTTTCGGGGTCTTCATCGAGGTGCACCTGGAGGCCAAGCGCTGCAAACTGCGCGGATTGAGCCGTGACGAACTGCCGAAGTTCGCAACGGTGATGCGCGAGCGCGGCCATCTCTTCGTCCCGTTGTTCGCTATCATCGGGTTTCTGGGCGCGGGATTTACCCCGCTCTATGCCGCCCTCATGGGCCTGGTCACCTGCGTGGCGGCCGGGGCCGTGCGCAAGGCCACACGCATGAGCCTGCGCGAAATATTAGATGCCTTCGAGCTGGGCGCCCGCAACGCCTTGGGAGTCACCCTGGCGTGCGCCTGTGCCGGCATCATCATCGGCGTGGTGACCTTGACCGGGCTGGGGCTCAAGATGGGCAACGGCCTGGTGGATCTGGCCGGCGGCAATCTACTGCTGACCCTGATCTTTACCATGATCACCTCCCTGATCCTGGGCATGGGCGCACCTACCACGGCCAATTACATCATTACCGCCACCATCGCCGCGCCGGCCCTGATCATGCTCAAGGTGCACCCCCTGGCGGCCCACATGTTCGTCTTCTACTTCGGCATCGTGGCCGATATCACGCCGCCGGTGGCCCTGGCGGCCTATGCCGGGTCGGGCATCGCCCGCTCCGATCCCCTGGCCACCGCCATCATCGCCACCAAACTCGCCATCGGCGCTTTTCTGGTGCCCTACATCTTCGTTTTCAATCCGGCCATGCTGTGGATCGATACCACCGCCGCCTCACTGATCCAGACCCTGATCACTTCCTGTTGCGGCATGATCGGCGTGGGGGCCAGCATGATCGGTTACTTCTTCCGTCCCATGAATTGGCTGGAACGGATCGTTTTCTTCGTGGGTGGATTAATGCTCATCGATCCGGGAACGATCACGGATGTGCTCGGACTGGGCTTGCTGGCCCTTGGGGTTGGCTGGCAGTTGTATAAGAAGCGGAAATAAATAGGAGGCAGGTATGCGATTAAAAAATGGGGCCGAGTACATCGAAAGTTTGCGCAAGTTATCGCCCAGAATTTACTACAAGGGAAAGCAGATCAAGGACGTGACGCGCCATCCGGCCACGGCGCCGCACGTGCGGGCGGCGGCCATGACCTATGCCCTGGCCAACCAGGCGAAGTACAAGGAGCTGGCCACGGCGACTTCCCATCTCACCGGCCGCACGATCAGCCGCTTCACCCACATCCATCAAAACATCGAAGACCTGATCAAGAAGATCAAATTGCTGCGGGTCCTGGGTCAGAAGACCGGCACCTGCTTCCAGCGCTGCGTGGGCTTCGACGGCATCAACGCCGCCTATTCGGTGACCTACGAGATCGACCGGAAGCACAAGACCGATTATCATGAACGCTTCAAGCGCTGGCTGACCGGGATTCAGGACGAAAACAAGATGGTGGTGGGCGCCATGACCGATCCCAAGGGCGATCGCTCCAAGACGCCGGCCCAGCAGAGCGATCCCGACCAGTATGTGCATGTGGTCGAGCGCCGGCCGGACGGGGTCGTGATCCGGGGGGCCAAGCTGCACATGACCGGCGCGGTCAACTCCCACGAGATCCTGGTAATGCCCACCACGGCCCTGGACGCCCAGTCCAAGGCCTATGCCATCGTCTGCGCCATTCCCATCGACGCCCCCGGCATCACCCTGATTTTCGGGCGCCAGGCCGGCGACGACCGCCGCGACCAGTTGGAGCGCATCGACGTGGGCAAGCCGCGCTTCGGCGCCGTGGGCGGCGAGGCCGTGATCGCCTTCGAGGATGTCTTCGTGCCCAACGAGCGGATCTTCATGGAGGGTCAGACCGAATTTGCCGGGCTGCTGGTCTACCGCTTCGCTGCCCATCACCGCGCCAACTACGGCGCCTGCAAGACCGGCCTGATGGACGTGCTCACCGGCGCGGTAAGCTACCTGGCCCAGATCCAGGGCGCGGGTCAGGGGTCGCACGTCAAGGACAAGATCACCGAGATGATCCACCTGAGCGAAACGCTCTACAGCTCGTCCATCGCCTGCTCGGCCGAAGGCAAGCCGACCCCTTCGGGCGCCTATCTGGTGGACACCATGCTGGCTAACGTGTGCAAGCACAACGTCACGCGCTTTCACTTCGAGGTGGCGCGCCTGGCCGTGGATCTTGCCGGCGGATTCATCGCCACCCTGCCCAGCGAGTACGACCTGGAGAGTGCGGAGGTGGGCCATCTGGTGCAGAAGTACTTCTCCGGGGTGGCCGAGATCCCAGTCAAGGAGCGTATCAAGATCGGCCGGCTCATCGAGGCCATGACCGGCGGCACGGCCATGGTCGAATCCATGCACGGCGCCGGATCGCCCCAGGCCCAGCGCATCATGATTCTGCGCGAAGGCAAGTTGGACGAGAAGATCAAGCTGGCCAAGGCGCTGGCGGGGATACCCGCCAAAAAGAGCAAAGCACAAGCCAAATAAGGTAAGCGCGCGTCAGCCCGCCGGCACGTGGGTGCTGGTCACTTCGGCCAGCAGTTTATCGGCACTGCCCAGGAGGCGCGTGCGGATCACGCTGACGCGCCGGCCTCGGCGCACGAAGACGGCCTCGGCGAAGATATCGCCCTCCTTCTGATTGCCGAAGAGCGAGGTGTGCAGATCGATGGCCAGGGGAAAGTTCTTGCCGCGCTCCTCGGCCGGAAGAGATTCCAGGACCAAGATGGAAGCCGTCACATCCGCCAACCAGACGAAGGCGCCGGCCTGCACCACGCCGAAAGGGTTCAGCATGCCGGCCTGGATGGGCATGCGGCTGACCACTTTTTCCGGGCCGCGGGCTTCGATGAAGAACTCCAGGCTGCCGTTGCGGCGGGAAGATTGGATATGCTCCTGAAGGGTGGTCATGGGTTTATTTCCCTCCGATATAATAGCCTCGCGGATCGAAGAGCCGAAGCAGCGTCAAGTCTTCTTTGCGTCCCAGGGCCAAGCGCTTTAAGGTGGGCGCCGTCTCCAGCTTCCAGCCGACATTCTCCTTGATTCTTTCCATGCATTGGGCCTCGGTTTCGGCCGGATCGGCGGGCAGGTAGGCGGTCAGCGTAAAGTTGTCGCGGCCCGCCGGCTTCTCGAAGAGGCCCACATCGGTGACCAGGGTGCGTACCTTGTGGCCGGGGTAGGTGATGTAGGGCACCTTTTCCACCAGGCGGTGCCGGCCGGCGTTCATGACCACCAGCGACTCCTGGTTGGTGGAGGCGATGTCGTTGGACCCTCCCGAGCCCACCAGGTAGATCTTGTCCGAGATCTTGGTGGAGTTGGCATTGCCGTGAACATCGATCATGCCCGCGCCCAGTATGCCCAGGCAGCGGTTGGTGGCGCCGCCCACATTGAAGCCCAGGGCCGTCTCGATGTTGGCGAGCATCTTACAGGCGTGCATGTTGTGGAAGCTGAAGACCGCCGGGTCGGAAGTGCGCGGCAGATAACCGTACATGCCGATCTCGGCGATCAGATCCACTTCCTGGGGCGAGCCTTTGAGCGCATAGGCCGCCAGCCAGGCAGCCAGGTTGGACAGGCCGATGCCGGCCAGCAGGTTTTTGAAACCCTTCGCTTTGCAGCGTTCGGCGATCACCCGGCCGGCGGCCAGCACCAGGCGCTCGATGGCATTGGGCGCCCGGTCGAAATCCACCCGGGCCGATTCGGCCACCGTCTCGGGCAGCCAGGCATCCACGGCGGCCTTGCCCTTGAGGTAGAGCATGCGTTCGTTACCCAGGCGGGAGAGATAGTCGTCGTGATCGCGCACCGAGAGAATCCACTCCTGGACGAAGCGTGCGAAGGCCGCCTCGTCCTTGGTGGCTTCGTTGACCATGGTCATGAAGTCGTAATCCGGGAAGTAGGCGTAGGGCTCGAACTCGGGCAAGCCGTGCTGCATCACGCCGATGGGGTGCGCACCGAAAGGCGCTTCGACCACGGCCAGCACCGAGTAGGCCGGGATGCGCACCAGGTGGGCGTGCTTGCGGATGAATTCCGTGGAGACGATCTTGTCCACGCTGACGATGACGCCCTTGGTGGCGGCCCAGGCGCCATAGGCATCGCCGGCCAGCGGATAGGTGAGGATGGTATTGCCGCAGGCATCGGCCACGGCGCCGTGCACCAGGGTGATGTCCGGCCGCAAGGCCTTGAGCAAGCCGATTTGGCCCTCTCCGCTAAACGGGTTGTCGATGACCTTGAAGGAATCCTTGTTCTCCTCGGCCATGCTGCTGCCGATCAGGGAGTTGGTGGGCATGAAGTCCCAGCCGAAAGCACCGGCCAGCAGACGCTGGGGGATGGTGCGCATGGTCCAGCTTTCCAACTGGACGGCGCCCGAAGCGACCGCATTTTGGACCACCGGGCAGGGCCGCGGGCTGGGGTAGTTGATGCCGGCGAAGCTGGTGAGCACCTTGGTGGCGATGCGGTTCTTGAGCAAGGCCACCAGGTGCAGGTTCACCGAGGGGGCGATGATGGTGAATTCCGGCTGCCGCTCCCAAAAGGCGCGCACCAGTTCGTACACCAGGGCGCCCACGCCGGCCGTGAAGTGCAGGGCCATCTTGGGTTCGATGTGCCGTGCAATGGCCTCTTTGAGCGTGCAGCGTTTGTCTTCGCCTTCGACGACCGGCATGGCCATCTTCTCTTCGATCAGCTTGCGAATCGACGCATCCATCCAACTCTCCAAGTAGGGGAATTACGGTTGTTGTTTTTCGGCGGGCGTTGGCCGGCGGTTACGCCGTGTAGTGCCGGGCGAGGGTCTCGGCGATGCAGGCCGGCTTTTCGTTGCCCTCCACCTCGATCTGTGTTTTCCAATTCATCTGCACGCCGCCTTTTACATCCTCGATACCCAGCAAGGTGATCCGGGCGCGGACCCGTTTGCCGGCGGGTACGGGGGCCGCGAAACGCACCCGGTTCAAACCGTAGTTGACCGACATTTTGGCCTTGGGCAGTTGCACGGCATCGGCCATCAGGCGTGGCAGGAGGGACAAGGTCAGAAAGCCGTGGGCGATGGTGGTGCCGTAAGGCGATTCGGTAGCCGCGCGCTGGGTGTCCAGGTGAATCCATTGATGGTCCCCGGTGGCGTCGGCAAAAAGATTGATCTGTTCTTGGGTCACGGTTGTCCAGTCGCCGACGGCGATTTCCTGGCCTATTTTTGCGCGCAGCGCATCGAGGCTGTCAAAAACGACCTTTGGCATAGCCTTGTTCTCCTTCCGTAGTATGGATGTCATCAATACGAGTTGAATACCGAAACTTCCGTTAGGGATATGTTCGGCACGGCCATGGTTTGCCGCCGGACACAAGAGTACCGAATATGGCAGATGGCCGGCGGCGTGTCAACGTGTAAACCGAACGACCATTCGACATAATCGAACGATGTTGCAACTTTTTGGTTTACAGCAACCCGGGGTGCTGGTAGGGTGTTTTCCACCGCAAAATGGGAAAACGCCATTTGCGCTCAGGTGGAGGAGCCGGTCCGCGATCATGATCCATCCTTTCCAGATCACCGCTTTAAACGCCCGGGACGCTCACGCCCTGAGCCAAATCGCCCTCGGTGGCCGGCCGGGGACCCTGGCCGTTACGCATGCGCGCCTGGCCAATGTCTACACCGGCGAATGGCTCGCAGACCAGACCATCGTGACCCATGACCGCTGGATCGCCTACACCGGCGATCTTCGGGAGGGCATGCTCGGCCCGGCCACGGAAGTCATCGACGCGGCCGGTAAAGTCGTCATTCCCGGCCTGATCGATGGTCACAACCACTTGGCCAGCTTCGGTAGTATTGCCGAATTCGTGCGCTTCGCGGCGCCGCGCGGGACGACCCTGGTGGTGACCGAGACCTTCGAACCTTACGCCGTGGCCGGATATGACGGTGTCGTGGATTTCCTGGACAGCCTGGCCGATCAGCCCATCAAGATCGTGGCCACGGCACCGGCCATGGTTTCGATCAGCCCGCGCCTGCTGGGCGTCGAACCCGACGATCTGACCCGGCTGCTGGCCCGGGAAGATATTCTGGGATTGGGCGAATCCTACTGGCAGGGCGTGTTTCAGGCGCCCTGGCAACTGCTGCCGGCCATGCGCGCCACCCTGGCCGCTGGCAAGAAGCTGGAGGGCCATTCGGCCGGCGCCCGCAACGGTAAGTTGGCCGCCTACGCCGCGTTGGGCGTATCCTCATGTCACGAGCCCATCAGCGCCGAGGAGGCCCTGGCCCGTTTGCGTTTGGGCATGCACGTGATGGCGCGCGAAGGCAATGTGCGCCGGGATCTGGCGGCCATTGCCGCCATCCGCGATATGGGGGTTGATCTGCGGCGCATGACGGTGGTTTCCGATGGCGTCGATCCCCGCGGCCTGGTCACCGAAGGTTACATGGAGCAGGTGGTGCAAAGGGCCATCGACTGCGGCTTTGCGCCCATGACGGCCATCCAGATGGCCACGCTCAATGTGGCCGAGCATTTCGGCATCGATCATTTGGTGGGCGGCATTGCTCCCGGTCGCTTTGCCGATTTGGCGATAATCCCGGAGATCGACCGCATCGCGCCCGAACTGGTGGTGAGCAACGGACGGATCGTCGCCCGCGAGGGGCGCATGACCGTACCGCCCCGGGAGCACCCCTTCACGCCCCAAAGCCGCCACACCATTGGCTTGACCGAACCCGTGAGCGTCGAAGACTTCGCCATCCGGGCGCTGCGCGGCGATGATACGGTTCAGGCGGCGGTCATCCAGATGATCACCGACCTGGTGACCCGCCAAGAGGTGCTGACGCTGCCCGTGCGCAATGGGCGCATCGAAGCCATGCCCGATCGGGACGTGCTCAAAGTGGCGGCCATCGACCGCCGCCTGACCCCCGGCCGCACGTTCACCGGTCTGATCCGCGGGTTCGGGTTGCGCGCCGGCGCCATGGCCAGCAGCGCGGCCTGGGACACCGCCAACTTGATCGTGGTGGGAGCGGATGACGGCGACATGGCATTGTGCATCAACCGCATCCGGGAGCTGCAAGGCGGCCTGGTGGTGGCCCAGGCAGGAGCCATCCTGGCCGAACTGGCCCTGCCGGTGTTGGGCCTGATGGCCGATCTGCCCATGGAAGCGGTGGCCCGGCAGCTCCGGGAGATCGATGCGGCGGCCAAGGAACTGGGCACCCGACTTGCCGATCCCATCCTGACCCTGGCCACCTTGACCGGCGCCGCCATTCCCTACTGCCGGATTTGTGAAGAGGGTTTGGTGGATCTGAAGAGCGGTACGATCGAAGGCCTGATCCAAAGTTCGAAGTAAATGCCGTCTGTTACGGCTATATACCAACCAGCTTGTGAATTGGCGTCAGAGATTGAACTTGAAAACAACCGGCTTGTGTGCTTTTCTGTCGTTACCGTTGGCGTTGCATCAGGGAGGT
>JAKAFO010000074.1 GCA_021819735.1 Deltaproteobacteria bacterium
GAACTAGAAATCTAGCGGAAATTATAATCATTTCAATTATTTATGAACGAATTTAATTTCGCCGCAATTTCAATTGGTTACGAATCGTAATAAGGGGCGTTTAGGCTACCCCGTGAACGGTTACGAAAAACATTTTAGCTGAAGAACCAATTTGCCGGCGGGAAAAAGATAGTTCTCGTGTCTTAAACTGCAGCGCTACACTGAAGATCCTTTATTGGCTTCCATGAAGAGTGAATCCGGCTTGCGCACCGAACCATCGGGCAGCATGTCCAGATGGAATTTATTAAAGCCGGCAATTCCCGATTCATCGGCTCGCCGGACGCTGATCTTGCAAAAGCCTGCATCGCCCAGAAGCTTTCCCAAAGAGTAGCGGTCGTACATCCAATGATGAATCTCACCCGATAACCTGAATTGTCCTATTTGTTCTGCATTTCTTTGATTTTGCGAAATCGGCGCAACCGAAGCCGTTGCTTGTCGTCTTAAATTTTGAATCATACCGAGTACTTCGCCTCCCATGCGTTCTATGACGAAATCTTCCGCGGGCATGGGATTCTGACGCCAATATTTCAGCATCTCGCCGCCGGAGTGGTTTCTGACCATCTGATCGAACATCTCCAGCATGATCCATTCATACCTGCGCTGGGCCTCAAGATCGCCCTGCTGCGCCTTTTCCAGGAGCACAAGGTACCAACGTGCGATCTGCTCCAGATCGGGAACGACCACACGTAAAACGCCGCCCGGCTTTAGCACCCGATGGCAATCTTTTAAAAATTCAAGGGCGAAATGCTTGTGGAAATGTTCAAGCAGATGGGAATGATATACTGCGTCAAAGGTATTGTCGGGAAAAGGGATGCCCGTGTTCAGGTCGCACTCAATGACGCTTGGGTGTGTGGATTTAAAATCCACATTGGTCCAATCGAAGTGATAATGGTTACCGCAGCCTAAATTGAGAAAAGCATGCCGAAGGTTGCGGTGCTCAGCTTTTTGGGCGAAACTTTCAATTGAGGATTTCGGATCGAGATGGTTTTCAGCCTGATCGAAATTTCGAATTGCCGGCCTTCCATTTTCCGGCGGCCGAATGAATGTGATTAAGGCATTGGCCAGCTCATTATCGGGGTTTGCTTTTAATTCTTCGGTTAGCAAGGCCAAGGCTTCGGCGATTTTCGATTGTTTAATGCAAGAAACGGCTCGATCGAACAGAGGGGGATGGCATGTCAGAGATTTCAGACACCGGGTTTCAATTGGCATCTTAGCATCTATAATGCAATGGCTTGATGAGAATCTGGCCGGTTCGTCACCCGCGGCTCTTGATCTTGAGCTTGCGCCGGTATCTTTTTTAAATACAGCCACTGTTGTAAACCCTTTGATTTTTTCAGGATGGTTATGCGCAAATTTTATCAGCGCCGATTGCAATACCGCATCGGTTGCGAACTGCTTCTTAACCAGCGAGGCATAGTAATCCAGATGATAGGGCTGAAGTGGCTCGTTGATAACTTTCACAAGTGAGAGATCAAATATCTTCGTTATCGACTTTAGTGATTTTTCATTCCAAATGCCCATGTGGTGGGGCGGCATGTCGAGGGTGTTCCGATCGTCCAAGCCCATGAACGCGTCGTGGTTGGGCACGCTCAAGATGATTATTCCATTGGGTTTTAAGCTGACCAGAGACGCTTCAATAAAGGTTTTTACATCACTGATGTGTTCAAGCACCTGAAAAGCGCACACCGCATCGTAGCGCTGTGAATAGCGCGCTGCATGTTCCTGGATGGTGTGTTGATGAATTTCCAGTTGCTTGGATTGCGCGACGCTAATGGCCTTTTCATTTAATTCGAGGCCGACGCCGGCAATGCCGCGCGTCCTTAATGCTTCCAAAAAGGTTCCCTTGGCACAGCCGATTTCTAAAATTGTTTGTCCAGGATCGATAAATCGAGAGGCCACATCGTGTTCATACTTCCAGTCCGTATAGTACCATGGAACTTTTTCAAGTTGCTCATAAAAAACGGAATCACCACTGATGTGAAACGGATAATAAAAGCGGTAACCTGTATCGCAGCATTCATACAAAGATACTTCTTCGATGCTGCTTAACAACTTAGCAACAGGTATATCAAAATGAGCTTTATAGGCGGCAATGATATCTCTGCTACAAATACTTCTTAAACGTCTAATTCTGTCTGATTTGTTTAATGGGCTAACTATTTCATATTCCTCAAACTTTGAAGAGCCATCAAGAGATTTTGACGATGAATGCAATGCGGGTTGTTCCTTTGAATCAATACGGAAAATGACATCCCGAGAGCGAATCGGAAAGAAACTACCACTATATGCCTGCTCAACTAAAAGATTCATACAGGCCTCATTGATAAGGGCATTGTTATGAAATTGTTCGAACAGGTATTTTTTTATAAGCCGTTCTCCCATGCCAACAATAAGGTTGCACCGTTTAAGAAGTGCTATCGATATTGCTGCGGAAGAGCAAAATGTAATGGCCTTTTCTGGTGACAGATCCTTTAGAAAAAATTCGATTGGCAATAGAGACAAGGAGTTCAGTAGATAAGGTCTTCTCTTTAAAGAAGTTAGCCTTCGCAACAATAAAGATGATTTATGATCAAATTCTCTTGGGTGTCTTTTTATCAAAATCGATTCGTTATCTTTTGTATGACGCAGAATTACTTCTACATACATCGATATTTCATCATTGATGTTACTTATCATTTTCGATTCAAAATAAGTCGACGTTAGCACTAATGAATATGAATTACTTAACTGAGCAGCAAGCTCTTTTGCGAATTGTTTAAGACCGGATATCAACTCCGTGCTTCTTTTTAACACTATATTAAAGAATGAATGGGGGACAATTACTATGGCACCACAAATATCGAAAGATCTTCCTTCAGGTTCACTCTCTACAGGCGTAATCAAGTAAGCGCTATCTACACGTGAAAAACCATCTGGGTTAAGAGACTTTCTGCACCATATTTTGCTGTTTAAATCGAGGAAGCCAAGCCCATCTCCATAACAGATCTTACGAGCGGTACTGTAGGTTGATAAAAATAGCTCATTGATAAATTGCCAATTTCTGCAAAAATATATGACATCAACAGACTTGATATTTAAGCGATTTGAAAGTAATTGGCGACATTGTGAAAATGTCAATTGACCTTTGGCCAACCTTTCTTCCATGCTATCGTCGAATATATAAATCTTTTTAGGGTGACACCATATTTTTAAAATCTTAGTACAGACAGCAATGATTTCTGTTGCATTGTCTCCCTTTAAGAACATTCCGCCAAATACAAAAGTATCTTCAAAATCTGTATATTCACCGGTGGACAATTGATAGCTTAAAACCGAAAGAACGTTAAGGAGTTGGATGGGGCCCTGTATAATAACAATTCGCTTTGTTTGCATAATGATTTCTATAATTCTAACTTGTAAGATTAAAGACCCTTTTAAACAATGCTTGGCAATTGTTGCTAATACCTAAAAATCTCGAGAAAATGATAACCATAGTTCCAAATTCAGCAGTTGCCAGAAAAACATCATATGGTTCTCAACAGGATAACCATGGGCGACTATGGCACAATGTTCATCTATGAGCTTAAGTACTTCAGCTTTAATGTAGTATTCAGATGCAGTAAAGCGCGAGGAATTTATTAAATCGCGCATAGCGTTGGCCTGTTGTCCAGTGAACCAGATGTGCGCAGGGGCATTCCAGCCAGTTTTTTTTACCCGCAGCCGAGTTTGTTCAGGCAACACCCCGCGCATTGCGCTTCGAAGCAGAGTCTTGGTTACTCCGTTACGAATTTTCAATTCTCCCGGTACCCTGAACATAAATTCAATCAAACGGTGATCATAGAATGGGTCCACATTGACCAGGCCGAAGATATTCGTGTGACGGTCTTCGGCACGCAGGCAACATGGGGCTGCTTCACGGCTGATATCCTGCCAGGTGCGATTTTTCAGGTACGAAGCAAATGGGTGGTCCATGACTGGCTCAAAGCCGGTCAGCTCAAGGCATTCGGGTCGCAGGGCCTTGGCGTAGCGCTCGATGCGCGCGCGGTCGGCCAGGCAGCGGCCCGGTGTGGTAAAATCGACCAGACGGCCCAGGGCATTTTCCGCCACCGGACGGTTTTTGCGCCATATAGGATGATCATGGTGATTTGCCCAGGCTTCAATTTCGCGGGTTAGATCTTCTTCGCGGCCGGCTGCGCGCAGATCTGCAAAATGGAAGAAGAAGTATTCATATTCGCCTGCATTGAGCTCGTCACCGCCCAGACCGCCGAATAGAGCGTCAAAGCCCGCTTTTCCCACCTCGCGGCACAGCAACCAGTGGGAGAGCCAGGTGGCCGTGGCCACCGGTTCGCCGTGGGCCGCCACCATTTCCCGCACCAAACTGAACAGATCCACCTGGCCGATGCGCACGGGATGCCATTGGGCGACCGCGGCTTCCAGCATCGATTCGATTTCACTGGATTCATCATAGGTCGGATCGTCATAAACAGCGGAAAAGGCGTGCTGCTTTGCTCCGCTCAGGTGCACGGCCGAGGCCAGCACCGACGACGAATCCATGCCGCCTGAGAGCGCAAAGGCCGGCTTTTGAAAGCCTCGCAAGCGCTCATTTACTACTTTGAACAGCAGCGCCCGATACTGCTCGGCCAACTCGTCTTCGCTCTCCGTGAAATCCGGCGCATCCGAAAGCCGCCACCAGCAGCGCAGTTCGACACGCCCATTATGGCAGCGAGCCATGTGGCCGGCCGGCAGCTGACGTACGGATTCATAGGGGGAAGCAAAAGGGTCGTTGTCGATGGTGCGGTAGTGGGATGCGGCAAAAAGGGCCGCGAACTTGGGGTTCACTTTGTGCGAAATCCCGGGGACCAGCAGCAAAGATTGGGGCAGAGAGGCAAAGGCCACAGCGCCTTTGGCTTCGACATAAAAGCAAGGGCGGACTCCGGCACGGTCCCGTCCAAGCCAAAGGGTATCCGCGGCGCGGTCATAGAGGGCCGCGGCAAAGTCGCCGCACACGCGCTTCAATGCACCTTCGAATCCATGGCGTTCAAACAGATGGATCAACCGTTCGGCGTCATTGGCCGCCGCCGGCAACTCATCGGTGTTGCCAAAGGCACCATCCACCACAGCCATCAGGGAGCCGCGTTGGGCCAAGCCGCCATTTGAGCCGATCCGACGCATGGTGGCCGGTCCATTCTGGGCGATCTGCCCGAAAGCATCGGGTGATATGCTCATCCGGGCGATCATCGGCTGAAGCTGTTGGTGGTAGGAAGGATCTTTTGCGATTATTCCAGCGATGCGAGCCATTTCCACTGCCTCATGACACTGCGATTAACGCTTGACGCCGAAATTATGGCGCTTTTGCGTCAACGACGCCGGGCCACCACGAAGGTCCAATGGTGGGGGTACCCGATCACCATTTCAGGCCGGCCGCCGGTCCGTCGATCGGTCACGATCCGTGCTTCGAAGCCGAAGGATTCAATGAATCCAATGAGTTCGGCCAGGGCATAGGTATTGACATGCACCCGTAGTCGGCAGCCTGGATCGAGGTACTCATCCACCACATATTGGTATTGCGCTGTTTGCGCCAGCGATTCGCGCAAAATCACGCTCCTGCGTGAGCATTGCAACATGCGTTCCAGTCCGCGGTGGTAGTTGTCGATGTTGGACAAAACGTTGAGACAGACGATGTGATCGGTCTCGCCGGCCAGTTCATCCAGGCTCATCGTGAGCAGTCGCTCCGGGGGCAAACCAAAGGCAGGCAGGCATCGACGGCCGATGGCCAGCAAGGTCTCCGATGCATCCAGGCCCCAATATTCGGCCGGTATGCCGCGCGATCGGAGGGAGTGGTAGAAATAGCCGCTGCCGCAGCCTATATCCAGCAGGGTATCGCCCGGTGCCACGAGGGGCGCGAGCAATTCGGCGGCCTGGGCGTGGCAGGTCATCTCTTCGGCTTGCATCAGGCAGCGCCGTGTGTACAAATCGCGCAAGGCGGCACTGTGCGCCCAAATGGAATAGCGACTGCGGCCATCCGCGCGGATCATGACCGTACTCCGGCGACGATGAAGGCCGAGGCCATGAAATGCCCCCGCCAGTCGGAGGGATCTTCCATGGCCAGGCTGCGGGTTCGGAACAGGTCGGGCACATCCGCGGCCAGCATGGGGGGCAGGCAATGATAGTGGTAGAAGAGAACGCGTACCTCCCGGAAACCCTCGTCCGCAAATTGCTGCCGCAGGATGAACGGGTTGTGGGTGCGCGAAAGGACATCGTCATAGCCTGGCTCGTCCGGGTTGCCGGTGCGCCTGGGCGGTAGATCCATGCGGAAACGCTCTTGAAGATGCAGCATGGCCCGCTCCAAGGCGGGCTTTTCCGCTGCCGAAGCCTGATCGCGCAACTGTTCCAGGCCGAGCAGGTCGTTTTGGAAAAAATCCAGGGAGTACCGGTTCAAAGCAAAGAGCGCAAACAGGGCATTGCGCGCCTCCAGCAGCACTATGCCGCCGGGGCGCACGGCCGCACGCAGATTGGCGATGACGCGCAGATCGTCGGTTTCCGGGATGTGCGGCAAGACACCGGCGCAGACCACCGCATCGAAGCGGCCGGTCAAACGCCCCGCGGGATCGGCAAAGGCGTCCGGATCGAGCACGCTACCCTGCCAGAGCCGCTGAGGGGGCAGACCGAGTTCGGCGAAGATCCGTCGGCCCTCGGCCACCATCTCGGGGGTGAGGTCGAATCCATACAGCTCGATGCCGGTGTCGGTCAGTTCGCGCAGGAACGAAGCGCTGCCGCAGCCGGCATCCAGAAGGGTGGCCGCACCGGCGGCCAGCAACTCGTTGCGCAGCAGATCGCGATGCACCGGCGGGTAGGCGGCCTGGGGGCCGTAGTAATTCTGATGGTAATTGTCGCTCCAGCCGGCATAACAGGCCCGCACCCGAGCCTCGATTTTTTCGCGATCCGACGCCATTTAGCGCCTCCTTTTGCGGGCCGCCAGCCACATGTGGGAAGAGAGGCCGTTTTCGGCCAAAAAGGTTTGGAATCCATGGCCGAGACGTTCCCACTCGTCGATCAGCACCCGTTGCAGAAAAGGATTGTCCTTGAGCGAGAAATGGCCGGCCAGGACCGCCTCGCGCACGAATTCGGCATCCAGCCGTCCGGGAGTTGAGGATTCCAGCACCTCGAAGCCGCAGGCGGTTACCAGATGGCCCAGGGAGTCGGGGTTGAACAAATTGACGTGCTCGGCGTCCACGGCCAGGGAAGCCGCCCCGAGGAGCTCGATGTCAAAGCCCAGCCCATTGGGGCAGGTGAGCACCAACAACCCTCCCGGGGACAACTGGGCGGCCATGGCCGATAGAAAACGGCCCGGTTCGAAGAGATGCTCGATGACTTCAAAGGCCAGGGCCACATCCACATTGAGTCCCTGATTTTGAAGATCTTCCACCCGGCGTTCGATGACCGTCACGCCTCGTTCGCGGCAGGCCGCGGCCAGCTCCGGCGTGGGCTCTACGGCCATCACCTTTCCGAAGCGCCCGCATGCAGCGGCCAGGGCGGAGAACGTGCCAAAACCCGGACCGACTTCCATCAAGGTCCCGGTGGGGATGCCATAGGTGGCGCAATACTCCAGCACGCGCGCCAGTCGCGGACGGTGAATTTTCTCGCGCCGGGCATCTTCGGAGGCAGGGAAGATGTGTTTGGCCCAGAAGCGATAGTTTTCCGAATCGGCATAATAGGCGGCCATCACCTGGGGCGACGGCCGGGGGCTCATGAATAGGGTGCGGCAATGCGGGCAGCGGCAATAATCGAAAGTAAACTTCTCGAAGGCCGGAACGCCATCGCCGGCGCCGCAGGCCGGGCAGGGTACCTGGACGAATTCATGGCGCCGGGCCTTGAGACGCTCGATGTCCCGGGCAAAGGCCGCCTCCTGGCCGGCCAGCAACGCATCCGGGCAGAGCTCTTTTTCGCTTAATTTCTGGTCTCGCAGCGGTAATTTTTTCTCGATCATAGGCTGTCCCTTGTCCAGCGACCGCTTTCCCGGCGCCACACCCGGGGATCGCGAAAGGTATCGGCGATGCGATCGAACTCGTCTTCGCTCATGCCCACGTAGGTCAGCCAGCGCTGCAAATCCTTGGATTTGATGGGGTCATGGTGATTGACCAGGGCGATGGCGCGCTCGCGGGTCATCAAACCGGCCCGGATGTCCTTGCAGGCGTGATCGGTGGCTCGGCCGTAACCGAATTTGATGTATTTGAGGTAGTCATGGACGCCGTTTTCATGCATGTCGTCCAGGTTGGACATAGTGCGGTAGGTGCGTTCGAAGGGCTCGGCCGAGACTTCGAACCCATAGCGCTCGGTGACCAGATTGATGTGCTCGTTGGCTTCCCAATGCACATAATTGCCCAGGAAGATTCCCCGCAAATCCAGGGCAAGCATCTCTTCATCGCCGGGATACTTCCAGATGCCCATCTCCTGGGGGGTGATGTTCTCCCGGCCCACGAAGTAGTTCCATTCGTAACCCCGCGCAAAATGCTCCAGCCGGTCGCGGTAGGTCACCTCGGGAAAGTCGTCCATGGAAAACTGGCCGCACAGGTCCAGATAGCCGTGCTCGCCATAGAAGACCAGCGGAATACGTTGCTGGACGGCCACTTTCATGGGCACGGTCATGATGCCCACATGGGCATGCCAGTTCATATCGCCCATGATGACAAAGGCCAGGCGGTTGAGTTTCTTGAGGGTCGTCACCGACGGTCGCACGACGAGGTGATCGACGCCGAAGACTTCCCGCATGCGGGTCATATTGCGCCATCCGGCTTCGGTCCAATTATTGCCGTCATAGGTCACCAGCAGCGGATTGAGGCCATATTCTTCTTTGAGCACATGCACCTGAAAATAGGAATCCTTGCCGCCCGAGACCGCCACGACCGCATCGTGGCGGCTGCCGTCCTTGCAGCGGTACTGCTCGATCAGATCGCCCAGCAACTGCCTGCGCCGTTGCCACTCCCGGGCTGGAATAGCGTCCTTGACCCTGGCCATCTGGCACCCGGTGCACACATTGTGCTCGTCGAACTCCATGGGTGCCGCCGAAATGGATGGGTAGACGCAGGCGCTGCACCAGCGGATCGGCTTGGGTTCGACCGCTTGCACCCTGGCCGCAGGATAATCGCCCGTGCGGGCTTGGCGCAACCGGTCTTGAATACGGGCGTCCTCCCGGGCGCGGTCGTACTCCGGTTCGCGGCGCAAGAAGCGCGACCCCAAGCCCACAGGCCGCATGGGGATGCCGGCGGCCAAACAGGCCTGCTTGGCATGGGAGTAACTCAGTTCGAAGAAATGGAAGAGGTTGGCGGCGGCGGCCGCAGCCGCCCCTGCTTCGCAAATGGCCGTGGGCAAATGTTCATAGCGGCCCACGCCGCCACAGGCTACCACGGGAATCGTCACGCGCTTGGTGACCGCTTGGATCAGAACGAGATCGTAGCCTTGGCCGGAGCCGTCGCGGTCGATGGAATTGAGAAAGATCTCGCCGGCGCCCCTATCTTCCGCCTCCTTGGCCCACTGGGTGACATCACGACCTGTCCCCCGTCGGCCGCCATCGGCGAAGACTTCGTATGACGAGCCGTTCCGACGCGCGTCGATGGATGCCACGATGCATTGGGTCCCGAAGCGGCGCGCGGCCTCATCCAAAAAGGCAGGATCGTCCAGCGCCGCGGTATTCAAGGTGATTTTGTCCGCTCCGGCGGCCAGCCGCTTCTCGATGTCATCGATGGTGCGGATGCGGCCGCCGAAGGTCAGGGGCATGAAGCACACCTTGGCGATCTCCGCCAGCACGTCCAGCGCCGAGTGGCCAAGATATTGCTGCTGCAAGTCGTCTCGGCGCAGGTCATGGCCCTGGTCGCCCCGGCTGATATCCAAGACGATCAGCTCGTCCACGTTCCAATCCGAATAGCGCTGCACCGTGCTCATGGGGTTGCCGATTACCTGATGCACCTTGAAGAGCTGGCTGCGCACGATCAGGCCGTGCTTGAGCAAAAGCACGGGGATCAAGCGCGGGCGCACGGCGGGGCTTTGCGCATCGCGGAGAGTGTTTGATCTTGCTGGGGACATCGATTCAATCCTGGGCCGTCAAGCCGATGCGGTCAGGCGCATAAAATTGTCAAGGCAACGCAACCCAAGATCCTGACTCTTCTCGGGATGAAATTGGACGCCGAAAACATTGTCGCGCTCGACGGCAGCGCAGACAGCCGATGCACCAAAGGCAATTGTGCCCGCCACATGGTCGGCATTCGTGCAGTGCAAAGCATAGCTGTGCATGAAGTAAAATGGCCCGCCGCTGGGGATGTCACCGAACAATCGGGAACGGACGGCAGTGGAAACATCGCACCAGCCGATGTTGGGAACCCGTTCGTTGGCATGGGCTGGTTTCAGGCGCTTAACCTGTCCCGGAATCAGGCCCAACCCCTCATGCAGACCAAACTCTTCGCTCGTTTCGGCCAACAACTGCATGCCCAGACAGATGCCCAGAATCGGGACACCCGCCGACGCGGCCGCGCGAATGGGCTCGACCAGACTGCGGCGATGCAGGCTTTGCATTCCGTCCGCAAAGGCGCCTACGCCGGGAAGAATCAGGGCCTTTGACGAAACGACCGATGCAGGCGTATCCGCCACGCTGGCAGTAACCCCGAAACGCCGCAACGCATTGATTATCGATCCGATATTGGCGATGCCGCTGTCAACAATTGTGATCATGACGCGACCCTCTTGGGAACCGACCGCGTAATGTCGGCCCGATGGAGATAGACCAGCCCTTTTTCCTCGAAGCGGGCCAGGTAGCGCCGTAACCGATCAAAGGGCAGGTCGTGCTTCTGGGCGATATCCAGAACCGACCAGGTGCCGTCCATGTACCTGAAAAGGGAATCCAGAAGATGGCCCCATTTTTCGGCATCTCCATCCAGGTCCTTGCAGATGGTCGGATCAGGGCGCTCCATGTAAAGATCGTATCGCGGGTTGGATAGACAGATCAGGCCGTCAAACCGGCGTTGAATCGTTACATTCTCTTCCAGGGTCAGCACCACTTTTTTCAGCACCGTGAGCATCTCTTCCATTTGCGCCGGAATCATCAGCTCGGGCGTATCCAGGCTGGTGTGGTATTCGCGATAGGGCGCAAACTGATCTTCGCAGCGCGTGATCTCCACAAAGGGCACCTCATAGCCTGGTGATTCCCAAACGGTTTCATCATTGCCAGCGCCCTTACGCCAGGGTGCCAGAACATGGACGCGGCTGTAATGGCTCAAGGCGTTGGCAAAGGCTTGATCGATCATCCGTCCGCCGAGAAAGGTGGCTGTGGCCTTGAGCGCACCGGGTGTGCCCGGCATCTCGGCGAACACGCCGCAGACCATTCGGTCCACATCGGCCTTGGGCAGTTCCCGCAGGTAGAAAACCGTGCCCAGATGCTCGGGGCCCAGCACCAGGCGATAGGAGTAGAAGGTTTGCTGCCCGGCCAGCCACTGAAACAGCCGGATCAAAATGGTGACCCCGGCAAAACCGTCATTGGCCATGTGGGGGTGGCATGTGTGGGCATTGAAAACAATGGTCTTGTCACTGCAGCCGGCCTTGTGAAAATGCCCGACCAGCATTTCGCCCGGAGTGTATTCGGTGTCCAATTCCACACGGTAACGACCCGGCCCCAGAGTTGCGTAGATCCGGTAGGGTACGCACAGAGCCCAATCCGCGGCCCAGGGACGGTACTGCCAGGCGCAATGGAACATATATGCTTCGGGAAGCGCTGGGTTAGTTACCAGGTGAGGTTGAAGGGCCTCCCAATCCAGGTCGCCCCGAAAAAATTTGGAATAGCGTGCAACCCCCAGGGTGTGGGCGGTGCCGTCAAATACTTCCACTTCCTCTTTGAAAATTTTGGCGCGGCGGACACGCCAATTGTCCGGCACCTGCCAGCCGTTGAAGCTCTGCCCAGACGGGAAACGCAAGATCTCCAGCGGTAGTTCCTGGCGAATGCGAGCAAACAATCCTTCGTTGTCGCTGGCAACGACATTGGTTGCAAAAGAGCAAAGGTCGTGAATTAGCTTTTGCATCATGCTACACCGCTTCTGGACAATCCCCATAAAAACTCTATTGGACGCATGCGCGGTTCCGCGGAGCTATCCTTCGCGGACAGCGACCAGATGGCACCAGGGCTGAAACAAAGTACCTCTAAAAGGCAGCTTTTTGCCTTCGAGGGTCGGGACTGTATAGGTTATCAAATCTGCAGCTTCTCCGGAAACAGGCAAATCGAATGGGAGCGTGAAGGGGCGAAAGACGGCGTTCTTGAAACCCGCCTCAGACAGTATGGGTCGAACCATATCCATGGGCCGGAATCGAAGCCGAAGGCCATCCGGATGACTGGTAGATATCTCATTTATGTGCAAGTCCTGAGAATAGGGATGAAAGAAATCAAATGCGATCAATGTCCCACCTGGCTTTAACGATCCGGCAATACTTCGCAACCCATTTGCAAATTGTGCGTCGTCCATCATATAGAGCACCGCGTTTACGCTGACGATGTTATAGTCCGCGCCAGCGGGCAGGTTGAGAAGATCCATGATTTTGAATTCCACTCCCTCCAATTCTTGATTGGCACGGCAGGCTTGCAGTGAAGACTCGGCAAGATCCGCTCCTGTGAGAGTGAGCTGAGGCAGGCAACTTTTCAAATGCAGCAACAGGTTACCCGTGGAACAGCCGATATCCAGAAGCCGCATGGGCCCACTATTGAAATCGTGTTTCGATTGAATTTCACGCACCAACTCGATGATGATTCTGTCGCTTTCGCGCATTTGTTTAGAGTATTTTGTCTGATAGCTGTTATAGCGATCGATAAATGCTGCATCTGAAACATAGTCCTGGTATGAAAAAGCTTCCATTCGATTTCCTTAAAAATAGGTTAATTCATCTTCCAGCAAGTCGTATTTTGTTCAATGTGTCGCTAAAGAGAAAGCACCTTCTGACCAAGCTCTCGTCCGATAACTCGTTCGATTCTAAAAAGAAATATCGAATCAGTTCGCCACCGAAATCGGCTAACGGATCGGTACTATCGCTCCGCCAGGAGCCGGGGTTCTGATTGGCTTCTGCTAAAAAAGATAGAACCTTGTCCGGCTTTGGTTCGGAGAAGGGGAAATAGGGCGTCAGCCGCATTTCGGGCGAACAGAGGAATTCTACTGTCTGGACAACCCGATCCGGTAAGCACTCGAACCATCGATTGACTGTGTTTTGATATACATCTTGTCCATCGTGTTCAAAGCTGCTGTTGCCGCGCCAACCGTCTTCCGACAAACGCAGCATCGCGGGAGTAAAATCGATGCCAAGTTCCTCGCAAATCCGTGTAGCTTCGTTTATGGGCTCGCCCACTAGGCGCTCGTAGGAAATAAGGCGGAACCGTTCTTTAAGCGCAGGATCGTCCTGAAACCGGCGTGTAAGCGCTATGCTCTTGCGCCAGTGGCGTAAATAGGAGGGTACGTGGGCGGCCTGAGTTGGATTTTGTGCCGCCATTGCCAGCAGGGATGCCACGATAGCGCGCGGATCTCGTTCGATGAAATAGAATCGTGCTTCTGGAAAAGTATTGGCGAGCAGCGGAAAGAAATCGGTGATCCAGACCTCCTTGCAGCCGACCCATCTTGCGCCGGGAGACATTTGGGCAATGATATTAAGACCACTGCGCATTAATTGTGCATAATTTTCTCCCTCCAGGCTACCCAGGCGACGCGCCAACTCAGACGACGTTAAGGCGGTACGTTCCGTTATTCTTGGTTTCAGGTCGGATAACTCACCCTCGCCGAGAGGAATGTCTGCTTGACCGGAAAGGATAAGGTCTAAGAGTGTTGGGCCATCCGGGTGAAAATAGAAGTCTTGAAAGGGGGCAGCCGCTGAAAACGACTGTCGCACCGCATTGGGGGCATGATGGGAAACCATAGCATTCCTTAAAGCTCGGAACAGCGGCATAAAAGGATCCAAAGCGATGGTCACACTTGGATTGCGGTTCAACATCCGGGCCAGAAGATTGGTGCCGGACCGCGCCAGGCCAAAAATGAACAATGGCCGGAATTTCATGAACACTCCATGGGCACGGCGGCAATGATGATGTCATCACACTGCCGTCCGCGGTCGAGCGCTTGTTGTACCACCGGAATGAACTGCGCGAGCATGGCAAATGAACCAACACCGCCGCTTCTAAGTGCGATCTGGATGCAGAGTTCGTAGGCGTCCATACCAAAATACCAGGCCGCTACTGGTGCGAAGCCTTCCTCTACGAGAACCGTGCAAATGGATTCATCGGAGAACCCATTGATATGGGAAGTGGGATCCATGTGACGAGCCACTACTGCATTTTCCATGGCTTGAACCAGCGTGCCAAGGGCATCGACACGGGGTACTTCGATCACCAGCATACCATCCGAGGAAAGCTTTTTTCTGGCTGCGGCGATGAAATCTCTCGGTCTCAATACATATTCGAGCAAGCCCCAGAAAGTGACCAGATCGGTTGGACCGCACGAGCTTGTAAGAAAATCGTCGTCGCGCAAATGTAAGTCAAAGGCTTCAAACGCGAAATTGCGCGATGTCCTGGATAGTTCGAATCCTTCAACCGTCATTCCGCAGCGTAGCGCCCCGGCAAGAAAATGTCCTCCACCGGCGCCGACATCGATGACCGACCCGGGCAAGCGCCCGGCCCGGCTCGAGAATATTTCTCTGCACCAATCGATTTTCGGCACGACGATCTGCGCCATGCGTATCTCCAGAGCCCGGCGGTCAATATACGTGGAGGAGTGATCTTCGGATTCGGTAAAAAGGTCGTCCAATACTTCCCCCGCAGGGGGGGCGGAAACGCATACATGGCCACAGCGCTTGCAGCGGACATAGGGTACATCAAAGACGGTTAGCTCGACGGCCGCGTTATCGAGCACGGCATGGCAAATTGGGCATTCATGCAGCGTTCGAGCGTTTGCAGACTTATTGTAGAGCTTGAGGGCCGATTTTTTTAGTAAATCTGAATACTTGCATACCTCATTCAGGTCGCGGCCTTTGAGGGAAAGGATGTCAAGCGATTTGCCAGCCTTCACGCAGACATCGAAGGAGCGCTCGGTAATGCCATTGGGGCTGTATTCCCAGCGTTCACGCCATTGGCTACTGTGATCGGCGCTGAATGGTATTTGTCTGAACCAGTTTGTCATGATGAGCAGGCCACCAGAAATGCGCTTAGGGTAAATTTTCCGCTCGGTTCCCTGAGCCGCTCCATGCGTATCAGCCGATATCCGGCAGTGGCGGACATCATGGCCAGGGAAACCGGACTGAACACATGCAGATGTTCGATGAAAAATTCTTCGCGTCCAGGGCCCTCGGCCGCGGCGGCCACATCCGGCACTTCCACATACATAAGGCCATCCTGCAAGAGTAGTGCCTTGGCCGCCATCAGCAGTTCGACAGGGTATGCTACATGTTCGAGCACTTTGTTGAAGGTGATGAGGTCGAATGGGGCAATGCCCGCTGCTTCCAATTGGAGCAGTGGTAGATTCAGGGTCTCCAAGCCCACCACCGTGCGCAAATGCGCCAGGGTGCGGGCGTCCGGCTCCAGGGCCGTTGCGTGCCAGCCCTTGGTTTGCATGGCCGCGGGAAAGACGCCCAATCCGGCGCCCACATCCAGCAGGCGCGGCCCCTTGGATTCATCTACGCCACGATCGCCAGCAAAGGCACGTACCCGTTCGACCCGCCCCCGGTTATCCGATTTTTCCGACGGCAGGGCCATGATGGCTTCAAATTTTTGACGCATGCCTGCAAGGCCGCCGTAAGTGGCTTCGACATAATCCCGCTCGTAAAGGCCGCTCAAATCCAAGTCATGACGGGCGAACCAATGGCCGCACATCGTGCAGCGATCATAGCGCCGGCGGTAGACCTGGCTTTTCAAGTCGAAGGTGGTTTCACCGGCGGGGGGGCAATCATAGGTGAACGCCGGCACCAGAAATCGCCCGTTGCAGGGGCAGCCCAGGGTCGGATCGATGTTCATTCACGGCCTCGCGGCGACGCTTTCATCGGTTTTGTAAAATTGCTTGGCGCAAACCATCCAAGGTTTCGCTGGAATCCAGCCAGGTCACAATCTCGCAGCGCTCCTGTTGCAGGTAGGCTTCAAAATCGGGTTCGCGGCCCTTTTCCACCAGCAGAACGAAATAGCGCCCGGTGATGGAGTTGCGGATCAGCACGCCCCGCAAGCCAAAGGCGGTCAAGCGTCCATTGAGGGAGGGGGTGGCGTAAAAGCCCCAGTTTTTACGGGCCACATCGTACTCGGCGCCGCTTTCCGTCATGAAAGTGACCTGTTCGTCCGTTGCGAGGGTCAGGCTGCCGCAATCTTTCATCTCAAAACGGACATCGTTGCCCACGATAAACGAGCGCGGGGGAATTTTGGCGTCAAATTTCATGGGGTGCACTCCATTTCCAATCCGGAATCAGGAAATCGGGAATGAACCAGGTGCCGTCCGGCTTTTTTTGCCAGATAAGCGGATCGCGGAATCGTTCCACAACAGACCAGAAGCGTTGCCGGGGAATCTTGGCGAACTCGCAAAAGCGGGCGATGTCCGCATGGGGGGTCTGGTCGCCGGTCTCGGCGATGATCCGAACGGCCTGGTCGCGGCGCATGCGTCCATGGCGAATTTCCAGGGATAAGTTGTCGAAGAGGCGCGTGAAGCCGAATTTTGGCCATTTGAAATAGTGGTGCAGGGAGATGAAATCGTCATCGATATCCGCGAAGGCGTAATAGCCGGTGCGCGCTCCCTGGGCCCGCGAAGTAAAACCATGGGCCTGCGCCACGCTGCGGGTCATGTCCGGGTCCCAGGCAAAGTAGTATCCCAGAAAAACGGCCAGGATCTTCTTGTGTTCCAAAGCGCCGGGCGCCGGGCCGAAGTAGGGGTTCAAGTCGCGTTCGGAAAGGTCTGTATCGATCCAGTCCCGGGCCGTGGTGCCCTGGGTGACGCCGTAGACCCGCAGCCATTCATGGTCCATGCGAAAGCCGGTATGCGCCTCGTCGGCCGAGCCGTACTCGAAGGCCGAGTTTTCGCCCCAGACCACCAAGGGAATATCGAAACGTTCGGCCATGCGCAGGGGAATGGCGAAAAGGGCCAGGTGCATGGGGATCGCCGTGCTGCCGAGGCGTTCCAGGGTTTTGAGCATGAAGCGGCGTTCCACGTCGGGGTTGATGCTGTAGTCGATGTGATCCACCCCCAGGCTGACCAGGTTGCGCAGGTTGCGCTCGCCCAGTGCGTTCCGGCCTGGCGGCCGCCAGGTGACGCACAAGGGCTTGAGGCCGTATTCCAGGCACTTGATCACCTGCCAGGTGGAATCCTTGCCGCCGCTGACCGGGATGACGCAGTCATAGCCGGCGCTCCGGGCGCGGGCATGGGTGACCACATCCTGGAAGGCCTTTTCCCGCGACGACCAGTCGATGTCCGGTCGGCCGGCATGGCTGCGGCAGGCGTTGCAGATGCCGTTTGCATCCAGCCGTATGTTGGGCCGAGTGTCGGGCGTGACGCAGCGCGCGCAGTATCTCATGCCGCGAACTCCTCCAAAAACAGCTTGGCACTGATGAAGTTGAACAGGAATTTGCTTTGGCTTTCGGAGCGGCCGCCGGTTTCGAACATGGCCTGGATCGGTTCGCGGCGGACCTGTTCGAAAATGGGACTGTCGTTCAGCAGCCAGTTGCGCACCACTGGGTGCTTCAGGTCCAGCAAATCGAGGATCGGCGCGTTGAAGCCGACCTTGCGGCGGTTATCCACGATGCGATCCGGGGCGATGCCTCTCACGGCATCGCGCAGCACCGCCTTGGCGGCCCCATCCTTGAT
>JAKAFO010000401.1 GCA_021819735.1 Deltaproteobacteria bacterium
CTTGAGATAGGTGATCAGGGCCTGATTGCCGGCCACGTAACCGCCCACGCTGGGAATGGTCTTGGAAAGCGTGCCCATCTTGATGTCGATGGCGCCGTCGAGGCCGAAGTGCTCTTCGATGCCGTGGCCCGTGGCGCCCAGAATGCCCAGGCTGTGGGCCTCGTCCACCATCAGCAGGGCGTTGTGTGCGCGGCACAGGCGGCTGACCTGGGGCAGGTCGATGAGGTCGCCGTCCATGCTGAAGACGGCGTCCACGACGACCAGCTTGCCTTTGTCCGGTCCGGCTTGCTGAAGGCGCCGTTCCAGGTCGGCCATGTCGTTGTGGCAGAAACGGACAAATTGGGCGCCGCTGAGCAGGCAGCCGTCCACGATGCTGGCGTGGTTGAGTTTATCGCAGATCACGACGTCGTTGCGGCCCACGAGGGTCGATACGGTCGTCAGGTTGGTGGCATAGCCGCTGCTGTAAACGATGGCGTCATCGCTCTTCTTGAAACGGGCGATGGTCTGTTCGAGCTCGGTGTGCAGCGGCAGGGAGCCGGCCAGGATGCGCACGCCGTGGGTGCCGGTGCCGTAGCGTTCGATGGCCTCTCGCGCCGCGCGATCGATCCAGGGATGACCCAGCAGGCCGAGATAGCTGTAGGAAGCGAAGTTGAGCATGCGTCGCCCGTTGCACGCGACCCAGGCCCCATCGATCACTTCCAGGGGCTGCAGATAGAAGTAGAGCCCCTCTGCCTTAAGTTCTCCATACCGCCGATTAAAATCCTCAATTCGCTTGTGGATTGCATCCATTGTCCGCCCCCTCTTCGAAACAGTCTGATTCCATGGTCTTCCGGCCGCCGAAAAGACCGGCCGCCGCGACAGCCCTGAAGCCGCATCCGGTCGATAGCGCAAATGTAAGCGTGGCCCGCCCGAGCGGGAAAGAAACGTTTGGAGTTTTAAAGCCCGATAATTGGAAAGCACGTTAGCACGATTGTCCCGCGCGGCGCAACAGGCACGTTGACTTCGACGGTGCGGCCTTGAAAATGATTTGCTTTATCGCCGAAAGGGGGTTTATTAATTAGCGGCGTCTTGGCGAAATCGTGCGCGGCGCAATGGTCGGCCGCGGCCTCCGTTGGGTCAAGGCTGGACGGAAGGATAGGATGAATCTCGCACTGCTTGCCCGCATGGAACATCTCCGGGCCGCTCGGATCGAGGAGCGTCGGGATCGATGAAGCAATCCACGGAGGCCCTCGGCTTAAAAGCAATCCAAGGCGCGGGCCTCGATATTGCCATGGGAGAGCAACCGAGCCCCTGGCTGTTGCATTATGCCTGTGCCGTTAACGGCTTTACCGCCCGTGCCGCCGGGAAGTATTTTGTTTACTGCGAAATCGGTTGCGCGGAAGGCACCGATCTTCTCTTCTTGGCCGCGGCCAACCCGGACGGCGTTTTCCTCGGCATCCAGACCGATGGCGCGTCTTTGGCCCCCGCCGAGGCGTTGCGGACGGCCGCGGGGATCGCCAACTGTACCTTTATCGAGCGGCCCCTGGCCAATCTGGAAGGCCTGGATATCCCGCCCATCGACGTTCTGGTCCTGAGGGGGGTTTTGTCCCGGGACGATCCGGCGGCCCGGCGCGCCGTGCCGGCCTTCGTCGCCCGGCATCTGAAGCCCGGCGGCATGGTCCTGTGTTCGTATCGGACGCCGCATGCCTGGGCCTTCTGGGAGCCGCTGCTGCATTTTCTGCGGGCCGCGGCGGAGGCGCCGGGCGATCGGGCGTCGAACCTTCAACAGGGGCTCAGGGAACTGCACGCCTTGCGCGCGGCCGGCGCGGCCGCGTTTCAGATCTCGCCCCTGATGCCGGCCATCTTGGACAGCATCGGCGAATTCGACCTCCAGGCGTTCGACCAGGCTTTTCTCCGGGCGCCCAGCCGCCTCCTGCACTTCGACGAGGTGTGCGGCGCCATGCAGGACCTGGGGCTGCGCCATGCGGGCGCCCTGCCCCTGGCGGTCAATTATCCCGCGATTTGCCTGCCGGCCGGCCTCAAGGAGCGCCTCGCTTCTCTTCCCGGGCCCAGGCTGCGCGAGACCTGGAAAGATCTCGTGCGCATGCCCTTTTTCCGCCAGGACATCTTCACCTCGGCGGCCGCGGCCGAGCGGCCGGAGCTGCCGGGGGAGACGGTCTTCGGCTCGCACCTGCCGCGCGACCAGTTCCAGTTCAGCTTCGATATCCCCGGGGCGGCCGCGGTTCGCCTGGATGGGCCCTTGTTTCAACACCTGGCCGACCGGTTGGCGCAAAACGCGCTGCCCCTGGCCGCCATCCTCGCCACGCCCGTTCTGAAGGCGTTTGCCGCGGAGGAGATCTTATCCGCCCTGGCCTGGCTGACGGCCATGGAACAGGTCCGGCCTTTTGCCTGCGCCGTACAGGAGGCCGGCGCAATGCTTCCCTTCCGCCTCTCCCGGTTCAACACCGCCGTGCTCCAGCAACAGCTCGGCGCAGGGCCGGCCGAGGTGCGGCTCGCCTCCTGGACGCTCGGCAACAGCCTGGCCCTGAATCCCCGGCAAGCCTTGGCCCTGCTGGCGCTTTCCGAGGCCGGCGCGGACCAGGCGGAAGATTGGGCCGGCCGCTGGCTGGTGAACCATGCCCTGGCAGGGGACGGCGCACCGCAGGCCCTCTCCCTGGGCCAGATCCTGCAACAGGTACGGGCCAACCCCGGTTCGCTGGCGGCGTTGGGCCTTTCGGAAAAAGAGCGTTGCATTTGAACCGGAGGTTTTATCCATGACGACCCCACCGTCCAATACGCCCTTTGCGCGGACCTTCACCCTGGAATTTCCAGAGCACGCCACCGGCAAGGTGACCGTAATCCGCTTCGAAGGCGAGGAGCGCTTGTCGCAGCCTTACCGGTTCACCATCGACTTCGCGGCCAAGGATTCCGATCTGGACAGCCTCATCAACCAGAAGGCCGTCTTTTCCATCGGCGGCCCGGTCACCGGGCGCGCATCGGTCTACCGGGGCATCGCGGAGGAGATCGAACATTGCGGGCGCGTGGGGGCCTTCAGCCTGTACCGGGTCGTTCTCATGCCGGCCATGAGCGGTTTGGCCAAGCACATTCAATCGGAGATTTACATCGACAACCTGCCGATCCCCGAGGTGGTCCAGCAGATCTTCCAGGACGCGCACCTCACGCCGGTGGCGCGGCCCAAACCCGCGCGCTGGCCGGACGATCCCCTGCCCTTCATCGGTCAATACCGCGAGAGCCTGCTCGATTTTGCCACGCGGCTGATGGAGCGCGAAGGCCTTTACTACTTCTTCGAGGAGGAAAGCGGCCTCGAAAACATCGTGATCGCCTGCGGCAGGGGCGCCCACAAACCCCTGGACGCGCCCTTTGTCTATCACGATGCGGCCTTGCAGGACGAAACCTACGAGGAATCGTCGATCCCGCTGCTCGCCATGCGGCGGCAAATACTGCCCCGCCAGGTGGTTCTGAAAAGCTACAACTATCGGAAATCCTCCCTGGGGCCGCTCAAGGAGGTCGCGGTGGTGAAAAGCGACGGCGTGGGCGAGATCGTGCGGGGCGACGAAAATTTCCGGACACCCTCGGAAGGCAAGCGCCTGGCGGCGCTGCGCGCCGAGGCGCTGCTGTGCCGGGAGCGTCTCTTCACGGCCGAAAGCGCCGCGGTCGGCTTGCGGGCCGGCGCCCTGTTCCGCCTCACCCGGCATTACCGCGCCGATTTTAACCAGGAGTATCTCGTGGTCGCCGCGTCCCACCAGGGGCATCAGCCCGGCAACTACCTGAGCGGCCTGGGCATCGGCATCGCCACCGACCCGGGCCGGAAGATCTACTGGAACCGGCTGGAACTTATCCCGGGCGCGCTTCAGTACCGGCCGGAACGCCGCACGCCCAAGCCGCGCATGAGCGGCTCGATCACGGCCATCGTCGACGGCGAAGGCAGCGGCCAGTATGCGGAGCTCAACGCGCAGGGGGAGTACAAGGTGCGCTTTCCCACCATCGGCAAGCCCAGAGCCGAGGGCAAAGGGTCGTGCTGGCTGCGCATGGCATCGCCCTACGGCGGCGAAGATCACGGCATGCATTTTCCCCTGCTCAAGGGGACCGAGGTCATGGTGGCTTTCCGGGACGGCGACCCCGATCAGCCGTTCATTTCCGCCACCATCCCCAACTCGACCCAGCAATCGGTGGTCA
>JAKAFO010000402.1 GCA_021819735.1 Deltaproteobacteria bacterium
TTGGGGTTGGACATCAGGGCCCGGCCGATGGCCAGCATCTGCTGCTCGCCGCCCGAAAGGGTTCCCGAGACCTGGTGCGAACGCTCCTTGAGCCGGGGAAAGAGCTGGAAGACGTTGCGCAGGTTCTCTTCGATCTCTTTTTTATCTTTGAGCAGGTAGGCCCCGGCTTGCAGGTTTTCCAGAACGCTCATCTCCTTGAAGGGCCGTCGGCGCTCGGGGCAGTGGATCAGGCCCATTTCGGCGATGCGGTGGGCCGGCGTGCGTTCGATGCGTTTGCCCATGAACTCCACCGTGCCTTGCATGGAGACGCCTTCGTCGCTGCCGCGGTGGATGCTGCGCTCCCAGGTGACCAACCCGGTGATGGCGCGCAGGGTGGTGGATTTGCCGGCGCCGTTGGGGCCCACCAGGCTGACCAGTTCGCCTTCATTGACGTGCAGGCTGATGTCGTTGATGATCATCGCCTTGTCGTAGTTGACCGTCAGATTATTGATTTCCAGCACCTTAGATCTCTCCTTTGCCCAGGTAGCATTCGATCACGGCAGGATGTTGGACCACTTCCGCGGGCGAGCATTGGGCCACGACTTCACCGTAATTGAGGACGATGACGCGGTCCACGATCTTCATCAGGGCTTGCAGCTTGTGCTCGATGATGATCATGGCCGGGCCTTCGCTGTGCAGCCGGCCGAAGCGTCCGCCCTTGTGCAAGCGTTTGACCGATTTGGCCATCAGGTCGGTTTCGGCCGGGCTCAGTCCGCCGAAAGGCTCGTCCAGCAACAGCAGTTCGGGCTCGGTGGCGATGGCCCGGGCCACCTCCAGGCGCTTGAGATCGCCCTGGGAGAGGGTCGAGGCCTTTTCCAGGGCCATGTCCGAAATGCCCGCGAACTCCAGGGCGTCCATGGCCTTGGCCTCGATACGCTTGACCCACTCGCCGGTCTTCATCGAGCGCGGCGACAGGCACGACACCATGACGTTGGCGATGATCGGCAGGCGCCGGAACGGGCGCATGTTCTGGAAGGTGCCGGCAATGCCCAGGTTGACGATGTCCCACACCTTCATGCGGGTGATGTCCTGGCCCTTGAAGCGCACCGCGCCGCTGTCCGGCTTGAGGATGCCGGTGATCAGGCGCAGCAAGGTGGTCTTGCCGGCGCCGTTGGGGCCGATCAGACCCACGATCTCGTCCCGGGCGATATTGAAGCTGACGTCGTTGGTGGCCCTCAGGCCGCCGAACGCCTTGCTCAGGTGGGTGACCTCCAAAAAGGGTGCGGTCATATCAGATCTCCTCCGCCTCTTCGCGCAGTTCGCGGCGCGAGACCTTGCCCACGTCGGTCTTGGGCAGTTCGCCCCGGAATTCTACGATCCCGGGTACTTTGTAGTGGGCCATGTTCTGCTTGCAGAACGCGATGATTTCTTCTTCGGAAATCTTGCCGCGGGCCTCGCTCTGCAGCACCACGTAGGCCTTGATGAGCTGACCCACCTTGGGGTCGGGCACGCCCACCACACCGGCCGCCTTGACCTGGGGATGCATGTAGAGCACCTCTTCCACGTGGCGGGCAAAGACCGAATAGCCCTTGTGTTTGATCAGGTCGCGCTTGCGGTCGAAGAAGTGGAAGTAGCCCTCTTCATCCATGCGCACCAGGTCGCCGGTGCGCATCCAGCGCTTGCCGTCGATCTCGATGAAGGTTTCCGCGTTGGCGTCGGGCCGCTTCCAGTAGCCGAGCATGACGTTGGGGCCGCTTAAAATCAGCTCGCCCTCCTGGTTCACGGGCTTGAAACTGAAGTCATCCATGTCGATCACGGCGGCATCCATCCCGCTGATGGGCACGCCGAACGAGCCTTTCTTGGGCCGGTTGTAGGGGTTGCCGTGGCTGATGGAGGTGCATTCGGTCATGCCGAAGCCTTCCAGGATGGGGATGCCGGTGCGCCGCTCCCACCCTTCGGCCGTGGAGTCGTGCAGCGTATCTGCGCCCGAGACCACGATCTTCAATTTCTTCCAGTTGACCCGCCCGGTTTTTTCATGCTCCTTCAAATATTCGTAGAGCGTGGGCACGCCATAGAAGGCCGAGGCCTGATAGCGTTCCACGGCATCCAAAATCTCTTCGATGTCCGGCGTGGTGAACAGCACCAGGGTGTGGCCCTGGGTCAGGCCCGAGAGCATCAACACCGCCTGGCCGTAGATATGAAAGAGCGGCAGGAAGGCGATTACGGTTTCGTTGCCCTCCTGGACAAACGGCCACCAGGCTTTGCCCATCACATAGATGGCCACCATGTTGCGGTGGGTCAGCATGGCGGCCTTGGGCAGACCGGTGGTGCCGCCGGTGTAGGGCAGGGCCGCGATATCCTTGGCCGGATCGAACTGGATGGTCGGCGGCGTGCCTTTGCCGGCGATGAACTCCTTGAAGACGTGCAGGCCCAGGCGCTTGATCTCGTCGGCCGTGGGCGGCTTGAGGCCCTGATAGGCCTTGCTGATCATCTTCTTGGCAAAAGCGCGCTTGAGCAGCGGCAGAAAATCCCCCAGATTGGAGATGATGATGTTGTCCAGTTTGGCGCCCGCGCGTTCGACATTGGCATAGAGCATGTCTTCGCAGATGATGGTGCGCGCCTCGCTGTCTTCCAGTTGGTGCTTGACCTCTTTGCTGGTGTAGACCGGGCTGACCGGGGTCACCTTGGCGCCGGCCTTCAAAGCCCCAAAGTAGCTGATGACGAACTGGGGCGAATTGAGCAGGTAGATGGCCACCGTGTCGCCCTTCTTGACCCCCAGGCCGGCCAGGGCCGCGGCGCAGCGGTTGACCATCTCGATCAGCTCGCCGTAGGAGATCTTGCGACCATAGAAGACCAGGGCGGTTTTCTTCTTGAATTTTTCGGCGGTGCGGTCGAGAAGATCGGGAACCGAGACGTTGGGGATCTCAACGTCGGCCGCCACATCCTCGGGGTAAAATTTGAGCCACGGCTTGCTGGTGTAGAGCTCTTTTGCATCCATTGTTCTATGTCCCTCCTGGTTCTATGCGGAGCCGCCTGAGCGGCACAACGGTTCAATGTATTTGCGCGGCGCAGACGCGACAGACTTTGCGCGTGGCGATGTTGCGGATCTTGCAGCGCGGGCACTCGTGTTCCACCTTGCTGCGCAACCAGGGCAGCAGCCCTCCCGGCATGTAGAGCAGGATGACCAAAACCACTATGGCGAACATCAGTTGCCGGATCTCGGGCAGCATGCGGAACAGCTCCAACATGGGAAAGAGGATGAACACGGCGCCCACCGGGCCCCAGATGGTGACCATGCCGCCGAACACGCACCAGATGACCACCTGAAAGGACATGCCCACCTCCAGGGTCGAAGGACCGGCGATGCGCATGAAGTGGGCGTAAAGACCGCCGGCCAGACCGGCGAAAAAGCCGCTGAGGCAAAAGGCGATCAATTTGTACTTGGTGGTATTGATGCCGGCCGCCTTGACGGCCAGCTCGTCTTCGCGGATGGCGTGGAAGATGATGCCTATTTTGGAATCGGTAATCTTCCACATCACGCTGACCAGCACCAGCATGGCGATGACCACGATGTAGTAGTTGGCGGTGCGCGACAGGGCCAGACGGCTCAAGCCGGAGATACCCAGTTCACCGCCGGTCAGGGTCGGAAAGGCGAAGACCAGTCCCATTAAAATGATCGGGAAGGCCAGGGTGGTGAGCGCCAGGTAGGTGCCGCGCAGCCGCAGGCAGGGAATGCCCACGGTCAGGCCCGCGGCCACCGCGGCCACGGCGCCCAGGGGAATGCTGGCCCAGGGCGGCATGCCGGTCTCCCGGTTGAGGATGGCCGCTCCATAAGCGCCCACGCCGAAGAACAGGGCGTGGCCGAAGTTGACCTGGCCGGTGAAGCCCGAGAGCAGATCCCAACTGGCGGCGAAAATGGCGAAGATGCTCGATAGGATCAGCACGCGCAGCAGGTAGGGATCGTCCACCAGCAAAGGGATGAGGAGCAGGGTCACGAAAAAGAGCAGGACCGCGACCCGGCTGGGAAGGACCAGGATTTCGTTTTTCAACAGGGTGTAGAACTTGCGAAGGTAGTAACGCAGCAGATTCATGGTTATCTCTCTTCTTCGAATTGAACGCCGAACAGTCCGGCGGGCCGGACCAGCAGCACCAGGATCATAATCGAGAGGGCCAC
>JAKAFO010000075.1 GCA_021819735.1 Deltaproteobacteria bacterium
CGTGCTTGTAAGCCGCGGCGTGGAAGACCACATCCACGGCCTGGGCCTGCATGATGGCGGCGATCCCCTCGGCGTCGTTCACCGTGGAGACCTGGGCGATCAACGGGGTATCGGCAAAATCCCGGCCGAACTCGCCGATGAGGTCATAGAGACTGTTCTCCGAGCGCTCGACCACCACCAGGCGCCGGGGATGAAAACGCGCCACCTGGCGACAGATCTCCGAACCGATGGAACCGCCGCCGCCGGTCACCAGTATGGTCTTGTTCCGGAGATAATCGCTGATCTTCTCCATCTCGATGTGCACAGGGGGCCGCTCGAGCAGATCTTCGATCTCCACCTCGCGAATGTCGCTGATGCTCACGCGGCTGTCTAGAATATCTTCCAGGTGGGGAATGGTCTTGAACGGCACGCCCAGCGGCTGGAAACGTTCCACCAGCGCATCCATCTGCTTGCGCCCGCTGCCCGGCCAGCAGAAGATGACGGCGTCCAGCGCTTTCACGCGGCGCTTGCCGGCCAGGATCTGTTCCGTGGAGAGCACCTGCACATCGCACAAGCGGGTCAGATCGGCCCGGCCGTTCTTCGACGGATCCACCACCGCCACCGGAATGTAGTGGCCCCGGGGATCGCCCACGATCTCCTTCAAAACGGGCTGAACTTTATCCAGGGGCCCCACCAGCAACACCCGTTTCACCTCCGACCGAGCGCGCAGCCGGGTAAAACGCTCGCGAAAGTTGCGCACCAGCGACCGGATGCCGCCGGTGCACAGCAGGCAGAAGGTCAGATCCATGATATAGAGCTCCTCGGCGACCCGGAAGCGGTCCCAGAGCAGCCCCGTGAGGTAAAACAGCAGCGAGCTGATCACTACGGCCCGCACGATGTTGATCAGATCCTCGAAGCTGACATAGCGCCACAGCCCCTGAAACAGATCGTGCCACTGGAAGACCAGCAGCCGCAGGAGCAGCAACGGCACCACCGTATTCACGTAGATGCTTGCGGCGATCGCGTCGATGACCAGACCGTTGAGCAGCACGATGCTGTAGGCGTAGCTGGCGGTAAAAAGCAGCGCGTGCACGCAGACGTTGACCCACTGGCGATGGGGCAGCAAGGCCTGAACGCCCCGCACGAAGAAAGGATGATCCAGCCACTTTTGAACCGCCACCACCCCGCCTCCTGAGCCGGCCGCGCCGGCGTTTTAGGTTGAAAGTTGTATTTAGTGCGGGTCCAACCGAGCGATACGCCCGGAGGGCACCTTATGGAAGAAAATCATTGAGCGCCTGGAAGGCCGCCTGGGCAAAACGGTCCATCTCCCGGCGCCCGGCTTCCAGGGAGTCATTCCGGGACAAGGGCATGACCAGGCGCACCAGGGCGCCGTCGGTGCGCCGGCGCCAGACCCCGTCCCAGACCATCCAAAACTTGGCACTGAACTCGTTGGTCAGGTTGCGGCCGCGGCCCTGGTACCAGTAGTACACCAGTTGCTTTTCGGACCCCTTGCGGATCAGCAATTCGTTGAACCGTAGGCCCGCCACAGGATCGCCCGGCAAAGCGATGGCGCGGGCGTGGTTGCTTTCGATGAACCAACCGGCGCCGGGCAGGCACAGTTTGGGGCTGTGAATGAAATCGCCCGCCTTGCGCTGATGCTCGTAAAAGGCGGCATAGAAGTTGAGCGGCATGGCGCCTTCCAGGTAGTAATCGGCCATGAAGTAGGATTGACCGCCGACTTGCTCCCACATCTGGATATCCATGGTTTGGGGCCGCCCGTGGCGGCCTTCGAAAGCCAATGGAAAACGATCCAATGGCTGCTGGAGGGGCCGGGGCGGCACATGGCCCAGCCACTGGACCACCGGCGGCGTCACCAGGATCAGCGCCAGGGCCACCAGCATGGGCCCCAGCACATTTTGCTTTTCCTTCGGTTCCGGCGCCGTCGACGGCAGCACCCGGTCGCCCCTGTTTTCCATGATCTTGCCCGGCAGTTGGCCGAGCGCGGCGTTGAGCGTGAAAAAGAGCGCGAAACTGAGCATGAACACCGCCCATCCGGAAAACCCGTGGAAAAAGCCCTCGGCCGCCTGGGTTCCCCAATACTTGGCCAGAATGCCGGTGCCGCCGATACGCACGATGTTGGCGAAGATGGCGATGGGGATGGTGGCCGCCACTAACACCAGGCGTTTCCACCAGGCTTTGGGTTTCCAGAAGGCGAAGAGCACGCCCAGGGTGAAAAGCGGCAGGATAAAGCGCAACCCGTTGCAGGCTTCCACCACTTGCAGGCTCATAAAGCCCAGGTCGATGACGTTGCCCTCCCGAAAGGCCAGCACGCCGGCCGCCTGGAGCATCGCCACCGCCCATTTGGAGGAGAGGATTTGCAGCGGAAAAGTGATATTGCGGTAGATAAAACCCGGCAGGGGCAGCATGAGAAAGAGAAAAAGCAGTGGAAAACGCAACGCGCCGACCCAGGCCCAGCCATAGAGCAGCCACACCATGCCAATGACGAACAGCAGCAACGCCGCCCGGGTGGTGAACAACTCGGCGCCCAGTTCGCCGACCACATGGAGCCCCATGGCCGCGGCCAGCAACCAGAGGGCCCGCCAGTCCACGCAGCGGGGCGAAGCAGCTATCCGGTCCCTGCGCTCCCAAGCCAAAAAGAGGCTGATGGGCACGATGAGCAGGCCATGAGAGAAATCGTCATTGTGCATCCATTGGCCCACCAAGCTCTGGATGGTGGCCCAGTAACTGGTGATAACAGCCGCCAGCAAAATCACTGGAACGGCCCATTCCCGCCGTATAGGTATGGTCCATTCACTCATGAGGCTCTCCGCAAGCAACCTTTCAAATGCAATTGACGAACCGTATCGATGACGCGATCCAAATCCGCGTCGGTCATGGCGGTTCCCGAAGGCAGGCACAAACCGCGCTCGAAAAGCTGCTCGGCCACCTGGCCGCCCACGGCCCGGGTTGGATACCGGCCGTTGCCGTTATGCATGGGCCGCATGGGCTCCATATCGGCGTCCACGATAAAGGCCGACTGTAAGTGCATCGGTTTCCATACCGGCCGCGATTCGATATTCTCCTGTTCCAGGGCCTGGCGGATGGTTTCGCGGTCCGCCCCGAAGCGTTCGGGATGGATCAAGGCCACCGTCAGCCAGCGGTTGCCGGCGCCATAGTGCGCCTCGGGCATGAAACTCACTCCGGGCAGTTCGCCCAGGGCCCGACAGTAATAATCGAAGATCTCACGCTTGCGCCGAACCCGCTCGACCAGGTAATGCAATTGCCCCAGGCCGATGGCAGCCACGATATTGCTCATGCGGTAGTTGTACCCGATCTGGGAGTGCTCGTAGTGCGGCGCCGGGTCCCGGGCCTGCTGGGAGAGAAAACGGGCCCGGGCGATGAACTCGGCGTTGTCGGAAACCAGCATGCCGCCCCCGGAACTGGTGATGATCTTATTACCGTTGAACGAAAAAACGGCCGCCTTGGCCCCGCTGCCCGAGGGCCGGCCGCCCCAAGTGGCGCCCAGGGACTCCGCGGCATCCACGATGACCGGCACCTCATACCGCTGGCAAATCGGCAGGATTCGCCCCAGATCGGCGCACTGGCCGTAAAGATCGGTGGGCACCACCGCCTTGGGCAACCGCCCCCTGCGGGCGCAACGGGCCAACTCCTCTTCCAGCAGTTCGGGACACATGTTCCAGGTGGCCGCATCGGCGTCGATGAAGACCGGCCACGCGCCCTGAAAGACGATGGGCGACACGCTCCCGATGAAGGTCAGTGTAGATGCGAATACTTCATCCCCCGGCCCGATGCCCAGAAGGCGCATGGCCAGGTGCATGGCCGCCGTGCCGCTGGCCAAGGCCACCGCGTGGCTGGCGCCCACAGTCTGAGCGAAAGCCGCTTCGAAGGCATCCACCATGGGCCCCAGCGGCGCAATGTAATTGGAGTCGAAGGCCTGGCGCACCAGCTCCAGTTCCCGGCCGCCCATGTGGGGCGGAGATAAGAAAATGCGTTGAGACATGGTAATTGTTCCTGAAATCAATGTTTGGTGAAGCGAGCCGACCGTCAGCGCGGCAAGAGTACTCTCGCCGGAACCCCCACGGCTGTGGCCTGATCGGGAATATCGGTGATCGCCACCGCCCCGGCGCCGATCTTGGTGTGGGCGCCGATGCGCTTGCCATTGATCGCCTTGGCACCCGTGCCCCAGAAAGAGCCCTCGCCCACCGTCACCTCGCCGGAAACATTGCAGCCGGGCATGAAGGCGCAGTAATCCCCGATCACCACCTGGTGTCCGATGGTGCAGGCCAGGTTCACGATGACATGGCGGCCGATGGCGATATTGGTGGTGACGATAACCCCGGCGCACAGGATCGTCCCTTCACCGATGCTCAGGTGGGCCGGGTTGCCCCGAATCACTGTCGGATGGACCAAAACCGGAAAGCTGAGCCGGGGGTTGCGGACCTTCCGGATCACAGCGCGCTTGACCGCCGGCATGCCCAGCGCAAAAACCACGGCCAGGGATGTCGCCCAGCCATTCAAGGCCTCCAATCCCCCCAGGACCGGCCAGCCGTTGACTTGGGTTCCTTGGGGCAGGCCGTCGTCAAAAAACCCCTCCATGCGCCAGATAGGCGCCACGGCATTGATCTGTTCGATGAGCATGGCCACTTCCATGCCGAAACCCCCCGCGCCGAAAACCGCAATTGGATTTACTTCCATACCGATACTCATCGCCCCTCGGAGCCCATGAACTCGCTCATGGTCGCCTCGCCGGCATGGCTGATGCCTTCGCGCATCAGCACCTTTTTGATTGTCCGCAAAATGATCTTCAGATCCAGCCATAGGTTGTGATGGTCCACATACCAGACATCCAGCTTGAACTTTTCTTCCCAGGACAGAGCATTACGGCCATTGATTTGCGCCCATCCGGTAATACCCGGTTTGACTTCATGTCTGCGGGCCTGCTCGGGCGTATAGCGATTCAAATACGCGCCAAGCAAAGGCCTGGGGCCCACCAGGCTCATATCTCCTCTGAGCACATTGAGCAGTTCGGGCAACTCGTCGATGGAAGTGGCGCGCAGCCACCTTCCCAAAGGCGTCAGCCGTTTGCCATCAGGCAGCAACCGCCCCTGTGGGCCGCGAAGAGCGTTCATGGTGCGGAATTTGATGAGGCCAAAAGTTGCCCCATTTCGGCCGGGTCTGCGCTGAATGAAAAACACAGGCCACCCCATTATCAGTAAAATAATCGAAGTGATGAGAACCAGGACCGGCGCCAATAGGGCTATTGCCGCCAAGGCCCCGGCGACATCGAAGAAACGCTTCAAAGCCGATGATCGAGCGCTTTGGTTCAAGTGCCTCCTCGGGCAGTCACCTGTATGTAGATAGAAAGAACCTGGGCGGCCGTGGTGGCCACATCGCAGGTCGATAGGACGCGCCGTTTACCGGCCGCGGCCATTGCACGCGCCCGTTCGGGGTTGCGCAACATTCGCACGATGGCCCTGGCCAAGGCCTCCGGTTGGCGCGGCGGCACCAGGCAGCCTGTCTTTTCGGGGATGATTAGATCCGGAAATCCGCCCACATTGGTGGCGATGGTGGGAACACCCATCAGCAAAGACTCGGCGGCACCGCCTAAATTTTCGGAATGCGATGGGTGCACCGCGACGTCGAAATCACCATAAAGCTCCGGAACATCGCTACGCGTGCCTAAGAAATAGGCTCTACCGGGAATTTTTTGTTCCGCATATCGCCTTATTGCTTTTTCGTAGGCGATGGCCCCATCCCACGCACCACCGACAAAAACGACTTTCAGGTCCGGCACTTTTTCCATGGCGATGGCCACGGCATCGATCAAATCCTCATGGCCTTTGATGCCCCGCGTGCGTCCCATGATGCGCTTGGGCGGGTACATGTAGGCCACCATGCCCACGATGGGGGTCCGGAGCGGCAGTCCAATTTCGCGCCGCAGCCGGCCCAGCGCCTTGGTCCGCGCGAAAAGGCCCGTGTCGGTGCCGTAATAGGAGAAGAATACCCGCCGGGGGTCCACGCCCGCGCGGAGATAATGGTCGCGGGTGGCGGAACAGGTTGCGATCCATGTATCGTTGGGCTGGGCCAGCGCGATTTCCGTACCGCGAAACAAGGCCTGCTCCAGATGCAGCGGGCCAGGCACCTGAAAAATCCGTGGCAATTGAAGAGCGGTCCGGAGGGCCAGGCGCATGGTCAGCGTCGTTCCAACGAAGTGGCTGTGAATCAGATCGGGCCGAACGCTGTCGACCAGTCGCCGCAGGGCGCATGAACGACCCGGAAGCAGCCAGGGTTTTTTTAAAGAAAAATCATTCTGGAGTTCATGCGCCCGAATCCCGTGACGTCGATACGCTTCCCACAGCGGCCCGCGATCCGGCAGCGCGACGTGCACCTCTACACCCAACCGCGCCAGTTCGCGCATCTGCCGCAGGGCCCAGGTGCCGCCCACGGAGGTCTTCATCAGATGCAGGACCTTCATCCCAAGCCGCCTTGCCGCAACCAGGCTTCGGTCCGGAGGCGCAGATGGGCATAAAGGGCCTTACGCCGGGCATCCAGAACCTCTTTGCGATACTCCCGGGCCTTCAAATAATTGCGGTCGGCCATGGCTTGCATCCGGGCGGGGTCGCGCAGCACTTGGACCATCTTGGCCGCCAACGCGTCCACATCATCGGGCGCAACCAGATCTTCGGCGGGCAGCAGTTCCGGTATGCCCCCAACGGTGGTGGCAATGCAGGGTTTGCAACGGGCCATGGCCTCGATGACGGCGCGGGGAAGCCCTTCGGTCCGGGCCGGAAGCACAAAAAGATCGCCGGCATCCAGCTCCCGTCGTACCGCCTCACCGGCCGGCAGATGCCCCAAAAAAATCACGCGGTCCGCCAGCCCCAGTTGTTGCGCTTGGAGGCGCAGGCGATCTTTATGGCGGCCGTCGCCAATGATGCGCAGCCGCGGGTTGCCGCCGGCTTCGATGCACTTGCCCAGCGCGGCGATAAGCACATCGGCCCCCTTGTAGCGCTGGGCCAAGGAGCCGACGAAAGTGATCCTAACTTCCGCGTTCGGACGTATGGAAACCGCTTGTCGCCGAAAGGCTTCCGCCGGCAATTCGACACTGGAATAGCTCGTGACGAAGGCCCCGGCCTTGGGGGGATAACGTCGGCGCAGGACGGATTCATTGACATATGCCACAGCCTCGGCCGCCCGGCAGAAGCGCTTTAAATGATGGGTAAAATAGGCGCGCAGCAGAGGCCGCAATGGATGGCGCAACGTTCCAGGGGCAAAAACATCCGCTGGGTCGCCAACCACTTCGACACCGACGGGAGCCGACTCCCGTCCCGAGCTCCAGACGCTCATTTCGGCCAGCACCGATGGAATCCGGTAAAGGGTCGCCTGAAGCCGGTCTACGGGGCTCCGCAACGCACGCCGGATATGAACGTACTTACGCACGAACTGCTTCAAGCCAAGGTAATGTGGTACATGCAGAAAGCGGACCCCCGGGCCATCGGCACGCAAGCAGTCGCCGGTCAGCCGCGCTATCGCCCCTACCCTGGCTACCACTCGTACCTCATCGAAAACTTCCAGATATCTTTGCCAGAAGTCATAGGCGCAGGTGGTCTGAGTCCAAACCTTGCCGTCCGGGGTGGCCATGAATCGCATTTCAAGAACAATCTGAACCGAAAGACTCATAAACTCCGGCCATCTGTTTGGTTCCACCTTGCTTTGACCACTGCCGCTGGGATCCCTGCAACGATACTGTCACCAGGCATATCCCTTGTGACCACACTGTTGGCACCGATGATGGTGTTCGGGCCAATTCGAATGGGCCCCACTACGACCGCACCGACCCCCAGCGAAACATTGTTTGCTATCACTGGCTGGGTGAGGCCGTCATCGCTCTTTCGATTGAAATTGCCACCCAAAGTCACATTTTGGCGCACATCGCAATTCGTACCTATGGTTACCCCGCTCCCGATGACAATGCCCCCCACATGGGCGATCATAAAACCTCTTCCGATGTTCGCAGCGGTGCTAATATAACAATGACATGCATGGTGCATAATTCGCTCGACTATTGCCGCGGATAAGCGAAACCGATTTTTCCTCAAAGAGTGCCCAAGGCGGTAAAGTATAACGGCCCTGAACCCTGCACGCACCATGAAAAACCACAGGATTGCGAAAACCGACGGTTTTCCTTTGGAGATGCGGCGGAAGTCATGCCTTAACTCATTCAACATCAGTTTCCCATCCGAACGCGGCCATTTAGCAGTAGGAAGAGGTCCCGGCGCTTGATGATGGTGCAATCTTTCAGTGACAATTGGTAAGTTCTTATTCCCAAACAAACAAGCAGTGCCAATATAAGGAGTTGCCCACCGGCATTGGCCACCGCGCACCCCATCATGCCCCAGGCCGGAATCAGCACAATACTCGCCAGAGCGGTTATGAGGGTCCCAATGACCATAACGTAGCTACCCTTTTCTGGGATGCCGCGTCCGCCAAGCAGTTGTAATAATGTTCTGCTGATCAAGGCGCAAGCAGTCCCTGCGGATAGGATACGCATGGGCACGACGGCCGGAAGAAAACCTTTTCCATAGAGAAGTATCACAATCCACTCTGCTCCAAGCATGATCATGACGGATAGCAAAAGGGAGAAGGTTGTTGCAAAGCGCAGAACCTTTTCCGCATGGCTGCGAACATCCTCGGGCCTCAGACCTGCCCAGCGACTGAATAGGACCGGCATCACAGCTTGGCTTGCCAGCGTCAACAGTTGGGCGACGCTCGCGGCACGACTGAAATAGCCGACTTCACCAAAGTCTTCCGATAAATGCTTAAGCAGCAGTATACCGATCTGCTCATTGAGCATCAGCACCAAGTCAGGCCAAAGCTGCCGCCGGCCCATAACCGCGAGCCGCTTCATATTATGAATAGTCGGAGGGTTTGAGAAACGGATATAGTTACGAATAAAGAGCAACCCCAACCCGGTTCGAATCGCGGTAGCAAGGACAAACGCCCCCAAGGCGAGATCAACCGTCAGGAACGAAAGACCCCAGGCTGCCCCAATGAGAAGGAGGGCGCCGGTGGCCGCCCCGATCTCGATAGTCGCGAGCCAGCCGCAGGAAAGATCGGTCAATAAAAAGTTGCGGAAAAGCAGCCGCTCAAGAGCCAAAGGCATATACAGTGCAATGGCGCAACTGGCCCACGCGCCGTAGGCTCCAAAATAAGCACTGCACCTTGTCATCATCAGGGCGGCCACGACGCCCGATCCGATGCCGATCACTGCCAATATCCAGAAAGCATTGGTAAAATGAGCGTTTCGTTGATCCGGCTCTTTACGCGCATGGTACAGAAAGGATACGGGTATGCCGAAGGCGCAAATGGTGGCGCCCAGGGATAACACCGAAACCGCAAGCGCATATTGCCCCACGCCCTCGGGCCCCAGGCCACGCGAAATCAGGATGGTCTGCGCAATCCCGAGAACCGCACAAACTGCTGTACCTGAGTTGACTGCGAGTACCGCACGAAGTAAGGACAAGCGCACACCTTCAGCAAGTTAATGCACGGACCATGGCATTCATGACATCAGCGCAAGACACGCGACAAGAGATCCACGACATGTTGGGCGTATTTTTCTTCGGGATACAAAAATAGGCCGCGTGCCGGCGTAAGAAGCAAGGCCGAGCCGATGATCGTCTTGAGTCGATCCGCCGCCTCAGGGCCGCGCAACATATCTTCTTTGAAATAGATACCCATGATATCGTATGGGTAGTCGATTTTTAGATATTTTTCTTCTCGGTAAAAATAATATGTATCCTCGCTGATCTTATGATCACCGAGCCTGGCGATATGAACGTATGGCGAGCATTTTCCGAAATTTCCAGCCGGCAGGATATAATCCACTTTGCCGCCTGCGCTCCAGACCTGAGAGATAACCGGCTGCAACGGGAGGCATTTTATATCGGCCCGGCCATTGGATTTGAACAGGCGCTTTGTGGGCGCATTCCCGTAAGGTTCGATGTCAAGACCTATGTGCGCCGCACCAATTTCAGCGGCTTCCCTGCGCAGCGCACTGATCTCTCCGAGGTAATATTCGGGTTGATACAATATCTCTTGCCCATATGGCCCTGGGTTATCCACGGGCCACAATGGCCGCGTCCAGATAAAGGGGATTCCGTGCTTGCGGATCAAGCCTGCCGTCGCCCGGATCGTTTGACTCTGGTAATCGAGGTCCATGCGATGCCCGCATGCCAGCATGATGTGAGTGGCAAACTTTGTATCCAACAACCGTTCCAGGGTCTGGGGGGAAGAATAGTGGATGTTGTGATACCAGATAATCTGTCTATCGCCCTTTAGCGCGCGCAAATCCATCTCCTCCTTGCGCCCGCCGGCCAAAGCGCTCTTAGCGCCTGGCATGACGAAAAGCATGCAAAGAAGTAAAAAAGAAGTCACGCCCACGATGGGGTTCCCGGCCACAATGTTGCGGAAGTTGTCGATAACGCACCCTCAGCAGGTGGAGATTTTTGGAGCCATCGCCAAGGCCGTGTTTCGTGCGGCCCCTCTCGCGGGTATCGTTACACCGTTCAAACGGGGGATACGGTCTACCATGACCACAATAAAAAACAAGAGGTAGCGAGGGTATTGCGAACTCACGGCGTCACTGGCCAATCCGTAAACGGCCCAGACGAGAAAAGAAAGCATACATGCTTTCATCACGTTTTTCAAAGCAGGGTCGTTTAAATTCCGGCAGATCCAGGCCTGGCGGAAAATGCCGGCTACAAGCCCGATAAACCAGAGCACTCCAGCCACGCCATAGACGGTGAGCAATGCAATATAGGCATTATGGCTCTCCATGCCGTTGCGGTAAACCCCTTGATCGAAGCCTTGACCCAACAGGTAAATGGTGGGAGTGGCGGTGTGCAGGTAAGACTTCCAGGTGCCGATACGCCCGAGCAAATTCTGGTCGTATTGCCCCGATTCACTTGCATAGGTGCTCAGCATGCGCATCTGGAAAGATTCACGAGCGCCGGGAAGAAGAATAGCGGTGACCAATACCGTCAACACCATCACCATGGCCCAACCCCTTTGACCCCTTCTCAACGCCATAGCGGCAAAACCCATGGCGCATGCTATCAATCCCGAACGCGATTGTGTGGCGAACAGCGCCACAACCGCGGAACCCGTAGCCAGGAGGGACCAGATCTCGTAGGACCATCGCCCTACCAGGCGTGATGCGCCGGAAAGTATCGGAACAATCGCCGCCAATACACACGCCGCGCCATTGGGATTCATGAATACGCCCGAGGAACGCATGCCGCTTGCAAGCGCGATCTCCCGCAGACCTGCGGGCGCTGTAAAGATGACGCCGATTTCAGGAGTATAATATTGAAGAATAACGGTGCCTGCACCCAACGTGCACGCCACGGAAAATGCCGTCAAATGTTTGATCAAATCGCGTTTGTCGTCGATGGCGTGCAGGATGCAGTAGAAAAATCCCCAATAGATAAATGCCTTCAATATGGCCTTGACCGGCACAAGCCATTCGACCTCCGCCCCGATGACATATCCGTTCAGATTGGCGATCAGCAATATCAACGTAAAACCCGTAATGGTCCAGAATGCGAATCCGTACCGCACTTTCTTACGATCAAAAAGTGTCACTCTGAAAAAGAAAACCAGAAAAAGAAGCGCGCACAGCAGATCATCTGCTCCGATATTGAGCGGCAAGTACCCTCGCTGGTACCACCAGCCGTGAGGATAGGTAAAGAGCGGTATCCATAGAAGGTAGGTGGCTTTCTTGGGATGAATGAAAATGATGGCGATGAAGAACGCCAAGAAAATGAAATAGAATGAGGCCATGGGGGTTGTTACATCTTCAGCGTTTGAGAAGCAGTTTCTATTACCGGAATTCCTGTAGTTTCAGCGATAGCCTTTTCCACGGCCCGGCAAAACAGATCGATCTGCCTCTCAGCCGATAGCAAGCACTTGTACCGTCTGCAGCCTTGTTCGGCGACCCGTTCCGCTATGTCCCGATTCTCCATCACCCAAACAATCTTTCGGCACAACTCGGCACTATCGCCGACTGGAAACAAAAAGCCGCTCCGGCCATCCTGGATCAAATCCGGAATGCCCCCCACCGGCGTGGAAATCACAGGCTTCTTCAAAAGCAAGGCCTCCTGAATCACCATGGGCAGACCTTCGGTATAGGTCGGCAGTACCACGACGCTCGCCCGAGTCATCAGATCGGGTAGATCCGAGCGCCATCCGAGAAAGTGAATCCGCTCCCGCATCCCCGGCACCGAGGCCATTCGCTTTAATCGCTCGCGGTAATTCGAACCGTCTCCAACGCCGGTATCTCCGGCGAACCATACTTCGAATTCACGACCTTGCCCCTTTAAGATCTCTGCGGCTTCGAGGACCAGGTGCTGGCCTTTGGAAAATAGGAGCGTACCGGGAACAAGGATGATGAACCTGCTGGCAATCCCTCGCTGCGCGGCCCATTCATTGCCCCGGAGCTGCAGGCGTGCTTCACCTTCAACAGTCGCAAAAACCACCGCGATCTTGTTTCGATCCATGCCCCAAGCGCCCATTGCTTCCTTAGTTGGATTGGATACGGCGAAAACGATATCCGCTGCCTTTCGCACTAGCAACCGTTGCCATCTTGGCACCAGGCTTTCATGATACCAGCCGTGGGCGTAGAGGCCGAGCGAGACCCGCCTGCGATGTGCACACAGCCACAGGAAGAAAAAGGACTTGATGTTGTTCGTCCAGATCAGTTGCGGTTCAAAGTCCTGGATGGCGATCATCAACCTCTTGGTTAACAGCAACAGATCCGGCATTTGCCGAAGAAGCGCCGTAAACCTTAAAAGCTTCCTGCCGCCATGCCCAATGACCACATCAATACTACGCGGGATCAAAATTTCTGCCTTCAGCCCTCCGGCTGCGATTTCTTCCAAGTAGGGCTGGCAATAGCCATAGGCATCCACAACCCTGATATCATAGCGATCCTTTAATTTCTTCAAGAGCAGCGCGGTGCTCTTCTGGGCGCCTCCGAAATGGGTGATAAAATCAAAGAACAGTAGTCTTGCTTTTATGGGCATATCGCCGATTCTTCCACGCAACCTTTCGATCGGCAAAAGTTCAAGTACCAACCGCTCGCCTTATCTAAACCCGCGGAGAGCCCATACTCAGGTTCATAGCCGAGTAGTCCGCGCGCCTTGCCGATGTCCGCCAACGAATGACGAATATCTCCAGGCCGGAAAGATCCGAAATTCGCCCGAATTTGCCGTGCGTGAGGATTATGTCGGAACACCGTATCTTTCATCTTTTCAAAAAGCTGAAGCAAGGTAGTCCGTTCACCGCACGCGATATTGTACACCTGGTTTAGCGCTTCCGGGTTTTCGCTCAGCGCCGCTTGAAGATTCGCTTGCACACAATTTTCGATGTAACAAAAATCCCTGCTGGTTTGCCCGTCTCCATTAATAGAAACCGGCTCGCTGCTGACCATGGCCAAATACCATTTGGGGATGACGGCCGCATAGCCCCCCTTTGGATCCTGTCGTGGTCCGAAAACATTGAAGTATCTGAGTCCCATGATTTCCATGCCATAGGTTTTCACGAACACATCGGCATACAGCTCGTTCACGTATTTGGTGACGGCATAAGGCGAAAGCGGCCTACCGATAACATCTTCGCTCTTCGGAAGCGCCGGATGGTCACCATAGGTTGAACTGGAAGCAGCGTAGACAAATCTTTTGACAGGCGCATCCCTGGCGGCCACCAGCATGTTCAAAAAGCCATCAATATTGTTGGAATTGGTATTGATCGGATCTTCGATGGAGCGGGGCACCGATCCCAACGCCGCCTGATGCAACACGATCTGCACCCCCGCGCACGCCTTTCGACAATCCTCCAGATTCCGGATGTCGCCCTGCCGGAACCGAAAACCGCCCCATTGTTCCGGGGATACGAACGAGCGTACTTCGTCCAGGTTGCGCTGAAACCCAGTCGAAAAGTTATCCAGCCCCACCACCTTTTGATTGAGCTTCAGCAATGCTTCCAGAAGATTTGATCCGATGAACCCGGCGCACCCGGTGATCAGCCAGGTTCGGGGGTTCTCCATCAATTCTTTCTTAATTGCGCTGTACGTGGCCATTATTATCTGCCCGGATTGCCGAATAGAGACTTTTTCCGAAAAGGTATTGCGCCCGCTCCAGGCTCTGCAAGTCGTCGACGCCCATTGGTTCGATTTCGTCTTCACATAGGATGCAACCTACGGAACGGCTGTCCATGACCATGTATTCGACCAGGTCGGTGAGAAAGTACTCTTCCAGGGAGGTGAGGCAGCCGTCGATCACCTTGTGCACGATCTGGGGTCGGTTAGCGAGGACTGCGAAGTAGCGATCCAGAACCTCTTTGCGCACCGCGTAGATGCCGGCATTGCAGACGGTCAGGGCGGCCTGGGCTTCGGGGGCGAAGCGCTTCCAGTATTTCCACTCGACGATCCTGCGCACCCGCTGGTTTTTGATCTCGATGAGGCCGTACTGCTTCTTGTCGGACGGCTCGAAGCCCAGTACCACCATGTCGTTTTCGTAAAGGCCGCGCAGCATGCGCAGATAGGTTTCTCGGCGGACAAACGGCACGTCGCCCATGGCGATGAGGACCGCGACACTGTCGTATTCCCTGAGGGTCGCTTCGGCCGCCAACAGAGCGCCGCCGGTGCAGTTGAGCAGGGGCTGCTCGCAATAGGCAGGCTCCCATGGGCGGGTGGCGGCAATGACTTCCTCTTTACAATGATGCAGGATCATCACCTTGGGGCCTTCGGGCAGTCGGCCGAGGATTTGCTCGATGATGGGCACGCGCCCTTCAAAAGGCGATTGCAGCGGTTGCAACGGCAGCAGGGTTTTGCTGCCGCTGTAGCCGTTCATCCGGCTGCCCCGTCCGGCCGCCAGTATGACGCTGACAACCGCGAGCGGTCTGGAGTGGCGTTCACTGGTCATTTGATTTTCATCCTTGGCGGAGAAACCAACGCATATAGCTCCGCCTGGTGAGTTACATCTCCTGAGTCACAATCAGTTTGGTTTTATGGTCTATTTGCCGTCGAGGCCGAGATCATGGGCGGGAATGCGCCGACCAAGGCTGAATCTGTTTGTTTTCCCGCAAAGTTTAGTGGGTTTTAGGTCTTGTGTGTTAGCTTTTGATTATATGGAAGTTAGAATAAGAATAGCGTGCGGCAGCCCTTTCATTTGTTTTTTCCATATAAATACAGATCGATATAAAAGGCGAAACGTTGGAGGGGTTTGATCCTTCGACCTGCCGGGCCCACCGGGATCGGTTCGGCGAAGGGTTACGGGGAAGCGTTGTTTTTTCGGGCGATAGCAAAAAAAGTGTTTACAACCATGCCTTTGCCCGAAAGAAAAGATGCACGCGAACCCCAGAACCCGCCATACGAACATCCTGAGAATCGGAAACGTCAATCGAATCCCATGTAGGCACCCCGATGAACATTTTTAGCCGTGCCGCTTCCGCTCTGGAAGAGCGCCACTTCGCATACGCTGGAAACAATTGGTCGGCAGGTATTGCAGAATACCCGCGGCATGCCGCGTCCCGACCACTGCAGATGGCTCTCATGCACCTTTTCGCATTTGGGGCACTTGCAGCGCATGGGGGTTTTGGCAGCCAGATACTGCTCGCGGATCTGCTGTCTGCGCCGTACTTGTTTTCCCCATCTTTGGTTGAGCCGCTCGCTGAGACTGATGACCTTGTTTATCTTCATGCTGCTCCTTTCGTACAAGAACGGTCAATGGGCGCCTATCCTTGTTATTGCCCGAGAATGTTCGGCTTTTTAGACCCAAAGCATTTCCGGATCATGAGAGCGCCATTAAAATTGCATGAGTGCGCCTGAGACGCGATTCCGCGCTATGGAAGGCTTGAGGGCCGCCAAGCGTTTAAGTGCACAGGCGCCACGCTGCCGGGAAGATTTCAGCCGGCTGTTTTGAGCGACGCCAGCGCCTGCTCGGCCGAGGCGCGCCCAATGAAAGCGGTTTTGCTCTTCACGGCCGTTTGCAGCCGGCCGCGGGCCTCTTGGGCTTTTCCGGATTTGAGCAGCGCCATCCCGAGATGATAGTTCAACAGGGCTTCCCCGGGAAGCTGTTGCGTCAGAGGCTGAAGAATCGACATGGCGCGCGCAAAGTCGCCTTCATGGTAGTAGACCCAGGCCAGTGTATCGAGCAGGTCGATCTGGCCCGGATTGGCCTTGTAAGCATCGGTGGCCAGTTGGCGAGCCCGCTCCAAATCCTGGTCGCCCTTGTTGAATTCGCATAGCAAAAAGGCCAGACGTTGGGCGCTTTTGGATAAGGCGGGCATCTTTTCCAAGGCCTGCTCATAGATGGCGATCGCCTTGGGGTACTGCCCCGACTGCTCGTAGATCGCGCCCAATGTAGTGTAAGCCGTCTGGTTTTGCGGGTTCCGGCGCAACGCTTGTTCCAACTTTTGCACGGCTTCTGCCGTGCGGTTCTGATGCAAATACAGCGCGGCCAGGTTGTTGACCGCGTCCTGCCATTGGGGGGCCAGATCGGCGGCTTTTTGAAAAGCGGCTTCGGCCTCCTTTACGTTGCCTTGATGGACCAGCACCCGGCCGAGCAAGTTGTGGGTAAATGCTTCCCGGTCGTTTTGGGATAGCCGCCGGCGGCAGATCTCCAGGGCAGCATCCTCCTGTTTTGCCGCCGTCAGGTTGAGCACCAGCTCTTCCAGCAGTTCCGCCGAACCCGGGTTGCGCAAGTACCCCTGGTGCAACTCGGAGAGGCCCGCGGCAGGATCTTGCCGCTGAAAATAGAGACCGGCCAGTTTGAGATAGCCGGTGGCCTCGCTGGGAAACTTACGGACGATCTCGGCGTACTCGCGTTCGGCCCGGGCGTTCTCCTTGAGGGAAAGATAAAAATCGCCCAGCTCGGCTTGGGTCTTGAAATCCGCCGGGTCGATGAGCATGGCCTGGGTGTAGGCCGCCTCGGCGGCCTTGAAATCTTTGCGGGAGATCTGCACCCGGGCCAGGGCCACTTGCAGCGCCTTGGACGAAGGGGCCATTTGCAGGGCCTGCTGCAGCACGCCCACGGCCTGGGGCAGTTCTCCCAGAAGCACATGGGTCTCGGCAAGATAGAGATAGGCCTCCAGGGCCTTGGGCTGTCGCGCCAGCACATTTTGAAAGGCCGCCAGGGCCTGATTGCCCTTGCCCTGGCTCAGATAGACCCGACCCATCAGAAAATTGGCCTGGAGATGATCGGGTTCCTCGGCGATCACTTCCTGAATGCGCTGGGAGGCCTCGGTGCCCCGCTGTTGCTCCAGGTAAGCAGCGGCCAGGGATAGACGGACGGCGCGCAGATCCGCCGGTGTTTTTCCCTGATTCGCCTGCAGATACGCTTCCAGCAGCTCGACTCCCCGGCGGGTCTCGCCCGTCTGGAGGTAGTATTGGCTCAGTCCCTGATGCAGGGCAAAGGATTGGGGATCGTTTGCGACGCCATCCGCCAGGACACGCTCCGCCGTTTCGCTCCGGCCGCGCTTCAAGTAGAACTCGGCCAGGTTCAGACGCCGTTGGCCGGTTTGGTCTTTGGCCTCCAGATAGGCTTTCAGCAGCGGCTCGGCCATCTCGTTTTTGCCACCATCGATGTAAAGCGCCGCCAGGGTCAACGGGTGGGCAATATTTTCCGGTTCCAGCGCCATA
>JAKAFO010000076.1 GCA_021819735.1 Deltaproteobacteria bacterium
CAGGTTCACCCTTATGCCCGAAATAAAAAAGGCCCACGCGATCGCGCAGGCCTTTGGCATCTAGTTGGAGGCGGCATCCGGATTTGAACCGGAGAGTGGAGGTTTTGCAGACCTCTGCCTTACCACTTGGCTATGCCGCCAAAAAAAAATGGAGCGGGAAACGGGATTTGAACCCGCGACTTCGACCTTGGCAAGGTCGCACTCTACCACTGAGTTATTCCCGCTCAGCTTGAAGCCGGGTAATTAGCGATAATTCCCCCGCTTGTCAACAAGAAAAACTAGGCCTTTAAAAGACCGCGATAACGCACAAAGTAATCGATCCCCGACCACAAAGTAAAGATCAACGCGCCCCACAAGAAGAACATTCCGATGGCATGCATGTCGATGGTCACGTAGGTGTAGTGAAACAACAACGGGATGCACGCGGAGATCTGAAAACCCGTTTTATACTTGCCCAGCTTGGAAGCCGATACATCTTCCTTGTGCTCCACCATCAGATTGCGCAGGCCGGTGACGGCCAGCTCACGTCCGACGATGATGCACACCACCCAGGCCGGCACCCATCCCAGGGAGGCGAGCATGATGAAGGTGCAAGCGACGAGCAGTTTGTCCGCCACCGGGTCCATCACCTTGCCCAGATTGGACACCAACCCTTTTTGGCGCGCCAGAAAACCATCGAAATAGTCGGTGATCGCCGCCAGGCTGAACAAGATGGCGGCCAGAAAACAGGTAAAGCGGTTGGGCACCAGCAGCAAAATCACCACGAGCGGCACGGCCAACACCCGAAAAAGGGTCAGGGTGTTCGGGTCTCCCAAAAGCTGCTTGATGCGATCCCGGAACTCCGGGGGAACCTTGATCTGCACCGTCATCCTCCCGGCTTAGCGATTCGCTTTTTTCCAGTCGTCCATGAAGGCCTTGATCCCTTTGTCGGTCAAGGGATGGGAGGCCAGTTTGCTCAGCACGTTGAACGGGATGGTGGCGATGTCGGCGCCCATCAGGGCGGCATCCAGCACGTGCAGCGGGTTGCGCACACTGGCCACGATGATCTCGGTGTCGAAAGCGTAGTTGCCGTACATCTCGACCAGTTGTTCCACCAGCACCATGCCCTCCTGGGCCAGGTCATCCAGGCGCCCTACGAACGGGCTCACGTAACTGGCGCCGGCCTTGGCGGCCATCAGGGCTTGCAAGGGCGAAAAGATCAGGGTCACGTTGGTCTTGATGCCTTCGGCCGTGAGCCTGCGAACCGCCTTGAGGCCGTCGATGGTCATGGGGATCTTGACCACGATATTCTTGTGGATCTTGGCCAGCTCTTTGGCCTCGCGCACCATGCCCTCTTCGTCCAGGCTGATCACCTCGGCGCTGATGGGGCCGTCCACGATGCGACAGATCTCGGCGATGATCTCTTTAAAATCCCCTTTTTCCTTGGCAATCAGGCTGGGGTTGGTGGTTACGCCGTCCACCATGCCCATGGCATTGGCCTCTTTGATTTCGGCGATGTTGGCTGTATCGATGAAAAATTTCATATGGTTGCTCCTTAGGGAAAGAATAGGCGGCAGCATCGATGGCGGGCATCAATCCGTTCGCGTATATTTTGCAAGAAACTTCTCTTTGCAGGATTCGCTGCAAAAGTAAAGGGTCCGCCCCTCGTGGGTCAGCGCGACGCCGTCACGCCGGGCGAAATAGACGCCGCACTGGGGGTCCTGGATCATCACGTCATCGGCCTGCAGCGGCGGCGCGTCGGTCTTGCGCACCTTCTGTTGGGACGCTTGTCTGACCACCGTCCGCACGACCCGGTAGATCAAGTAGCCCAAGATAAGGTAGATCAGCAGTCGCATGGCAATGGCCGCAACGCTTGCGCGTCATCGTTCAATTGATTCAACAGGCTTTGTACATTCCGGCCCAGCACCGGATGCATGGCCAACGGGTCTATATCACACATGGGCTGTAAGACGAAACGCCTTTTGTGCATGCGTGGATGGGGGATAGTCAGCACGGGGGTGTCCATGACCAGATCCGCATATAAAAGGATATCCAGGTCCAAGACCCGCGGCCCGAAACGCACGCCGCCCGCCTTGCGGCCCGCCGCGGCTTGCACCGCCTGCAGGCGGTGCAGCAGATCCAATGGGGACAGCGCGGTCCGGATCTTCAAGGCGGCGTTGATGAACCAATCCTGATCGAGATAGTCCACGGGGGCGCTCTCATAGAACGGGGAGCGCGCCAGCAACGCCACCACCCCATCGGCGCAGAGCGCATCGATGCCCCGGCAGCAATTGCGCAGTCGATCCCCCAGGTTGGACCCTATGGAGAGATATATAATGGGCTTTAATAATCCCACGCCTCGGTCCCCATCTGCCCCACGTAGATCACCCGGGCATCGCCCTCCAGATAGATCTGGTCGAAACGCTCGCCGTCCCGCTGAAAAAAAACCTTCAGGCAGGTGCCGCTCAGGGTCTTGAAGGTGATGGGCGAGGCGATGTTGTGGCGCAACGCCAGCACCAGGGCCGCGGCCACGTTGCCGGTGCCACAGGCCAGGGTCTCATCCTCCACGCCGCGCTCGTAGGTGCGGATGCCCCACAGAGCGTCGCCCAAAAGGGCAACGAAATTGACGTTGGTACCGTCCGGCGCGAACTGCTCGTGGGAGCGGATCTCCCGGCCCACGGTTTTGACATTGGCCCGCGCCAGATCCTTGACCTCCATGACCACATGGGGCACGCCGGTGTTGACCCGGCTGACGGGCAGGGGGTAGCCGGCCACGGTCACGGTATCGTTCAACACCAAGTCGTGGGGATCGGACATTTTGATGCGCACCTGGTCGCCGTCGACATGGGCCTGGATCAACCCCACATCGGTTTCGAAGGCCAACCGCTCCTTGGCGATGCCGGTCAGAACGGCAAAACGCGCAGCGCAGCGGGCGCCGTTGCCGCACATCTCGGCCGGACTGCCATCGCTGTTGAAAAAGCGCCATCTAAAATCGGCCGTCTCGGATCGCTCGATGAAGATCAGGCCGTCGGCGCCCACGGACATGCGGCGCCGGCACACCTTGGCCACGAACTGGGCCGGCGGCAGGGCCGGCAGCAGCAGCGGCGTGCGTTGGTCGATAATAATAAAATCGTTGCCGCTGCCGCTCATCTTATAAAAAGGAATGGATTGCATCGCGCGGGTACCTTTGGATTTGATCAGGCGGAGAGCCATGCGGGCACCTGTTCGCCGGCCACGAGGTCGTCCAGGGTTTCGCGCCGGCGGATGAGGTCGAAACGTTCGCCCGCAACCAACACCTCGGCCGCCCGGGGCCGGGAGCAGTAGTTGGAAGACATGACGAAACCATAGGCGCCGGCGCTCATGACGGCCAGTAAATCACCGGGGGCTGCATCGGCCATGGGCCGGTCCAGGGCCAGAAAGTCGCCGCTCTCGCAGATGGGGCCCACCACATCGGCCGTGATCGTCTCCCCGGGCCGGCGGGTCACCGGCTCGATGGCGTGGTAGGCCCTGTAGAGGGTCGGCCGGATCAGGTCGTTCATGCCGGCATCCACGATCACGAACTTTTTGTCGCCGGCCCGCTTGCGGTAGAGGACACGCGTCACCAGGATGCCGGCATTGCCCACGATCACCCGCCCAGGCTCCAGGATCAGGCGCAGCCCGGTGCCCTTAATGGCTTTCAGGATGGGCCGGGCATAGGCCTTGGGTTCCGGCGGGGTTTCATCATGATAGGCGATGCCCAGGCCGCCGCCCATATCCAGGTATTGCACCGGGATGTTTTCCCCGTGCAAGGCTTGCAGGAGTTCTTTCAAACCGGCCAGGGCCTGTTCGAAGGGCTCTACGGTGGTAATCTGGGAGCCCAAATGGCAGTCCACCCCCACGATGTCAATATGGGCCATGCGCCGGGCCTGGCGGTAGCCCTCCAGGGCGGTATCGATGTCGATGCCGAACTTGTTCTGCTTCAATCCGGTGGAGATATACGGATGGGTCTTGGGGTCCACGTCGGGATTGACCCGCATGGCCACCCGCGCCCGGCAGTTCAAGGCCCCGGCCCGGGCGTCGATGAGCGCCAGTTCGTCCAGGGACTCGATGTTGAACGCCAGGATGTCGGCGCCGATGGCGGCATCGATCTCGTCCACGCGCTTGCCCACCCCGGAATAGACGATGCGCCGGGGGTCGAAGCCGGCCTTCAGGCCGCGGTGCAGTTCACCGCCTGAGACAATGTCCAGGCCGCTGCCCCACTGGCGAAAAAGGGTCAGCAGCGCCTGGCTGCTGTTGGCCTTGGCCGAGAAGCAGATCAAGGGATCAGCGCCGGCGAAAGACGCCTTGAAGACCGTGAAATGGCGGGCCAGGGTGGCGTGGCTGTAGAGGTAGAAAGGGGTCCCGACGGCCTCGGCGATGCGCGCCACCGGCACCTCTTCGCAGTAAAGCTGATGGTCGCGGTAGTCGAAATGATGCATGGGAAGGCGTTCTTTCTCGTTTATAATGAAAATAGCTCATACTATCTACGGGTAGGCTTATCAAGGCAAAGTTTCCCAACGAAGCCTCCATCTGGCAGGCAGGACGCCAATTGCCCTCTTCAGTCATCTCAACGGACGCTATTCTTTCTAAACCTGTACCTGTTTGAGGAAGCATTCAAAACCAAACTTTCATCACACCCTCTTTAGAATAAGCAGCGCAATGTCATCATCGGTCCTGAAGCGTTTCATTTTATCCAGGATCTGGTTCTTTATCTGTTCGGTTGGTTGTGGTGCGGAATTGGCCATGATTTCGACCAGTCTCTTTTCAGAAAACATCTCTCCTTGGTTATCCTTTGCTTCGGTGATTCCGTCGCTGTATAGCGAGTAAGACATCTCCCGGATTCATCTGAAGGTTCATGTCGATATCGTTCTGGCCCATGTCCCAGGGCGACAACCATATCCCGTCACTATGGAGCAGTTCCACTTTCCCTGTTTCCTACTGGTAGATAATCAAATCCGGTGAAGCCCGGAATAACGGGCCGTTCCCTCTTTATCGAATGAGAATACGGTGTTGGTCATATATTTCTCTTGGGCCATATTCTCGAGATTGTATTTGATGGCCGCATTGACCGCCGATAACAATTGCGATGGCTTTATTTCCGGATAGGCTCGCACCATTGTCTGAATCGCTGTCTGAACCATCAACATGACGAGCCCGGCAAGAACGCCATGACCGGACACATCGCCAATGGCCAGTCCCGTGGGGGGTATTGATCACATCGTAGTAATCGTCTCTGACATCGTCAGCCGCTTTCCGGTGACAATCAAGGAAAAAAGGTTCACATCGAGAAAGTACGCGACGTTCCCCGTATGAATGCACAGGCGTAAATACGCAAAAATCTCTTTTTGCTTCATCATCGGCATGTCCGTCAGATCTTCGATTCGCATTTTTCCAAAACGAATCCTGAGTTTTACCAGTTCGATCGCGAGTCTTGAATCGTTGACCTTCTCCGGCAATTTGGATCCGAGCATCCTCATCCCTTCAGACCCGATTTTGAGGGCGGACTGGTATTCGCCTGTGCTGTTTCATCTGCGAATGGACATTGGCCATATCGACGTTGTTGTTTGCGTTATTTACGATTAGGTTGAATACCACAAATTATGGGTCTGGTTTAATTCGAAACTTTGACTTTTAGATAAATTTAAATAGGATACAAAAAAATTACACCACCTTTGGCGTCATGCCTCCTACCTCGTTACAATAGTAGGGGAATCTAGGGCGGATCTATTTTTCAGGGGATCCTTGTAATCCGAAGCTGGGTGGATGAACAACTCCCAGGCTTGGTCCAGCATGTCGTTGACATTCAGCATGCTGCTGATTTTCTGGTTATTGAAGTATAAATATGCGCAGTATTCCGCGATCCCCATCAGCGCATAGCCTATAATCGTGGAATCGAGATTCCGGAAAGGGCTGCCCTTGTCGTTGGCTTTCATCTCATTAACTTCTTTGATCAGCGCTTCCGCCATGGTCTCCATAACTTCATTAAGTTTGTCGGCAAACAGCGGATGGTTGCTGACAGAGGCCCCTCTGAGGATATTCATCATGTTGATCCACTTGGGATAATATGCCAAGAAGGAGGAAATGCGCTTTTTAAAGCGCTCCGCGAACACGGCTTCCCCTGCGACCTGCTTCTCCATCTCATTGACCATTTCTCGGCACAAACGATCCGCGCATTCGATAAACAACACCTCCTTGTTTTGGTAATACTGGTAAAATGTATTTTTGCCGATGTGGGCCTGGTTTACAATCATGTCCACCGTGGTATCGCTGTAACCATTTTCCTTGAACACCTTGAGCGCCGCATCGATGATCATCTGCCGGCGCAGGTTGTAAATGCCCTTGGAACTGTCTATAGCGCTGATATGGGGGAATCGGATATTCACCATTTCCTTGATCTTCGAAAGCGGCAGTTTTTTGCTCTGACGCAGCATTTTAATATAATGCAGCCGTTCCAGGTGAGCCTCGGTATAGTAGGCTACGGTTTTGCCTGTCCGGATGGGTTCGGGCAAAAGGTTCTTGGCCAGATAGGATCTGATGGTTGACGGGGGAATTGAGGTCGCCTCTGAAACTTCCGATATGGTCATATGTTTTGGATTCATGTTCATCCTCTTTTGAAAATTGGTATGGGATGGCCAATATTATGCACAATTATCCCTAAATATAAACAATGCGATACGAAAGCGTCCGAATCGGATATTTGGCGTTTTCAATACGCCCCCCATGCTCCGACCGCAAGCATGAACTATATAGTTGTTGCATTTTCAACACAAGTACCCCAACGGATGTAATGGCGTAGAATTCATTTCAAAACCTTTCCCGCCATAATACAGACGGGATTTGAAATTGATTCTAATCAATCGTGTCGGCTATTTGTCCCGCCAAAGAGAATCATCCTCATTTGAGTTTATATTTTAACTACATGCATTTTTTATACATTTATAATATCGGCTATATTTTTCTAAAAAGTGCTTGACAATCGAGAGAAAATTGGGGATGTGTCGAATACACAATACGATACGTTATCGTATTAAACACTTCAATATTTAGGCAAAGGAGGAACAAAATGCTATTCGATGCCCCGGAAACTATTTCGATTGATGATTTTTTCAAAGGCTATCTCTTGAAAAGGGTTCAGAACATCATCAAAACCACCGATCTGTCCTGGCTCGCGAACAAGGAGTTCACTACCAACTATGTCGTTGAAGGCGACAAGTACGGCATCAAGGTGTCCAATGGTGAAAATGTGCAAATCGTTGCCGGCGGTTTCCCCGGTGCCATGGTGTCCATCTCCATGACAAAGAAATTCTGGCGCGATATGGCAACCGGCAAACTGGAAACCGGCCTTGAGGGCTACATGGTGCCCGGAGGGGAAGCGGAGGACAAGGATCGTTTTGGCTCTCTCCAGAACCTCAAAGGCTGCTTGAAAGTGGATATCGACAATGATGGTGATATGGAAACCGTCATGATTGTATTGAATAATACCAATCCCGATAAGCCTGACGCCGAGATCACCGTGAAATTGGAAGACTGGCTGGAACTGCGTCGAAAGAATACCGACGGCCCTACGCTGGTGATGCAGGGGAAAATGCAGTTTGACGGCGATTTGACATTTCTACTCGCTGCACAAGAGATGCTGTAGTCACTATCCATACAAGAAAAGTATTGAGGTGGAATATGTCAAAAGATACCACACAGACGAAGTCCCCCGAGCTTTTTGAACCTATTCGGATAGGTACGTGTGAAATCAAGAACCGTATTGTCATGGCGCCGATGAACACCCTGTTTTCCATGAACAACCTGGGTTATGTCAATGAGCAGATCATGGCATATTACGCCGCCCGGGCCAAATACGGAACCGGATTGATCATTTCCGAATGTGTTATGGGAACGCGGCTGTCGTCGCAGTTTCCCTATACTACCAACTTGCACTTGTTCAATACCACGCATATCCCGGGGCTTGAGGAGATGGTTGAAACCGTTCATGCCTTTGGTTCGAAAATGTTCATTCAATTGTCCATCGGTTTCGGAAGACAGGGGCATAGCCCTGATCATCTTCAACCCCCGGCTCCATCGGCCATTGCCTATAAACATGACGCAAATTTCTACAAGTTAATTCCAAAAGGCTTTGTTGAAAAACTGGACAAACACTGGTCCTATCTCGATTCCCGCTTTCCCACCATGGTGCAATCGGATACCCCGCGTGAAATGAGCCGGGAAGAGATCCAATCCGAGATCAAGGAGTTCGCCAATTCCTGTGTGTTGGCCATGCTGGCTGGTTTTGACGGGATCGAACTGCATGCTCCCCATGGGTATCTGGAGCACCAGTTCCTGTCTCCCCGCGCCAACAAACGGACGGATGAATATGGCGGTTCCCTGGAAAACCGAATGCGGTTCGTCACCGAAATTTATGAAGCAGTGCGGGCCAAGGTGGGCAAAAAATTCCCGGTCGGCATCCGTCTTTCAGGCGACGAGCATATGCCGGGTGGGATTTCCCATGAAGAACTCAAGGTCGTAGTTCGGCGGATGGGAGAATTGGGCATCGATTATGTGCATCTATCGGACGGCTCCTACGAGGCGCTGAAATGGATGTTTCCGGATGAGGAAAACCTGCATCTGCTGGAAGAAGCCCAGGGGTTCAAGTCGGTACTGCCCAATCATGTACCCGTCATTTCCGTATCCGTCCATGATCCGGCCAACGCGGCGGAAGCGATCCGATCCGGCAAGGCGGATATGATTTCAATGGGGCGTCAGCTTTTGGCGGATCCGACCTGGCCCCAAAAAGTCGCACAGGGGAAGAAATTCAAAAAATGCCTGCGGTGCAATGACTGCCTTTTTCGGACATCCATGTGCCTCCCTGTCCGGTGCAGGATCAATCCCGACCTGGGAAGGGAAAAGTATATACAGGAATACTGGCGTCCGAGTTGGCAAAGGGGCAAAGACACGGTTTCTGTTCCGGATCTGGGCGTTGACCGAATGACTACCGTCCGATCGTTTTTGATCAAACAGATGCAAGGCGGCGAGGCTTCGTGATCCAGCCTTCCCGGAATTACCTGTCATTTTAGCTCAAATCGAGGAACACGACCATGACTGAAGAAAACAATATCAAGCCCGCCTACCGGAACCTGGGATATGAAATCGAAGACGGCGTGTGCTGGTTGACTATCGACAACGAGCCGATGCGCAATGCCCTTACCGATCAGATCCAGCAAGATCTCTTGTCGGCCTTTCAGACCATCAACCAGGATCGTGCGATCCGGGCAGTGGTGCTGACCGGCGTGGGCCGGAAAGCCTTTTGTTCCGGCGGTGATATCAGCATTTTTGCCAAACTGGATCGGGTGGGCCAGTGGAATTTCATGAAAAACCGAGGGGCCGAGATCTGCCGGATTATTGAAAACCTGGATAAGCCGGTCATCGCCATGGTGAACGGCCTCTGTTATGCCGGCGGCCTTGAGTTGGCGCTCTGCTGCGATATTGTCTACGCCGCTGAAACGGCTACTTTCGGTCTTCTGGAGGGGCGCCTGGGCATCCTGCCGGGATGGGGAGGAACCGTTCGTCTCCCAAGGGCCATTTCACCGCGACGGGCCAAGGAAATGATCATGACGGCGGAAAAAATTACGGCTGCGGAAGCTTTAGAGCTGGGGCTGGTCAATAAAATTTTCCCGCCCGAAAATCTCAAATCCGAAACCCAGGCGCTGCTCCAACGCATGAAAAAAGTCGGCCCGCTGGCCATTCAGGGCTGCAAAACCGTTATTAATACTACCCTCAATGTGGAAAGCATGGACAATGCCATGGGCGTGGAGCGCGGCGCCATCATGTGGCTCAGCGCCACCAATGATGCCAAGGAAGGGGTGATGGCCTGGATTCAGAAGCGAGACCCCGTGTTCAAGGGGAATTGATGCCAAGGGCTTCAGCTTCGATAAGTCCGATGTTAAGAAAAAAAGTTCATTGCTGCGGACGATCGTGGCTGAAGTCCAAAAACGCTGATCGCACTGCAGGATCACTGATGGACGCAAAGGAGAAATGAGCCGTGCAGGAAATCGATAATACATTTGACGACGACTATTTCAAGATCGATCCCGAACCGCACCTTCTGGGGGATATGGACACCATCAACCACTTTCCCGGTGTGAAGATGTGGTGGAAGGCCATCGAGAATATCAACCGGCCCCTCATGCAGAAGATACCGCCCAAATTGTTGTCCGGCATGGAGAAATGGGAAGTCACAAAAAGCAGCGATCCGCAGATGCTTCTGGCGGTCATGGACAAATACGGCGTGGATGTGGCCTGTCTGCTTCCTGAATCGATGATGGATACCACCGGCTATACCACCCGCTGGTGCACCAACGGCGAGATGGCCAAGGTTGTGGAGTCAAACCCCGACAGGTTCATGTATCAGCCCAATATCTCTCCGATTAAACACAAAGGGGTTAAAAACACCATCTGGGAGCTGGAATACTGGGTTAAGGAGAAAGGGGCAAAGATTTTTAAATTCTATCCGCCTGAAGACACCTATATCAATGACCCGGACTTGTGGCCGTTTTACAAAAAGGCCGAAGAACTCGGGATTGTCCTGGATATCCATACCGGCTTTTCCTGGGTGCCGCCCGGGAAAAGCAAATACGCTTTGCCCATCTACTTAGACGATGTGGCCCGGGACTTCCCCGAGCTGAAGATCAATGCCTTTCATATGGGCTATCCCTACTGTGACGACCTGAACATGGTGGCCTTGGGGCATCCCAATGTGTATGTCTGCCTCAGTCTGCTGGTACCTTGGGCGCTTTCCGCACCGCGCAAATTCGCGCACATTATCGGCGAAGCCCTGCGGTGGTTGGGGCCGGACCGGATCATCTGGGGAACGGATTATGCCGGTTTCGGCATCCAGGTCAAGGCGGCGGTGGTCGGCTTGCGGGACTTCCAAATACCGGAAGACATGCAGGCGGGTTGGGGGTACCCGAAAATTACGGCTCAGGACCGCCGCAAGATTTTCGGTCTCAACCTGGCTCGTCTGCTCGGCGTTAAACCGGAACGCAAAGTTCGGAAGAAATCTCCCCAGAAAGGAGAAACGACATGATCTATCTGGGAGATATTCCAATGCTCAACGCCCGGCGGTTTGCGGACACGGAAGCCGTCGTGTGCGGAGCCATACGCCTCAATTGGCGGCAGTTCAACGACCGCATCAACCGTCTGGCCAACGGGCTGAAGAATATGGGATATCGCAAGGGCGCCCACATCGCCGTGCTTCTGGATAACTGCCATCAGTACCTCGAAATCTATTATGCCTTGGCTAAAAACGGTATGGTCACCGTGCCGCTCAACTACCGGCTCGCGGATCGTGAACTGGCCCATGTGATCGATCACTCCGACGCCGTCGGTCTGATCGTCGGTTCCCAGCATTATGATAAAATTGTGCGTCTTCGGCAGCATTTGAAAAATGTCCAAAACTATATTGGCGTCGAAGTCAGCCTCGCAAACGGTCTTTTGGACTATGAACAGATTGTTGCGGCAAGCGATCCCGGGGAGCCGGACTGGGAAATCCTCGATGAAAACGACATGGTCATCCTGATGTACACCGGCGGCACAACAGGTCTACCCAAAGGCGTGATGCTGTCCCATCGCAATATGATATCGGCCTTCCTGGGAATCGCCATCTCGCAGCGGACGATGCTCGTTCCAGGACTGCGCACCCTGTTTGCCCTGCCTTTTTTTCATATCGCCAATTGGCAGGCCTTTTTCTTTCATATGTTGGCGGGTTGCGTGGTGATCAGCCGCACTACCAATCCTGCCAAGGTTGTCGATCTCATTAAGAAGGAAAAAACCGTGGTGGTAAACCTGGTACCCACTGTGTACCAGAACATGATTGAACTGCCTGACCTTAATAAGAAAGACTTCCGCCATGTGGCCAGTTTTTCAGTGGGCGGGGCGCCTATCGCCCCGGCCACGCTAAAAAAATGCACTGAACTGTTCGGTCTGAAAATGGGAAAGGGCTACGGCCTGACCGAAGCCGCTTCCGCCGTGGCCAGTCTCAGTGCCAGTGAATTTGCTACCGAAGGCGACCCGGAACTGGTCAGGCGATCCAAGTCGGTGGGGCGCGAAACCATCAACGCCAGGGTGAAGATCCGCCGTTTGGACGGCACTGAATGTCAGACTGGAGAAGAGGGAGAAATTACGGTCTTCGGCAAAAATATCATGTTGGGATACTGGAAGGATCCGCAACTCACGGCCAGGACCTTGCAGAAAGGATGGCTGTGGACCGGCGACATCGCCTATAAAGACGAGGATGGCTATATCTTCCTGGTTGACCGCAAAAACGACATGATCATTACCGGTGGCGAAAACGTGTATCCCACCGAAGTTGAAAATATCCTTTACCAGCATCCGGCGGTCATGGAAGCTACGGTGTTTGGTATACCCGATGAAAAGTGGGGGGAGGCGGTTAAGGCGGTCGTTGCCGTCAAACCAGACCAATCAGTCGATGCAGAAGAATTGATCGCTTTTTGCAAGAAGCATATCAGCGGTTACAAATCACCAAAATCGATCGATATCCTACCCGTTCTGCCCAAAACCGATGTCGGCAAGATCAATCGCAAAGCACTGAAAAGTCAATACGAAACGTGTAAAAAAGATCGTATATAAAGGAGATTGCAATGAACACCCGAGGGAAAGTAGCGTTTATCGGCTACGGAGACTGCCCGGTGGGCAAATATCCGGAACGGACATCCATACAACAGGCCATCGAAGTCTCTTTGATGGCGCTCAAGACCGCCGGGCTCGAGGCAGGGGAAATTGATACGATTATCTCGACCCGTTCTTTTGCGGATGAGGTCTACGACTGGGGCATCGGGCTGTTTGGTGAAGAGATTGGATTGAAAACCAATCTGGAATTCCAGATGTATGCCGGCGGGGCATCCAGTTCCGCCATGATCAAAGTGGCCACCGGTCTGATTCTCTCCGGCCAGTCGAAAAACGTGTTGATGGTAGCGTCCAACAAATGGGGCACCATGAAACGCGACAAAGCGGTGGATTCCCTTGCCAAACTGCACCATGAAGACTGGGAAAGACCCTTTGGTTTTTTTCAGATCGGTGCAGTGGCTCTGACCATGAAACTGGCGTTTCTGGCCAAACTCGTTACACCGGAACAATCCGCCGGCGTGGCCGTCAGCAATCGCCAATGGGCGGCCATGAATCCCAATGCCATGTACCGGAATCGGATCACCATTGACGATGTGCTCAACTCTGGCTTTGTGGCGGACCCCATTCATACCCTGGAAGCGCCCCCCCTGGCGGATGGTGCGGCGGCCCTAATCATGACTTCCGCCGAGAACGCCAAGCGCAAGCCCGTTAAACCGATTTATCTTCTGGGGGTTGGAAGCTCGTTTTCGTTTTCCAATGTCAGCCAGGCCCAGGCCGGTGGTGCCGAAGGCCAGAAAATGGCTGCCGACGCCGCCTATGCCATGGCCGGTATCGGTCCCAAGGATATAGATCTGGCTTCCATTTACGAACCCTACCCGCTGGGCACGCTCGCCTGGCTATCCAGTCTGGGATTGTGCAAGGACATGAAAACCGCCGCGAAATGGATGTACGAAGGTGGCGGCGCTCCCGGCGGGGAGCTCCCGGTGACCACTGACGGCGGCATGCTCAGCCGGGGCCATTGCGCCATTTCCGGCGGGATGCTCTTTGCCGTCGAGGCCATCAGGCAGCTGCGCGGTGAAGCCGGCGATCGTCAAGTGAAAAATCCCGAAATCGCCCTGGCCACTGCCATGGGCGGCGTCGGCAACAGTTCTTTCGTCGAGATCTTTGGAACCAATCCGTAACAAAAGCACCTATACGATGGAAGGAGGAAAAAATGCCCTATACCAAACCGTTGCCCAAAATCAGGCCCTACACCAAAGAATTCTGGGAAGCCGCCAAACAGGGTGAACTATTAATTCAGCACTGCAAAGATTGTGACAAGAACATTTTTTATCCTCGGGAAGTCTGCCCGAAATGCCAATCCACACATCTGGAGTACATCAAATCCGGCGGACGAGGCAGGCTGTTCAGTTTCAGCCTGGTGGAAAAAGGAGCGCCGCCTGATTTCAAGGAAGACCAACCCTATGTCATCTGCCTGGTGAACATGTACGAAAAGGTCCGCATCGGAAGCATGCTGGTCGGGTATGATGATTACGCCGCATTGAAACTGGGCCAGGAGGTCGAAGTGGTGTTCGATCCGGTCACGGACGATATACACCTGCCCAAGTTCAAGCCGGTAGGATCGGATTTCTCATTCAAGAAGTAATGGAGCAGCGTTATGCCGTATTATGGTTGGGATGAAAAATACTTAAGCCTGGTCCGACAAACCATCCGGGAGTTCTGCAAAAAGGAGCTGACCCGGGAGTACGTTCGGTGGATGGACGAAAATTGCGATTTCCCGCCGGATGACCTCTGGAAAAAGCTGGGCGAAATCGATGCCTTTCAATGGGATTTTACCAATCCTTATGCCAATTTGATCATCCAGGAAGAACTCGCCACCGCCTCCGCGGCTGTAATGATCGCAATCGGGGCTTCCGTCCACTTTGGAATGGGTTTTATCGCCATGATTGGAAATCCATCCCAGCAGGCCAAATATCTGCCCAGGCTCATGAAGGGCGAACTAAAAATGTGCATGGCCTTGACCGAACCAACAGGGGGCACCGATATACTCAACGCCCTGCAGACCACGGCGGTGGAAGATGGCGATTACTATGTGCTGAATGGGCAGAAGGTTTTCATCACCGCGGCCCATGTGGCGGATTACCTTATTACCATCGCTATCACGGACCCTGAGGCGCCTAAAAAAGATTCTTGGTCCGTCTTTATCGTGGATGCCAAGACCCCGGGGATCACCGTTCGTAAGATTCCAAAATTGGGGATTCACGCCTGCGCCTGCAACGAAATATTCTATGACAATGTCCGTGTTCACAAGGACAACATGCTTGGCCGGAAGAATAAGGCCTATCAGTTTCTGGTAGCCGGTGAGAGGGGCAAGGAGAAAAAGGCGCCATCGAGCGACGACAAGCGCAAAAAAGGCAATAATGCCATGGTGGCCTTGTTCAATATGGAACGTGTCAGCACCGCCATTCTTTCACTGGGGATCGCCAACGCTGCCTACCAGGATGCCCTGGCATATGCGAAACAACGCATGGCGTTCGGCAGGCCCATCGGGCAGTTTCAGATTATTCAGCACTATCTGGTGGAGATGGCCATCCAGATCGAGAATGCCCGCAATATGATCTACGGATCCATCAGCCGTTCACTGGCGGGCTATGAAAGCGCGAAACAGGCTCAGATGGCCAAAATCGTTGCCGCCCGGGCCTCGGAGTACTGCGCCATCAAGGGTATGGAGATCCTGGGAGGATACGGATATACCATGGAATATGATATGCAGCGGTATTTTCGCGATTACAAGCAAATGGTCTTCGCCCCCATTACCGATGAAATGGCGATCAATGTCATCGCCCATATGCTCGGGCTGCCCAAGTCCTATTAGCTCACGGCAATGCGAAAGTAGTAAATTCATGACCGACTTTGGCACATACGCTTTAAATGCACGTGTCCTCAATATTTCGAAAGCGGTGGTTATGTTACAGAAGATGAAATTCAAATTCGTGCTCCTTGGTTTGTATCTTTTAATCCGTATTGCGGCGAGGCGATCAAAGTCCTTTAGAGCGAAACTTCTGGAAAAGAATACAGTGCTGGTGATGAAAACCAAGGATGAGGCAGTTGCCGTAACGTTGCGCTGCCACCAGGGCAATGTGCGTTTCCAAAACGGCGCTTCTGCGGATGCCGTATCAACGGTTATCTGGAAAAGTGCCGCGACGGGAGCCGGTGTCATGCTAAAAACAGCCAGAGGCGATGCCAAAGCATTGGTCCAGGCGGTTATATCGAAGGACCTTGTCCCCCAAGGAAATGCGGGCGGCGTGAAATGGCTTTTGGAAGTGTTGAAAATGCTATCCGAAATTTATTAGTCCACCGCAGTAGTGTCCGGTTAAACGAAGAAGGATCTGTAACTTCTCAATAAATTATGGTAGCATACTAAATTCGCTGGACAAGAAGAAGTGGCCATAGGATGTCTATTGAGTATGAAACTCCGCTTTTTGCTTCCACCGATTCCAGAGGAACAACCGAGCCCGCTTGGAAGGCAGATGTTGGTTATCATCGATCAGCAAGCCCAGCTTCCCCAGCGTGCCGGAAACCTTTTCCGCAATCTGCGAAAACAATTTTACACCGATTTTTTTGGATTTAATCAGTTCCCGGACTGAAATGCCGTCAAAATCCTTTTCGATAATCGCAAAACGGTTATTGTGCTCAACCAGGTCCACGGTTTTGACGATGCCATCCATATCTTATTTTCCTGTCTGAACCTGGCGATCTCCGATGGTGTCGGATATTTTGTTTTAAGCACCTTGAGCATAACGCTCTGGGCCGCATTCTCTTTTTGGCTGCGGTAAACAATCGAATGCCGGGTATCACGTATTTTTTGATGCAGGATGTAATCACCGAATTTTTCCATGGCCGTGACGCTCCCTTGTAAATCCTGTTCAACCCCAATTGGATTAACCAATTCAACATACTTTCAATTCACCGCAAATACGATAGCTATTATCGAAGAAAGCAATTATTTCGGCCCTTGTCGGAAATGCGATCCTTACGAAGTCAAGTGCCAAAGGACTTTAAAAATGGTGTGCGCTTGAGGCGGCCGGTCGTCCGCGGCGCCTGCAAAGGCGATGAATCGCTTGAGCGTCGACTCTTTTATGAAAATGCCGCCGCTCTTCTTGGACTTTCTGAAAGCAAAGCGGGTAAGGAGGGGTCAGCGGTTTTGGCTAAGCACCGCATGCACGCACATGCGAGTAATCGCGAAAGGCTGCCGAATGGCATTGGGTGAAGTTTTCAAGCGCTCTGTTACATCCCGCGGTCGATGGTAACGGCATTGGATTCAGGCCCGGTCTCGCCGGAGAGGCCCAGGGGTTGGACTTTGTAGGTGTAAATGAATCCCGGTAAGGTCGGTTCGGAGAAGCGGAGTTGCTCGCTGCCGGATTCCAGCGCGACCTGCCCGACTCGCTGGAATACCCGCGGGCAGCCGTCGCAGGGCGGGTTGGCCGGATCGGTCTGGGAGCGCAGGATCATGTATCCCTTGATCCCTTTGGCCGGTTCCCCGGGTTGCCAGCTCAAAAAGACCGAGTCGCCCTCCAGGCGGCCGTCCAAGGTCGTCACCTGGGGCAGCGGCGGATGCTTGGGAGCCACCGGCGGCCCTTTTTTGCCGCACCCGCCGGAGGTCGTCACCAGCAGGAGGCCGCACAGCAGAAGCCATCCCAGGAAGGGATATGCGCCGGCGCCCCTTGTTTTCATATTGGGTTGCTCATAGGTTGCTATTAGCCTAATTTGCTATTAGATCGATGCGCCCCCGGTGCCGCCCAACCGTTCCCGGGCCGCGGCAATTGCGGCGCGCACGTTCTCCTGGGAAGTACCGCCGGCCGATTGGCGCCGGGCGATGATCTGCTCCAGGGTCAGCCGGTCGAAAAGATCTTCCTGGATCGCCTTGGAGAACTTCTTGAGCTCTTCGAGCGACAGTTCGTTCAACTCCTTGCCCTGGGAGA
>JAKAFO010000403.1 GCA_021819735.1 Deltaproteobacteria bacterium
GGCCAGGGAAGGCACGGGGGCCAGGGCAGGCACGGGGGCCAGGGCAGGCACGGGGGCCTGCCCCTACGGGTAACACATTCCCCTGGATTACGGTTTCCCGAGAATCGTAACATCCATCGTCCGCGTGCGCGGGCCGTCAAATTCGCAGAAAAAAATACCCTGCCAGGTGCCCAGGGCCAGGCGGCCGCTTTCGATGCGCACCAGTTGGGATGCGCCGATCAGCGATGCCTTGACATGGGCCGGGGAGTTGCCCTCGGCGTGACGGTAGGCGGCTTTCCAGGGCACCATCTGGTTGAGCACCATGAGGATATCTTCACGTACGCTGGGGTCGGCGCTTTCGTTGATGGTGACCGCCGCCGTGGTGTGGGGCACATAAAGCATGCACACCCCCTCTTGGACGCCATGCTCAGAGAGCATCCTTTGAACCTGGGCGGTGACGTCGATCATCTCGGTCTGGGCGTGGGTTTTGACGGTGAGTTGCATGACCGGGCTCCTTCTATGCCAAACGAAAAAGGCCCTGCCGGAATGGCAGGGCCTCTTGAGTTCGGAAACGAGCTATCGGATTAGACGCAGCCGGTAGGCTTGGGCAGACCAGCCATCTTACAGGCTCCCTTGCCCGGGCCGGAGGGGAACAGCTCGTAAATGTGCTTCAGTTTGAAACCGGTCACTTTGGAAAGAACGCGGACCATGGGGGCGATGCCGTTCTTCTCATAGTACTCGCGGAGCACTTCGATCACCTTCTTGTGTTCATCGTTCAGCTCATCGATGCCCTCTTGGGACTTTACATACTGAACCCAACCTTCGTTCCAGTTTTTGTAATCATCGATGAAGCCGTCTTCGTCTACACTAAAAGATTTACCACCAAATTCAACTGTCGGCATTGAGACTCCTCCTTTGCCAAAATTTTATGGTTCTTGGCTATCCAGCCGTTGCTGTTCCGAAACTTTGAAGCTAACCCTAATAACGAATCACCTACTTCTTGTCAACACGAAAAGGGCGGCTTCCAGGGAACTTTCTTTTCCCGGCACACGCGCCACCGAGCCGGCCTTTAATACTCTTTCGGGGTGCGATTGATCTGGGCCAGGGTAAAGACCGGTCCGTCCTTGCAGACCAGTTCGCGGCCGATGCCGCAGCGGCCGCACATGCCGATGCCGCACTTCATTCTGTTCTCCAGGGACAAAATGATGTGGTCATGGTCATAGCCCAGCTTTTCCAGAACCGGCTGGGTGAATTTGATCATGATGGGCGGGCCGCAGACGATGGCATAGCTGTCGGCATCGCCCTGGGGCGCCTTCTGCTCGGTGATGGGCGGCACGAAGCCCACGTTGTATTTCCAGTTGGGGTCCTTGGTGCCGTCCACGGTGATGTGCATCTTGATGTCGTCGCGTTTTTCCCAGGCGATGAGCTCGTCTTTGTAAAGCAGCATACCGGGGGTGCGGGCGCCGTAAACCACGTTGATGTCTTTGAATTTCTTGCGGTTGGCCGGGTCGAGCATGTAGATGATCGACGAGCGCAAGGTGGTGAAGGCAAAACCGCCGCCCACGATGAGCACGTTCTTGCCTTCGAGCAGGTCCCAGGGGTACCAGTTGCCCAGGGGGCCGCGCACGCCCATGACATCGCCCACCTTCATGTTGTGCAGGTGGGAGGTGACCACGCCGGCCTTGTTGATCGTGAATTTGATAAAGCCCTTTTCCACCGGCGACGAGGCGATGCCGATGGGGATCTCGCCGACGCCGGCGATGGAGAGTTCGGCGAACTGACCGGCGCGATAGGCGAATTTTTGCTCGTCATCCGGGTTGAGGAAAACGAACTTGAAGGTTTTCAGATTGCGGTCCTCGCTCTCGACGACGATTTCGTCGATGCGGACCGGATAGGGCAGATATGGATTTTCCACGCGTTCCTCCCTTGATGGGGTGCCGATGGCGGTCTTGACGGTCATGTTATTTGCCCCCCACTGCGCACTGGGCCGCGGATGCCAGGCTGTTCATCATGGCGCTCACCCTGCGGATGTCGATGTTGACCGGGCACTGGCGCACACAGCGGCCGCAGCCGACGCACATGATGCCCTGGTCGTACTTATCCACGAAGTACTTCAGCTTGTGCATGAAACGCTGGCGCACGCGCTGCAATTTGGAGTCCCGGGGGTTGTGGCCGGTGGTGTGCACGCTGAAGATGGGGAACATGCAACTGTCCCAGTTGCGCATGCGCACCCCCTTTTTGCGCTGGGCTTCATCCTGAATATCGAAGCACCAGCAGGTGGGGCAGGAGAAGGTGCAGGTGCCGCAATTGAGACAGGCAAACGAGACGTCCTCCCAGATGGGGGCGTTGTAAAGGGCCATGGTGTCGGCCGCACGCAGGGTGTCGGTCTCGATCTTGGAAACGATCCGGGCTTCGGCGGCGGACTTGCCATCGGCGATGGCTTTATCGGCATCGGCGGCCTGGGTCCAACCGGCGGCCTTCAAAAACGCGTCGCCCTTGGCGCTCAGGGACTTTGCCAGGTAGCCGTCCTTCTGAGTCACCAGCAGCACGTCCAGCCCCTCTTCGTTATAGGGCCCGCAGCCGGCCGTGGTGCAGAAGCAGGTGCTGGCGGGCGCATCGCACGCCAGGCCCACGAAGGTGGTGGCGTTATAAAGATTGAGCCAGTAGGGATCTTTGTATTGATCGGTGTCGAAATTCATCTTCACCAGGGTCAGGGCCTTGGCATCGCACGGCCGCAGGCCGATGACCGCCCGGGGGGCATAATCCTTGGGCGCTTCTTTCATGATGTTGCGCTCGGGATCGGCGGGGTCCAGCGAGTAGTTGAGCATCACCTCGGACTGGGGAAAGACCAGGTTCTTGGGCGACAGCCGGGTGTTGCCAAAGGTCAGATCGGGTTCCTGGCCCGGAGCCAGTTCCTCGATGTTGGAGACCTTTCCCTTCCCCACCGGTCCGAAGAGCCGAAAGGCGTTGCGCAGTTGCGCGAGGCCCTGGGGCCATTGGCTTTTATCGATTTTAATGACCTTCATAATATGCCTTCTTTAATGGATAAAGTTTTCAGGGTCGTTGGCTTTGTAGGTGTCCAGGGCCGGCCGCTTGTCGGTGGCGAGTCCGGCTTCCCAGCCGTAGAGCTCCAGGCAGTCCTTGTTGAGCTTTTTGGTCAGCAGCCGCATGTTGATGCCCACCGGGCAGGCCCGCTCGCAGGCGCCGCAATCGGTGCAGCGGCCGGCGCAATGATAGGCGCGCAGGAAGTGGAAGGTGCGCACGTCGATGGGGTCCTGACCCTTGCCCACCCACTGGGGCTTGGATTCGTCCACGAAGCAGGTGGGGCAGTAGCACAACGGACAGGCGTTGCGGCAGGCGTAGCAGCGGATGCACGGCGCCAGCAGCTCATCGAAGAACTTCCAGCGCTCTTCGGTGGACATGGCCTCGATGGCGGCCACATCGGCATAGGGATCGATGCCGGTCTGTTCGGCCACGGGCTCGGCTACCAGCTCGTCGTGAATCACCGGGTTGCGATGGGTGCAGACACTGCAGTTCTGCTGCAGCACCTCGGCCTTCTTAAAGGTTTTAGAGCCGGCGGCGGTTTTGACGGTAATCTGACCGTCGGCTTCGGCGACTTCCAGGATTTCGCCCTGGACGGCGGCGTTGATCTTGCGCTTGTCGATCATGCCCTGGCAAGGCACGCCGATGATCACCAACTGCTCGCGCTTGATCTTGTTCTCCAGGATGTGGGTCACGATGTTGCGCGAATCGCACCCTTTGGCGACCACCCCGATCTTCTCCTTGCGGTTGGTCAGATAGTTCGCCAGGTTGATGCCGCAATTACTGTCCCACACCAGGCGGTCGACCTCTTCGGGTTTGCGCACGATGCAAGGCTCGTTCATCATGGGCATGGTGCCTTGCCGAAAACCGATGACCATATCGACGCGGCACTCTTTGAGGAGCTGCTGGGCGATTGCTCTGATCTTCTCAGTGTATGTTGACATCTTAGGCTACCTTGGCCGCTTGTTTCACAAAGCGCTGATTGGGGCCTAAGGCTTTAACCTTGGCCGTGATTTCTTTGACAACCTTGACGAATTTGGTGGATTCGGCCGAAGAGATCCAGGAAAAATGGATGCGGTCCGGTTCGATACCCATGAGTTCGAGCAAG
>JAKAFO010000404.1 GCA_021819735.1 Deltaproteobacteria bacterium
CCAGGGTGTGGCCGAAGTTGAGTTTGCGCCGCTCGCCGGCTTCGCGTTCGTCCTGGTTGACCACACCGGCCTTGATCTCCACCGAGCGCTGCACCAGGCGCAGCAGTACGGATTCATCCATGGCCGTGACGGCCGCGCCATGACGCTCGATGTCATCGAAATAGGCGGCGTCGGCGATGCAGGCGTGCTTGACGATCTCGGCCAGGCCGCAAGCGATTTCGGCGGGCGGCAGGCTCTTGAGCAGTCCGATGTCGATGAGCACGAACTCGGGCTGATTGAACACCCCCACCATGTTCTTGTAGCCTTTGAAGTTGACCCCGTTCTTGCCGCCCACGGTGGCATCCACCTGGGCCAGCAGGGTGCTGGCCACAAAGCCGAAGCGCAGGCCGCGCATGTAAGTCGAGGCGGCAAAACCGGTCACGTCGCCCACGATGCCGCCGCCGATGCCCACAACAAACGAGGAGCGGTCGGCTTCGGCGGCGATCAGCCGGTCATAGATCAGGGCCAGGGTCTCCAGGGTCTTGTGCTGCTCGCCGCAGCCGATGGCGATGACTTCGCCTGCGGGAAACCGATGGCCGTAGAGGCGCTGCACGTTTTCGTCGGTGATGAAGATCGTGCGGCCCTTGGGCAGATAGTGCACCAGACGATCGAGCGTCTCGCCGATGAGGATGCGCGAACGCCCGCTCTGGCCGGTAACCATGATCTCATTCATAACGGCATCATTCCTTGACATTGATCTTTCCACTTTCAACTTTCCGCCCTTACCACCGCATGCATCTTGCGCGCATCCGCGCACAACCGGGCGAATTGATCGGGGTAGAGCGACTGGGCGCCGTCGCTCAGGGCATTTTGGGGCTCATGGTGCACCTCGACCATCAAACCGTGGGCGCCCACGGCCACGGCGGCCCGGCTCAGGGGGATCACCTGGTCGCGCACACCGGCGGCATGGCTGGGGTCGATGATGATCGGCAGGTGGCTCTCCTTGATCACCACCGGCACCACCGACAGATCCAGGGTATTGCGGCTATGGCGCACGAAGGTGCGCACGCCGCGCTCGCACAGCATCACCTGGTGGTTGCCCCCGGCCATGATGTACTCGGCGGCCATCAGCCACTCTTCCAGGGTGGCCGACATGCCCCGCTTGAGCATGATGGGCCGCTTGCTCAAGCCGGCGCGCTTGAGCAGGCTGAAGTTCTGCATGTTGCGCGTGCCGATCTGCACGATGTCGGCATACTCCTCCACCTGATCGAAGGTCTCGTTGTCCATCACCTCGGTCACCACCGGCAGGTCGTAGCGCTCGCGCACCTTGGCCAGAATCTTCAACCCCTCCAAACCCAGGCCCTGGAAGGTGTAGGGCGAGGTGCGCGGCTTGTAGGCCCCGCCCCTGAAAATGTGGCCGCCGGCGTTCTTCACATGGGCGGCGATGGTCAGGGCCTGCTCTTCGCTTTCGATGGCGCAGGGGCCGCCCATGACCGTCAGGTGACCGTTGCCGATGGTCACGCCGCCGACCTGGATCAGAGTATCCTCGGGCTTGATCTCGCGGCTGACGAGTTTATAGGGCCGGGTGACCGGAATGGCCTCCTTGACGCCGGGCAGCCCCAGGAAAAGCGCCGGGTCCACCGGTCCCTCGTTGTTCAGAATGCCGATGGAGACCCGGTCGCCGCCGGGAATCGGCCGGGCGGTGAACCCCTTGGCTTCGATGATCCGGACGACCCGTTGAATCTGCTCGGGGGGGGCGTTGCGATTCATGACGATCAGCATGTGAATTTCTCCTTTGCGTCAGCGGTCCGCGGCATCTCCCCGGATCAAAAAAAAGACCGTGGGGAAAAGCCCACGGTCCTGGATTTTTTCATCGGCGGTTTTACGAGCGTCAGACCGAGGGCATGCGGCGCCACAGCGCAAAGCGACGCCATATCCCCCAAATTGCCTGAAATTCGCCAAGACCGGCCATCAACATTCACCTCGAATTGGCGCCGATAAAAACACCGTGCCCATCATTTGTCAAGCATTGAAACCATGGCGCTTGGCCGGAATTCATTTCAAGTTTTCGGTCAAAGGGTCGATATGGCAGGTACCGGGGGATCGGATTCGGAAACCGCATGCTTCTTTTCCGATAACAATTGCCCTGGTTGCGAGCTTGGTATAAAAGCGGCTTTACCGAAAGTCGCTTCCCGAATAGGGATCGAAAGGAGTCGCGCGATGCGAACAAGAAGCATCTTTTGGTTGTTGACCTGGCTGATCGCCGCCCTGGCGCTGGGTGCCGGAACGGTTTCACCGGCCGCGGCGGGGCAGGAAGCCGCGGTGACGATCACCAGCCCCAGTTATGACAGCGTCTATGTGCTCGGTGAGGGCATCGTTTTCTCGTGTAATGTCAAGAGCCCGGGGGGCAGCGAAATCCCCAAAGTCAAGTTGACCTGGACCTCCCAACTGGATGGGAAGATCGGAGAGGGCGCTCTTTTGAAAATCAGCACCCTGACCCTGGGGGTTCACCGCATCACCGTCGAAGCTTACGATGAAGCCGGCGCAGCACTAGGAACCGCCAGCATCAAACTCAAAATCAGCCAGAGCAAGGGCGCCGATGATGGCACCCCTTCCGGCTCGGCCCCCATCGGCGTCGGCAAGAGCGAACCTTATGTCGTCAACCCTTTCAATTGATGCCTATGCCAACCTTGACCGATAATTTTAAAACCGGCGCGGGGGATGCGGTGGGCCAGATCAGCCTGGCCCAGATCGCCCTGCTGCCCCTCTACCATCGGCAAACCATACCCACCGAATACATCGATGCCATGGGCCACATGAACGTACGCTGGTACATGGCCCTGTTCGACAATGCCACCTGGCGCTTTTTCGATGCCATGGGGTTGGATGACGCCTATTTCGAGCGCAGCCACGCCGGCGGATTCGCCTTGAAGCACTTTGTGACCTATTGGGCCGAAGTGCAGGCCGGCCAGACCGTGGCGGTGCACACCCGCATCCTGGGGCGGTCGGACAAACGCTTTCACTTCATGCATTTCATGGTCAACGAATCCAGCGGCATTACCGCCGCGGCCCTGGAAGCCTTGGGCACCCATGTCGATCTGCGGCAGCGCAAGTCCAGCCCCCTGCCCTCCCGCATCGCCAAGCGCTTCGACAACCAACTGGCCGAAGACCGTCAACTGCCCTGGCCGGCGCCCATCTGCGGGGCGATCAGCGTCTGACCGGCTGAAGTTTGGCCGCCCCCATCCCTTTACGCGCCGATCTTTAATCGCCTGTCAACCTGCCGTAAATAGATCCCAATAAGGTGTGGACACCCGGGCCGCTTTGGGCCATATTCTGTTTCCGTAATAATGCCTGCAAATCGCCAGGGAGCAGATATGCTTACCAAAAACGACCTGATCGAAAACGCCCATGCCAATGGATTCGCGGATATCGGTTTTACCACCGCCGAACCGTTCGATAGCCACCGTCAGTTTCTGGTCTCCCATCAAAAAGAGTACGGATGGGTCGAAACCATGGGATTGGATTTGGTGCGGGGCACGGACCCCAAAAGCATCATGCCCGAGGCCCAAGCCATTATCGTCCTGATGGAATCCTACTATCAGAAAACCTTTCCCAAATTTTTGGAAGGCCACTTCGGGCGCTGTTACCTGGATGACGATCGCTTCACCCGGGACGGCCTGGCCCTGCGCATCACCGCCTTCCGCGCCTACTTGCGCGAGCACGGCATTCAATCCAAGTTCCCCGGCCACCTGCCCCACCGCATGGCCGCGGCCCGGGCCGGTTTGGGCACCTTCGGCAAGAACTGCCTCTTTTACTCCCGCAAGGCCGCCCGGCAAGGCTCGTGGGTCTTGCCGATCACCCTGGTGGTGGACCGGGCCTTCGAACCCGACGCGCCCACCATCGCCAACGGGTGTCCCCCATGGTGCCGCAATGCCTGCATCGCCGCTTGTCCCACGCGGGCCCTGCGGGCGGACGGCACCATCGAGCCGCGCAAGTGCATCTCTTATCTGAGCTATTACCAGGGTGATTTTATTCTGACCGGTATCTAAAACATTATTAAGTAGCTACAAACAAATCTGGACAAATACCTCCAGATGAGGTACACAAGCAGTCATCAGGTACTTCATCCTCGGGGGTAGCCGGTT
>JAKAFO010000405.1 GCA_021819735.1 Deltaproteobacteria bacterium
TCAGTTTCGGCCTGTACGGCCTGATCCGCAAACAGGTGGAGACCGACAGCGTCACCGGCCTGATGGTCGAGACCATGCTGCTGCTGCCCGTGGCCGCCGGGTGGCTGGCAGTCCTTTATCTGCATGGCGAAGCGGTTTTTCTCCGTTTCGATGCGCGCACGGATTTGCTGCTGGTGGGCGCCGGTCTCATCACGCTGCTGCCGCTGATGCTCTTCGCGGCCGCCGCCCGGCGCTTGCGCCTGACGACCCTGGGGTTCGCGCAGTACATCGCGCCCACCGGCCATTTTCTGATCGGCGTCCTGCTCTACGGCGAGCCGTTCACCACCGCCGACGGCATCACCTTCGGCTGCATCTGGGCCGGTCTGGCCATTTACACGGCCGACATGTGGCGGGCGCACCGTCGGCAGCTCGCGCTCAAATAACGGCCGGGCCGGCCATTGACGCCCGGCCGGGCGTCGGCATATTGCATACAACTTGTGGTTTGCTGACTGGAGATGGAAATGGATGTCGAACGCCTCGTCCGCCAAGTGCGGCATAATTGTGATCTGTCCGACGCCCGCCACGCGGGCCTCTACTCGGTCTGCGGCCTGGCCCTGCGCCTGCGCGACCTTTATAAATGGGAGCAGCGCCTGCCGCCCTGGGAAGAACACGCGGCGGCTGCGGTGCTCGATTGGATCGGCCGGCGCGAAGAGTTGTGGGAATCGCTGGCCGAGGCCGAATTTCAGCCCCTGACCATCGGCGACCGCGATTTCGAGCCCTTCGACACCCTGGCGATCAATGCGCGGCTCGCGCCCCAGGGGCTCTTTTACGGCGCGGGCTATGCCCACAGCCTGAAGCCCACCTTTTTTCTGGCGCGCAACGAGGAGCGCCGGACCTTGCGCGGGCGCACCATCTGGCGCCTGGGGGAGGAACTGGCCCGGGACCTGCTGACGCTGCCGGCCTTTGTCCAGGACGACCAGGTGGTGCTGCGCACCGAGGCGGCGCGCATGTTCGTGTGGGACGAGATCGCCTATATCCCCAACAGCGGCCGGGCGGCCCTGGCTTTCGCCCTGGAAGCCTGCTGCAAGCTGCCCGACACCCAGGCGGACGGCATCCGGCGCCATCTGGAGCGCATCCTGCAAGTGCAGCAAGCCACCTACATCCAGCATGAACTGAGCGAACTCGAGGACCAGGTCTTCGCGCGCGCCACGTGGCGCCAAATGCTCACCGACTTTCCGCACACCCTGGTGGAGTTGCTGATCCGCACCCTCAAAGACATGCTGGCCGACAGCGGGCCCCAGGGGCCGTTGCGCCGCTTTGCCGCGGACCGCGACGCGGCCGCCTTGGGTTTCTACATGGCCTTCAGCGGCGGCTTGGTGCCGCTGCTTTTCGACGAGCTCAAAGCCGGTTTCAACACCTTTGCGCAGCAGGGCGCCTGGGAGGCGATGGATCGCGCCGTTTCGGAAGTTTACGCCAAAGCCACGGCTTATGCCCGGGAGGTGATGGCCCTCTATGCCCAGGGGCTGCAACGGCAGGACCCGGCCTGGGCCCAAAAAGCCATCGAAGAGACGCTCTACGCCCGAGGGGTTCCGAGAAGGAATGGTTAGTGGCGCTTGCCTTATCCATGGATAAGCCTTAATCTTCTGCTTTCCTATTTGCATTCAAGCGTTGCCGGCACCAGGTGAAGCGGCTGCGCCGAATGGATGCGCATGGATCTTCCTCCAGGATTCGCACGCAGCTCGTTTGTCGTTACGCCCCCCCTCTGTCAGCCGCCCGGGATCGCCTTGGATGCAAAAGCCAACCTTTTTGACAGGGCATTTGCCCGGGGAGGTGCGTATGCAATTCAAACAGGCGGAAATTCTTGGGGGCTTGGACAAGCCCTTCATTGCCCGGATCATGGCGATCGGCGTCAAGTCGTCCCACGAAAAAGGCAAGGTTTTGTTCAAAGAGGGCAGGCCGGCGCAACACTTTTACATCCTGATCAAAGGCAGCGTCCGGCTGAGCGTCGGAGACAAATCCATCTACACCGCGAGTCATGGCGGGGAGGCGTTGGGCTGGTCGGCCCTGACCGGCCGCTACATCTATAGTGCCTCGGCCACATGCACCGAACCATCCGCGCTGATCGCCTTCGATCGCGATGACCTCGAAGCGCTCATGATGGAAGATCCCAACCAGGCGGTGCTGTTTTACAAGAACTTGAGCCTGACGCTCGGCAATCGCCTCGTGGGCGTTGTTTCCCACCTGTCGGAATATCTCTCCGTGGAGGACAACATCTCCTACGGAAGCAGGCAGGTCCAGGAGACCATGGAAGCCGTTTGAGCGGCGTGGAAAGGTGTCATCGCGGTTCTCTAAACCCGGCGGCGGGGCTTCGCGCGGCCGTCGGACCCTCCATGTGTGTGCCTGCACTGCCCCCCTCCAACCGCTTATAATGGCCGAGACCATAAAACTCGCGCTTGTCTTGCGGATCAAATTACACCATAAATTGTTGCTTGAACGGATGCCCGGAATGAGGAAGCAAGATCCATCAACCACATGTTATCGATGTCGCGGATGATCATCCCCGGCGCGCGAATGGAGTGCCCCATGGCATCGCAACTGATCACCGTTCATGACCAGGACAATGTCGCCGTGGCCCCGCGGGATTACAAAAAGGGAGAAGCCCTGCAACGGCCGGACGGCCCGGCGCTGGTGGCGCTCACCGATATCCCCCGCGGCCACAAGGTGGCCTTGGCCGATCTGGCGGCCCAGGCGCCCATCGTTAAATATGGCGAGGTCATCGGCCGGGCCAAGGACGCCATCCGACCCGGCGAATGGGTGCACACCCACAACTTGATGCCGGTGGAGAAGTAATAGCCATGCAGACTTTTCTGGGCTTCGAACGACCGGACGGATCGGCCGGTATCCGCAACCACGTGGCCGTGATCCCTTCGGTGGCCTGCGCCAACGGCGTGGTGGCGGCCATCGCCCGGGCGCTGCCCCAGGTCGTGCCCCTGTACCATGGCCATGGCTGCGGCCGGGCCGTGGAAAACGCGATGCACACCCGCGTGCTGGCCAATCTCGGACGCAACCCCAATGTGGCCGCCGTGCTGGTGGTCGGCCTGGGGTGCGAGATGATCAAGGCCGAAGGCCTGGCCGCGCAGATCGCCCTTGCGGGAAAGCCGGTGGCCCATCTCGAGATCCAGCAACTGGGCGGCACGCGCCGCGCCACGGCCCGGGGGATCGAGATCGTCACCGGCCTTTTGGCCGAGGCGGCCTGTCTGGAACGCCGGACCCTGCCGCTGGACCGGCTCTGCCTGGGGTTGGAGTGCGGCGGCTCGGACGCCTTTTCCGGCCTCACGGCCAACCCCGCCGTGGGCCGGGTTTCGGACTGGCTGGTGGATGGCGGCGGCACCGTGATCCTCACCGAGGATACCGAAATGATCGGCACCAGCCATATTTTGCAGCGCCGGGCCTGCAACCCGGAGGTGGCCGGCCAGATCGGCACCATGGTCGCCGAGGCGGAACAGTTGACCCACGACCTGCTGGGCCCCCTGGCGGCCTACGTGATCGCGCCCGGCAACATGGATGGCGGCATGAGTTCGATCCAGGAGAAGTCGCTGGGATGCATCGTCAAATCGGGCAGCCGCCCGATCACCCAGGTGGTGGCCTACGGCCAGGTGCCCGGCGCCAAGGGGGTCGTGTTGATGGACGGCCCGGGCTACGACACCGAATCCATGACCGGCCTGGCCGCGGCCGGTTGCCAGGCGATCCTGTTCACCACCGGGCGCGGCACCCCCGTCGGGTATCCCATCGTGCCGGTCATCAAGGTGGCCAGCACCAGCTCCTTGTATCGCCGCATGGAAGATGACATGGATGTGGACGCCGGCGTGGTTCTGGAGGGAACCCCGCTCGACGCGGTGGGCCGCACGATCCGGCAACTGCTCGCGCGCGTTCTGGACGGAGAACCGACCAAGGCCGAAGTGAACCGCCAGGAGGGCATCGTCTGCATGTACACCCTGCATCCGGCGTTTTAGCCCGTGTCCATCCAGGAATGGCTATTTTCGCCGATTTCGGCGTTGGGCGAAAATTTTAATCCTCGAAATATGCCGATATATTCCTGCGGTTAAAATTTTCGTCCGCCTTCCGTCTTCGCCT